>CAXUJF010000117.1:0-12755 GCA_964250865.1 uncultured Streptosporangiaceae bacterium
GTGCCTGGGGGGGTGGCGGGGGCTGGCGGGGTGGCTGATGTTTTCGGGGGCGCCCGGGGCGCCCGAGAGCCCGGTGACCCCGCCGACGATGCGGGTGTAGAGGGCCAGGATCTCGGCCGGGGCCACGTCGCCCAGGCCCAGGGCCTCGGTGACCACGGCCACCGCCAGCGGCCCGGACACCTCGCGCCGCACGTCGGCCGCCCCGGCCGGCCGGATCGCGTCGACCAACCGGCGGGCCTCCGCCTCGGCGAACGCGGGCAGCCGCTCGGCCGCGCCGCCCCGGTGGAACGCGGCGAAGAACGGTGACCGGTGCCGGCCGTGCGCGGTTCCGTCCAGCGACAGCATGCTCGGGCCGACGACCCGGGCGGTGGAGAACCGCGGGTCATCGACGGTGAACGTGCGGCTGTCCCGCATCACCGCGACGGCCTCGGCGTAGCCGGTGACCAGCCACCCGTCCAGCGCCGGGACCCACGCCACCGGCGACTGCGCACGCAGGCGGCCCAGGGCCGCGTGCGGGTCCTGCTCGAGTTCGGACAGGGTCGGCATGGCAGAGATGGTCTCGCCCCCTGGGAGTTTGTTAAATCAATATTATTAATGAGCTCGTCACGGACAAACACGCCCTGACGTGCGGGGATTCCGGTGCGGGCCCGGTCAGGTCCGGCGGATCCGGTCCCGCCGCAGCATGATCAGCCAGCCGATCGCCAGGACCAGCCAGAAGTTGACCAGCCGGTAGGCCAGCACGGCGGCCAGGGCGCCCGAGGAGGGCATACCGCCCGCGGTCAGCGCGGCGGCCACCGTGACCTCGACCAGGCCGAACCCGCCCGGGGTCAGGCCGGTGCTGCCCACGGCCGCGCCGGCTCCGTAGGCCAGCAGCAGCGCATGCCACGGCACCGGCAGCCCAGTGGCCTGGATGGCCAGGGCCAGCGCCGAGCAGTCGGCGGCCCAGTTCAGCGTGGCCAGCCCGAACACGGTCAGATAGCCGCGGGCCGGCAGGCGCAGGCTGGCGATCCGGTCCAGGAAGCCTTCCAGCTTGACCGGGAAGTCCTCCAGCCGGGCCCGGAGGCCCGGGCTGCGGGGCAGCCGCTGGACCCCCTGGGCCAGCTGGACGAACAGCTGGCTGAGCCAGGTGCGGACCCGTTCGTACCGGATGGCCAGCAGCACCACCGCCCCGGGGGCCAGGTAGATCGCGGCCCCGGCGAACCCGGCCACGGCGCCCATGCTCGCGCCGCCCAGGATGGCCCCGGCCACCAGCAGCACGGCCAGCGACGAGGTGGAGAAGATCCCGGACAGGGCCAGCGCCCAGCCCGCGGTGGCCGAGTCCACGCCCCGGCGGCGGAACTGCCGGAACTCGTAGACGGCGGCCAGCCCGGTGCCCGCGAACGGCAGCGACATGGACAGGGCGCTGCCCGCGTAGGTGATCCGGATCATCGCCCAGCGGCTGGGTGGCCGGCCGCTGGCCTGCAGCAGCCCGCGGCGGCTGAACGCGAACGACAGCACCGAGGCCATCTCGGCCGCCGCCGCCAGCACGAACCACCGGCCGCTCAGGTGCCGGAGCGCCCCGAACGAGCGGAACAGATTCCGGTGGTAGATGACCACCATCCCGCCCAGGATCGCCACCATGGCCAGGCGCGCAGCAGTACGCCAGCGCGGTTTACCCCGTTCGTCCCGGCTGGCGTGGTCGTCTGCGGCTTCGGTCGCGATCTTCTGCGCGACGTCAGCCCCCGTGCTGCCGCTCACTAGCTGAGGAACCTCATCCCCCGTCGGCGTACCTCAGCCGCAGCGACAGCCCCGTTGACGATCACTGCCACAGCCGGAGTACGAAGTTCAGCTATCCAGCATCTCCGGCCAACGGTACTTATCCGGGCGAGTTACCGAAAATTAATTACGGCGCCACGAACTGGCGGGCCAGGCTGACCACCGCATCGTGCAGCCGGGCCGGGTCCGGGCCGGCCGCCAGCAGACTGCGGGACGCCGACGGCAGGACCCGTTCCGGGCACTCCGCGAACGTCTCGGCGACGTCCCGCGGGGTGTAGCCCTGGGCGCCGACCCCCGGCACCAGGAACAGCCCGGACATGTCGGCCAGCGGCAGTGCGGGCAGCTGGCGGGCCGCGGCCACGACCGCACCGACCGGGCCCAGTTCGCCCGGGGTCAGCTCGGTGTTGAGCCGGCCGATGTCGCGGATCAGGGTTTCCTCGACGGTCCCGTCCTCGGACCGGGCGGCCTGGATCGAGCGGCCCTCGGGGTTGGAGGACCGGGTGACGACCAGCAGGCCGCGGCCGGACTCATGGGCCCGGGTCACGAACGCCCCCATCGCCCCGAGCCCGAGGTAGGGGTGCACGGTGATCGCGTCGGCCTGGAACGCGGCATCCGGGCCCTTGCTCAGGTAAGCCTGCGCGTAGGCGTCGTTGGTCGACCCGACGTCGCCCCGCTTCACGTCCAGGATGACCAGCCGCCCGGCCGCGCGGGCCTCGCTGGTCAGCCGGGCCAGCGTGCGCAGCCCGCGCCAGCCGTGCCGCTCGTAGAACGCAGACTGCGGCTTGACCAGGCCAATCGACTCAGCCGCCACCGGCACCACCAGGTCGGCGAACCGGTCCAGCCCGTCCGGGGTGTCCCCGAGCCCCCAGTCCTCCAGCAGCGCACCGGACGGGTCCAGCCCCCACACCAGCGGTCCCCGCCGTTCGCGGACCGCCGCGAACCGCGACGCGAACGAATCAACCATGGGGGCAGTCTGCCAGGTCGCGCTGATACCAGGTCCCCGGCTTACCGCCTATTTCGGCCGGATCGGCCGGGCCCACGGGGACGAACCCGGACCGGGCCAGCACCTTACGGGACGCGGCGTTGGTGTCGGCGGTGGCCGCCCGCAGGGTACGCAGCCCGTAGCTCGCCGCCGCCCGCTGGCACAGTTCCCGGACGGTCGCGGTGGCCACGCCCCGCCCGGCAGCCTGCTGCGCGACCCGGTAGCCGAGCTTGGCCCCGCCGTCGCCGGTGAAGATCAGGTTGAACCGGCCCAGGACCGAGCCGTCGTCGGCCACGAGCACGTGGTATGCGGCCCGGCCCGCTTCCTGATCGGCCAGCAGGGCCCGGTACTGGTCGCTGAACTGGGCGAAGAACTCGTCGCCGCGATCGGAGATCGAGGCCGCGAACCAGGCCCGGTTGGCCCGCTCGAAAGCCAGGACCGCCGGAGCATGGCCCGCAGCCAGGCGCTGCAACTCGGGCATCGTCGTTCGCGCCTCCTCTGGTCTTCCCCGGGCCCTCAGTAGATCGTGTAGCCGCCGTCGATGACCAGCACGGAGCCGGTCATGAACGCGCTGGCCTCGCTGGCCAGGTAGACGACGCTGGGCGCGATCTCCTCCGGCGTGGCGTAGC
Source organism: uncultured Streptosporangiaceae bacterium (assembly GCA_964250865.1). Lineage (GTDB taxonomy): Bacteria > Actinomycetota > Actinomycetes > Streptosporangiales > Streptosporangiaceae > Bog-532. The sequence continues at coordinate 3,367 of CAXUJF010000117.1, forward strand.
GCTGCTGCGGCACGTCCTCGATCCAGTGGCGGCGGAACTCCGGGCGGTCGACCGGGGCCATCTCGGTCTTGACGTAACCCGGGGCCAGCGCGTTGACCCGGATGCCGTGCGGAGCCCATTCGGCCGCCAGCGACTTGGTCAGCTGATGGACCGCCGCCTTGGAGGCGTTGTAGGCCGGCTGCCACTGAGGCCGGTTGACGATGATCGAGGAGATCGACCCCACGTTGACGATCGCGCCGCCCCCGGCCGCGGCCATCCGCCGGGCCGCCTCGGTGCTGGCCACCCACAGCTCGTACACGTTGACGTCGAACACCTGGCGCCACTCTTCGTCGGGCACCTCGAACGCGGGCCGGTGGAAGCACACGCCGGCGTTGTTGACCAGGATGTCGACCCCGCCGAGCCCGTCGGCCGCCTCGGCGATCATCCGCTCCACATCCGCCCGCAGGGTCACGTCGGCCACCACCGGGACGGCCTTGCGCCCGGTGGCTGCGGCGATGTCGGTGGCGGCCGTCTTGATGTCGGACTCGGTGCGGGCCACCACGGCCACGTCCGCGCCCGCCTGGGCCAGTGCGGTGGCGAACGCCTTGCCCAGGCCGCGGCTGGCCCCGGTCACCACGGCCTTACGGCCGGGAAGCGCGAACCTATCCAGGACGCCATCGCTCATAGTCGCTCCCGCTGAGTAGTTACGGTCATCGTCTCAGGCGGCCCCTGATTACGGGGCCGGCGCAACGCGTACCACCCGGCCGCGACCGTGCCCACGCACAGTGCGGCCGAGCTCAGCCCGAGCGACCAGTGGATCCCGATCGCCGCGCCGAGCAGGCCGACGGTGAACCCGCTGCCGGCCCGCAGCCCGTTGGCCGACACCCCGTACAGGCCGACCACCCGGCCGCGGTCCTGGGGTGGGGCGAGCAGCTGCACCACGGTCTGCCCGATCGACATCGAGGCCAGGTTGGCCACCCCGCTGATCAGCAGCATGATCAGCGCGATGGCGTAGTTCGCGGTGAAGGCGAAGAACAGCGTGGTCACCCCGTAGATCGCTGTGCTCACTACGGCCGCCGTGACGGTCGGTGTGATCCGGCCGGTCACCTCCAGCAGCACGCCGCCGATGACCCCGCCCAGTCCGTTGGCGAACAGCAGCACTCCGTAGGCGAGGCCCGCGCTGCCCAGGCCGAAATCGTGGGCGAAGATCGGCATCGAGGTCTGCAGCGAGGCGCCGATGAAGAAGGAGCCCAGGCCGCCCAGGATGATCATGGACACGATGACCCGGTTGGACCGGATCTGGCGCAGCACCCGCAGCGACTCGACCAGCCCGACCCGGGCCCGGGGCACCCCGCGGTCGCGGGTGTGGCCGGTGAACTTGGTCCGGAACAGGAACAGCGTCAGCGGCAGGTAGATCGCGATGTTGACGAAGATCCCGCGTACCGGGCCCAGACCCAGCAGCAGCACCGACCCCACCACCGGCCCGAACAGGACGCCCAGGCTGCGGAAGGTGGAGTTCAGCCGGACCGCGCTGGGCAGCTCCGCCCGCCCCACGAAGTCGTGCAGCATCAGCTGCTCGCCGGGGCCCCACATCGCGCCCGCGCAGCCGTGCAGGATCAGCAGCAGGCAGGCTTCCCAGATGGTCAGCGAGTTGGTCAGGAAGAACACGCCCCACAGGGCCGACACGATCATGAACAGCACCTGCGCGCCCTGGATCAGGCGGCGGCAGTCATACCGGTCGGCCAGTGAGCCGAAGTACACCGAGAACAGCAAAAACGGCACCCAGTGGCTGATGACCTCGAAGCCGGTCAGCGCGGGGGAGTGGAACTTCTGCCACAGCACCCAGTAGGTGATGACATGCTCGATGTTGTCGGCCATCATGGCCAGCGCCGCCCCGAACAGGTACGGCCGGCAATCCTTGTTCCGCAGCGCCGCGAACTTGGCCGGCGGCGGCGTACCAGCGCTCAGCGCGGTCATCTCATCCGAGGGCGCGACCTCCTCCAGCTCGAGGACGTGCGTCGGGATGCCGCAGGCGGAACACATGGTGGTCGTTCTCCGGTCGTCGAGGCGAGGCGGCCAGCGGGCCAGCCACCTCAACTGTTGTGTCCATACAACTTGTTCCGCAAGTCATTAGCGGCCGTTCGTGGCCGGGCCTCTCGCCCCCGGCCCTGCCCGGGCCCGACTCCACCGCCTGATAACAGCAAGAGGCGGGCCACTTCTCGCCCCTGTAGCTCAAGCTTCACCTCGCCCCGGCGTGATAACAGCAAGAAGCGGGTGGCGTTGTTAACGGGGAGGATCGATTGCCGTAACCCGGGTGCATGATCATGCAGTCTTATGCATATAATTTCATTTGTGTCCAAGGTCCTTAGCTCTCTGCCAGTTGGTGAACGGGTCGGCATCGCCTTCTCCGGCGGTCTCGACACTTCGGTCGCGGTCGCGTGGATGCGCGAGAAGGGGGCCGTGCCGTGCACCTATACCGCTGACATCGGCCAGTACGACGAGCCCGATATCGGCTCGGTGCCGGGCCGGGCCGCGGCCTACGGCGCGCAGATCGCCCGGCTGGTCGACTGCCGCGAGGCCCTGGTCGAGGAGGGGCTGGCCGCGCTGGCGTGCGGCGCGTTCCACATCCGGTCCGGCGGCCGCGCGTACTTCAACACCACGCCGCTCGGCCGGGCCGTCACCGGCACCCTGCTGGTCCGGGCCATGCTCGAGGACGACGTGCGGATCTGGGGCGACGGCTCGACCTTCAAGGGCAACGACATCGAACGGTTCTACCGTTACGGCCTGCTGGCCAACCCCGCGCTGCGGATCTACAAGCCGTGGCTGGACGCCGACTTCTACAGCGAGCTCGGCGGCCGCAAGGAGATGTCGGAATGGCTGCTGGCCCGCGACCTGCCGTACCGGGACAGCACTGAGAAGGCCTACTCCACCGACGCGAACATCTGGGGCGCCACCCATGAGGCCAAGTCACTGGAGCACCTCGACAACGGCATCGAGCTGGTCGAGCCGATCATGGGGGCCAAGTTCTGGGACCCCGACGTCGAGATCCCCGCGGAGGACGTGACCGTCGCCTTCGCCCAGGGCCGGCCGATCGCCATCAACGGCAAGGAGTTCGTCTCCGCCGTCGACCTGGTGACCGAGGCCAACGCCGTCGGCGGCCGGCACGGCATGGGCATGTCCGACCAGATCGAGAACCGGATCATCGAGGCCAAGAGCCGCGGCATCTACGAAGCCCCGGGCATGGCCCTGCTGCACGCGGCCTACGAGCGGCTGGTCAACGCGATCCACAACGAGGACACCCTGGCCAGCTACCACAACGAAGGACGGCGGCTGGGACGGCTGCTGTACGAGGGCCGCTGGCTGGACCCGCAGGCGCTGATGCTGCGCGAGTCGCTGCAGCGCTGGGTTGGCACCGCAGTGACCGGTGAGGTCACGCTGCGACTGCGGCGGGGCGAGGACTATTCGATCCTGGACACCACCGGCGCGGTGTTCAGCTACCACCCGGACAAGCTGTCCATGGAGCGGGTCGAGGACGCCGCGTTCGGGCCGTCCGACCGGATCGGCCAGCTGACCATGCGCAACCTCGACATCGCCGACTCCCGCTCCCGGCTGGAGCAGTACGCCGGGCTGGGCATGGTCGGCAGCAGCCACCCGGCGCTCATCGGCGCCGCGCAGGCGGCTTCCACCGGGCTGATCGGGGCCATGGCCACCGGCGGTGCCGCGGCCATCGCCTCTGGCGGCAACGGGCTGGGCGAGGACGAACTGCTGGACCGGGCCGCAATGGAGTCCGGGACCGACTGAGTCCGGCCCGCTGGCCAGGCGGCTGGTGGTCAGGCGGCGAGCTGCGGGCCGTTCAGCCGGAACACCGGATGCTGGCGGGCCTCCTGGACGAACGCCGGTACCGGGTCCTTGACCCGCACGTCGAAGTAGGGCGCGGTGATCCGGACCTGGTCCAGGTACTGCTTGAGCACCGGGCCGGCCGTCTCCGGCGCTACCTCCTCGGCCCGTACGGTCTCGGTCCGGTTGCCGCGCTGCAGGGTGATCTCCGGGTTGGCCCGGACGTTGTAGACCCAGCTCACGTTGCCGTAGGGGGAGACCAGCCAGCGCCCGTCCGCGTTCTCGAGCAGCGTGACCGGGGTGGTCCGCCGCTGGCCGGTCCGCCGGCCGATCGTGGTCAGCAGATAGTTCGCCGATCCGCCCAGGCCCGCCCGGATCAGCACCGTCATCACCGAGTTGACGGTCTGCCGGATCGGCCCGAGGCGGTAGGTCCTGGCCATGAGACTGATGATCTCACCTGGAATCGATGTGGGCCAGGGCGGCGTTTCCCCCACACCCTTCGCTGATAACAGCAAGAAGCAAGCGAGCCTAAGCCCGGTTGCCGACCCACGCACACCGGGACAAATGCCATGCTGGGGTTCATGCAGACCCTCGGCAAGGCCACCCGGCGCTCCGGCGCGCCGCCCGCCCGGTGATGGCGGGGGAGGCGGGGGCGGTGCGCCTGCCGGAACGGGTGACCCAGTCGCTGCGGGCGGCGGGGGAGGCCGGGGAGCACTGGCTCGCGGACCTGCCGGACCTGCTGGCCGGCCTCGAGTCGGACTGGTCGATCACCTTGGGCGGCGCGCTGGCCGGCGGGAACGCCGCGTACGTGGCCGAGGCGACGCGGGCTGACGGCAGCCCGGTCGTGCTCAAGGTGGCGCTGCCCGCGATCAGCGGGTTCTCCCCGTTCGGCCAGGAGCTGCGCACCCTGCGGATGGCCGACGGCGATCCGTACGTCGCGCTGCTGCGGTTCGACCCGTCACGGCAGGCCATGTTGCTCGAACGGCTGGGGAACCCGCTGGGCCGCCTGAGCTGGCCGGTGCCGCAGCAACTGGACGCCCTGGTGCACACGGTGGCCCGCGGCTGGCGCCCCATGCCCGCCGATACGCTGCCAGATCCCGACGCTCTGCCCGACGGGGCGGCCAAGGCCCGCTGGCTGGCGGACTTCGTGGTCTCGGGCTGGGAGGAACTGTCCCAGCCCTGTCCCGAGGCGACCATCGCCGAAGCGGCTCGCTGCGCCGCCGTGCGCGAGGCTGCGCTGGGTTTGAGTCAATCCGTTCTGGTGCACGGCGACGCGCATCCGTTCAACCTGCTGCAAGCCAGCGACGGGTCGTTCCGGCTCATCGATCCCGAAGGGCTGGCCTCAGAACCCGCGCATGACCTCGGGGTCATCCTGCGGGACTTCAACGACGACCTGCTGACCAAGGATCCCCGGATCGCCACGGCGATCGCGCGCGGCCGCTGCCGCCGGGCCGGGGAACTGGCCCGGATCGACCCCGAGGCGATCTGGGAGTGGGCGTTCACCGAGCGGGTGTCCACCGGGCTGTTCCTGCTGAGCCTGGGCCACCAGAGGGAAGCGGAAACGTTCCTCACCGTGGCGACCAAGCTGAGCGGCTCGGGGTAGCCGGGCCCCGTCGCCGCCCCCCTTCACTCCTCTCCCCTCGGCCCCTCGGCTCATAATCTGATAACAGCAAGAAGCGTGAGCAAAACCCGCACCGGCCAGAACCCAGAAACCTCATCGAGAGCCCGGGGGAGGGCAGGTTTGGAGAAGAGCAGGTCACCGGGCTGCGGCTAGCCTGAGGGGCGTGGGTGTCACCGGCGCCTGCGGTGTCGACGGGCGGATGGAGCCACGATGAGCACGGCCACGAGGGCGGACCAGCAGGCGGCGGCGAGCGCGGCCGACAGTCACGATCTGATCCGGGTGCATGGCGCGCGCGAGAACAACCTCAAGGACATCAGCGTCGAGCTGCCGAAGCGGCGGCTGACCGTGTTCACCGGGATCTCCGGCTCAGGCAAGAGCTCGCTGGTGTTCAGCACGATCGCGGCCGAGTCGCAGCGCCTGATCAACGAAACGTACAGCGCCTTCGTGCAGGGTTTCATGCCGTCACTGGCCCGGCCCGACGTCGACGTGCTCGAGGGGCTGACCACCGCGATCATCGTCGACCAGCAGCGGATGGGCTCCGACCCGCGGTCCACGGTCGGCACCGCCACCGACGCCAACGCGATGCTGCGGATCCTGTTCAGCCGGCTGGGGAAGCCGCACATCGGCTCACCTCAGGCCTTCTCGTTCAACGTAGCCTCGGTCAGCGGCGCCGGTGCGGTCAAGTTCGAGCGGGCCGGGAAGACGGTGAAGGAGCGGCGCAGCTTCCAGGTCATCGGCGGCATGTGCCCGCGCTGCGAGGGCCGGGGGACGGTCAACGACATTGACCTGGCCGAGCTGTACGACGAGAGCAAGTCGCTCAGCGAGGGCGCGATCACCGTCCCCGGGTACACCGGCGGCGGCTGGAACTCCCGGCTCTACGCCGAGTCCGGCTTCTTCGACCCGGACCAGCCGGTCAGCAAGTTCACTAAGAAGGAACTGAACGACTTCCTGCATCACGAGCCGGTCCGGATGAAGATCGCCGGCATCAACATGACCTACGAGGGACTGATCCCGCGGATCCAGCGGTCGATGCTGTCCAAGGACCCCGAGGCGATGCAGCCGCACATCCGGGCGTTCGTGGACCGCGCGGTCACGTTCACCGCCTGCCCCGAGTGCGGCGGCACCCGGCTGAGTGCGGCGGCCCGGTCCGCCAAGATCAACGGCATCAGCATCGCCGACGCATCCGCGATGCAGATCAGCGACCTGGCCGCCTGGGCCGGCGGTCTGAACGAGCCGTCGGCGGCGCCGCTGATCGCCGCGCTGAAGCAGCACCTGGACTCGTTCACCGAGATCGGCCTGGGCTACCTGTCACTGGACCGGCCGACGGCCACGCTGTCCGGCGGTGAGGGGCAGCGCACCAAGATGATCCGCCAGCTCGGGTCGTCACTCACCGACGTGACCTACGTGTTCGACGAGCCGACCGTCGGGTTGCACCCGCATGACATCGCGCGCATGAACGACCTGCTGCTGCAGCTGCGGGACAAGGGCAACACGGTGCTGGTCGTGGAGCACAAGCCGGAGATGATCCAGATCGCCGACCACGTCGTCGACCTCGGCCCCGGGGCCGGCCCGGCGGGCGGCACGGTCTGCTTCGAGGGCACCGTGGCGGGGCTGCGGTCCAGCGGCACCATCACCGGCCGGCACCTGGGCGACCGGGCCGCGCTGAAGGACTCGGTGCGGGCACCGTCGGGCGCGCTGGAGGTATGCGGGGCCAGCCTGCACAACCTGCAGGACGTGACGGTCGACATCCCGCTGGGTGTGCTGGCCGTCATCACCGGGGTGGCGGGCTCGGGCAAGAGCTCGCTGATTAGTGGCTCGGTGTCCGGCCGGGACGGGGTGATTTCGGTCGACCAGGCCCCGATCAAGGGCTCGCGGCGCAGCAACCCGGCGACCTACACCGGCCTGCTGGACCCGATCCGCAAAGCGTTCGCCAAGGCCAACGGGGTGAAGCCGGCCCTGTTCAGCTCGAACTCCGAGGGAGCCTGCCCGAACTGCAACGGCGCCGGCGTCATCTACACCGACTTGGGGATCATGGCCGGGGTGGCCACCACCTGTGAGGTGTGCGGCGGCAAGCGGTTCGACACCTCGGTGCTGGACTATCATCTCGGCGGCCGTGACATCAGCGAGGTGCTGGCCATGGCGGTGAACGAGGCGCTGGAGTTCTTCGGCGCGGGCGAGGCGCGCACTCCGGCCGCGCACGCCATCCTGGAACGGCTGGCCGACGTCGGCCTGGGTTATCTCACCATCGGCCAGCCGCTCACTACGCTGTCTGGTGGCGAGCGGCAGCGGCTCAAGCTGGCCACCCACATGGGAGGCAACGGCGAGATCTACGTCCTGGACGAGCCGACCAGCGGCCTGCATCTGGCCGACGTCGAGCAACTGCTGGCCCTGCTCGACCGGCTGGTCGACTCGGGCAGGTCGGTCATCGTCATCGAGCATCACCAGGCGGTCATGGCCCACGCCGACTGGATCATCGACCTCGGCCCCGGCGCCGGCCACGACGGCGGCCGGATCGTGTTCGAGGGCACCCCGGCCGGCCTGGTAGGTAGCGCTTCGACCCTCACCGGTGAGCATCTGGCCGCCTACGTCGGCGCGCGGAGGTAGTTTCTGCTCTGTGACGGGCGGAGCTGAATCTGAGCAGGACCAGGCCAAGCGGCACCACCAGCGGACCTTGTTCGACGGCATCGCCGACCGGTACCAGCGGTCCCGTCCCGGGTACCCGGCGCACATCGTCGATTTCATCGGCGCGACCGCGGGGCTCGGCCCCGGCGCTGCGGTGCTGGAAGTCGGCTGCGGGACCGGTCAGCTCACCGAGCGGCTGGCCTACTCCAGCTTCCGGCTGACCGCGATCGACCCGGGCCCGTCCATGGTCGCGGCGGCCCGGCGGCGGCTGGCGGACGCGGGAGTCCGTTTCGAGGTCACCTCGTTCGAGGAGCTGGATGCGCCGCAGGGGTCGTTCGACCTGGTCATCTCGGGCACCGCGTTCCACTGGGTCGATCCCGGGGTCGCGTTCGCCAAGCCCGCCCGGCTGCTGCGGCCCGGCGGCTGGCTCGCCCTGGCCGACACCCACGAGCACTATGCCGATCCCTTCGGTGCGGCCCTCGATGACCTGTGGGTCGCGCACGGTGACACCGGCGGCGCCTGGGAAAGGCGGCCCTCCGATCCCGCGGTGATCGCGGCCAGCGGCCTGTTCAAGCCGCCGGCCTGCCTGGGCGATCGCCAGCAGGCCGTCTTGCCCGCGGCCAGCGTCATCGCCCTGGAAAGTACCCGGGCGGCGTTCCTGACCTGGCCGCCCGCTACCCAGCGCCAGTTCACCGCGGACCTGCGCGCGCTGCTCGAGCCGGCCCTTGAGGTGCAGCTGACCAGGCACACGTCGGTCACGCTGGCGCAGGCCCGCCAGCTTCAGCGTCAGGCCTCGTTACCGGCCTGCTCGAAAAGCTCGGTGGTGACCTCGTCGATGAGCTCGCTGGCCACCCACTGGGCGACTTGCTCAGGGAACGGGGCGGGCAGGGACAGGACGAGGTGCCCGAAGCCGGCCGTGGCCGCCTTAATGATCGTGTCCCGGGTGGGGCCGGGATCGTCGTAGGAGACCGGCAGGACCAGGGATCGGGTGATCGCGGCGGGGTCGCGGCCGATGTCGGCGCAGTAGCGGTCCAGCAGCTCGCCCCGGCGCAGGGCGGCCTCGACGTCGCCACCGGGGAAGTTCCACACGTCGGCGTGCTCGGCCACCACCCGCAGCGTCGCGCTGGCCTGCCCGCCGATCACGATCGGCGGATGCGGCCGCTGGACGGGCTTGGGGTTGCAGAACGCCCCGGCCAGGTGCACATAGTCGCCGTCAAAGTCGAACGGCTGGTCCTCGTCCCACAGCCGCCGGATGACCGTGAGCGCCTCGGCCAGGCTGCCGACCGCATCGCCGGCGTTGCTGTAGGGCAGGCCGTAGGCGTCGTACTCG
>CAXUJF010000118.1:0-11755 GCA_964250865.1 uncultured Streptosporangiaceae bacterium
AGCGGCGGGACTTCCGCCTGAACGCCCTCTACGCCGAGCCGGACGGCGCCCTGCTGGTCGAGGTCAGCGATCCCGGGCCGGCCCAGGCGGCCGGAACGGCCGGCACCGGAGTGGGCCTGCGCGGGATGCACGAACGGGTCGCCGCCACCGGCGGCCGGCTGGAGGCCTCGCCCACCTCGCAGGGTGGGTTCGCCGTGCGGGCGGTGTGGAGCCGGGCTCGGTGATCCGGGTCCTGCTGGCTGACGACCAGCCGCTGGTGCGCGCGGGCTTCCGGCTGCTCCTCGACGCCGAGGACGACATCATGGTGGTGGGGGAGGCCGGCGACGGCGCCGCCGCGCACCAGCTGGCCGCCCAGACCCGGCCGGACGTGGTGCTGATGGACATCCGGATGCCCGGCGTCGACGGGCTGGCCGCCACCCGCGACATCGCCGCCGATGAGGCGCTGACGGCGGTGAAGATCCTCATCTTGACCACGTTCGAGCTGGACGAGTACGTCTTCGAGGGCCTGCGCGCCGGGGCCAGCGGATTCCTGGTCAAGCACACTCAGCCCGCCGAGCTGATCCGCGCGGTGCGGGAGATCGCGGCGGGCGAGGCGCTGTTGTCGCCCAGCGTCACCCGGCGGCTGATCGCCGAGTTCGCCGCCCGTCCGCAGCGGCCGCCGCTGACCCCCGCGAGTATGCAGGTGCTCACCGGCCGCGAGCAGGAGGTGGTCGCCCTGGTCGCACAGGGCCTGACCAACGACGAGATCGCCGCGGAGCTCGTGCTCAGTCCCGCGACCGCGCGCACCCACGTCAGCCGGGCGATGCTCAAGCTCGGGGCCCGGGACCGCGCCCAGCTGGTGGTGTTCGCGTATCAGTCCGGCCTGGTACGCCCGGGCGCGTAGCCGGAAGTTACGCGCCCGCGCCGACGACAGCGCGACGGCGGGTCAACGAGGGTGAAACCGCGGCCCGAACCGCTCGGGCCGGCTGGACTCCCGAGGAGACTCCCATGACCACCGCGACATCCGCGCAGCCGGGCCAGGCGGGCGAGGCGGGCGACGCGGGCGAGGCTGCGATCGAGGTGGTCGGCCTGCGCAAAACCTACGGGGCCTATACCGCCGTTGACGGCGTGTCGTTCACGGTGCGCCGCGGCACGGTGACCGGCTTTCTCGGGCCGAACGGAGCGGGCAAGTCGACCACGCTACGGATGCTGACCGGGCTTACCCGGCCGTCCGCCGGCCAGGCCCGGGTGCTCGGCGGCCCGTACACCCGCATGCCCAATCCCGGACTCCGGGTCGGGGTGCTGCTGGACGCGGCCGCCCAGCACGCCGGCCGCACCGGCCGCGAGGTCCTCGCCGTCAGCGCACTGCTGATGGGCCTGCCCGCGCGGCGGGCCGAGGAAATGGTCGGCCTGGTCGGCCTGTCCGCGGCTGAGGCGAGCCGGCGCACCGGCACCTATTCGCTGGGCATGCGGCAGCGGCTGGGCATCGCGCACGCCCTGCTCGGCCACCCCCAGGTGCTCATCCTGGACGAGCCGGCCAACGGGCTGGACCCGGCCGGCATCGCCTGGATGCGCGGGCTGATGCGTGACTTCGCCGACCGCGGCGGCGCGGTGCTGCTGTCCTCGCACCTGCTGCGCGAGGTGGAGGCGGTGGCCGACGAACTGGTCGTCATCGGCCGCGGCCGCATCGTGGCCAGTGGCAGCAGGCAGCAGCTGATCGAGGCGGCCGGGACCTACGTGCGCGCCACGGACGGCGCCGCACTGGCTGCGGCCCTGGACGCAGCCGGGCTGTCGTTCCGGCCGGCCGAGGCCGGCGGATATGTCACGCCGGCCGGCGCGGAGCAGGTGGCGCGTATCGCCGCCGGGGCCGGCGTGGTGCTGGCCGAGCTGCGGGCTGGCGGCGGCGGGCTGGAAGAGCTGTTCCTGCAGCTGACCGCGGACGACGCGCGAGAGGACGTGACCCGATGACCGCCACCGCGACCCGGGCCCCCATACGCGGGGCCGAGGCCGGCACCCCGATACCGTTCACGCGGCTGGTGCACACCGAGCTGCGCAAGCTCACCGATACCAGAGCCAGCCGCTGGCTGCTGGCCGCGATCATCGCGATCACCCCGGTCGTCGTCGCGGTGACGCTGTTCGCGGCCAAGCCAGACAACCTGACCTTCAGCAAGCTGCTGGACTACACCCAGAGCCCGCAGAAGATCCTGCTGCCCGCCATCGGGATCCTGGCCATCACCAGTGAATGGAGCCAGCGCACCGGGCTGGTCACTTTCACCCTGGTACCCGACCGCGGCCGGGTGCTCCGGGCCAAGTTCACCGCGGTCATTGCGCTCGGGCTGACGGTGATCGTTATCGCGTTCGCCGCGGCCGCGCTGGGCAACCTGCTGGGCGGGCTGCGGCACGGTTCCGGCAGCTGGGCACTCGGCGCGTCCGGCTTCGGCGAGATCGTCCTGGTGCAGCTGACTGGGCTGGTGGAAGGGATCGCGTTCGGCATGGCCCTGCTGGCCACCCCGGCCGCGCTCGTCCTGTACTACATCGTGCCGAGCCTGTGGAGCCTGCTGTTCTCCACCGCCGCGCTGAAGCACGCCGCCCCGTGGGTCGACCTGAACCAGGCCCAATCGCCGCTCTACACGCACAACATCACCGGCACGGGCTGGCTCCAGCTGCTCGCCGCCGCGGCCATCTGGATCTTCGTGCCGCTGGTGATCGGCGTCGTCCGGGTCAGCCGCACCGAGGTCAAGTCCAGCTGACTGTCGGCCCCTGCCCCGTAAAACCTTCGTTATTGAGGAGATCGAACCATGTCCCTGTCTTTCACCCGGTCCGTTCCGGTGCGCGCGGAGATTGCCGCGCTCCTGGTCGCGATAGCGGCCATCGTCGTGCAGATCGCCACCGGCGTTAAGTACGGGGCGGTGCCGCCGGGCCCCATCATCCTGGCCGCGACCGCGGTACTGCTGGCCCTGGTGATCGAGCTCATCGCGCTGGCCGTCGCCGTAGTCGCCGCCGTCGTCGCGATCGTCGAGTGGCGCGCCTCGCAGGCCCGCCCGGAAGCCCAGCGCTGGTCCCGGAGGACCAGCCGGAACTCCTGGCCCGCGAGCTGATCGGCTTCGTCACCCAGACCAGGCGGCCGGGCTGACCCGGCTTCACACCGGGCGATGACTTCCGCTCCGCCACCGGGTCTGTCCTGTGACCACGCCGAAGAGAAGGAGAGCCAGGCCTGACCTGCAGGACCTGCTGAGCCGATACGTCGGCGACGGAACGCTGCCCGGAGCGGGTAGGCCTGGTGGCGCGCGGAGACCACACCGAGGTGGCGGTGGCCGGCTCCGTGGCCACGGACGGCGCCCCGATGGCCCGGGATTCCATCTTCCGGCTCGCTTCGGTCACCAAGCCCATCACCGCCGCGGCGATCATGATGCTGGTCGAGGCCGGCCAGCTCGGGCTCGATGCCCCGGTCGCCCCGTGGCTGCCCGAACTGGCGGAGCCCAAGGTCGTCCGCACCCCCGCCAGCGCGGTCGATGACGTTGTACCGGCGACCCGGCCGATCACCGTCTTCGACCTGCTCAGCTCGCAAGCGGGTTACGGGTTCGCGTCCGATTTCTCGCTGCCGGCGATCCAGCAATTGTTCTCGGTGCAGAAGGACGGCCGCGAGGTGGCCAGCTCCCCGCCGCCGGATACCTGGATTGCGGAGCTGGCCCAGATTCCGCTGCTGTACCAGCCGGGCGACGCCTGGCTGTACGACACCTGCTCCACCCTGCAGGGGATCCTGGTCGCCCGCGTCGCTGGCCAGTCGCTGCCCGACTTCCTGGCCGGGCGAATATTCGAGCCGCTGGGCATGACCGACACCGCGTTCGAGGTCCCGGCGGCCAAGCGCGATCGGTTCACCAGCTATTACCAGACCGGTCCGGGCGGCCAACTGGAGCTGGCCGACGGTCCGGACGGCCAGTGGAGCACGCAACCCGCTTTCCCGCTCGGCAACGGCGGGCTGGCCGGGACGGCAGGCGACTGGCTCGCGTTCGGCCGGATGCTGCTGGCCGGGGGCACCGCGGCCGGCGGTAAGCGGCTGCTGACGGCCGGTTCAGTCCGGCTGATGACCACCGATCACACCACCCAGCGCCAGCGCGAACTCGGCCAGCTCTTCCTGGAGGGCCAGGGCTGGGGCTTCGGCGGCTCGGTCGACGTCGCGCCCATCGACCCCTGGAACGTGCCCGGGCGCTACGGCTGGGTCGGTGGCACCGGAACGTCGGCCCACGTCACCCCGTCCACCGGCACCATCGCCATCCTGCTCACCCAGGTCGCCGCGGACAGCCCGGTCCCGCCCCAGTGGATGCGCGACTTCTGGCAGTACGCCACCAGCGCCGGCTGAGCTGGCCCGCAAGGCTGCTACGCAGAGGGTTACGCGAGCCCCAGCAGTCGCTCGGTGTTGCCGTGCGCGATGGCCTGCTTCGCTTTCTCGGGCAGGTCGGCCTGCTCCAGGAACGTCGCGGCGTCGTCGTTGCCGATGAAGGGGTAGTCGACGGAGTACAGGATGCGCTCCACGCCGACGGTGTCGACGCAGAAGCGCAGCTGGGCCTGGCTGAACATGCCGCTCGGCGTGATCCAGGTGTTCTGCCGGACGACATCGCCGATGGTCCGGTCGAGCCCGGTCACCGCCTGCGGCAGCGCCTCATCGAGCCGGTCGAGGTAGAACGGGATCATCTCGCCCCAGTGACCCAGGATCACCTGCAGCGCCGGGTACCGGTCGAACACGCCCGCCAGCACGAGGTGCAGGAAGTGCACCGCGGTCTCCTGGTGCCAACCCCAGGCGCTGGTCTGCAGCCGCGCAGTCACCAGCGGATCAAGGCCGCCGGCGTAATTCTGGGCCGAGACTTCGGCGGGCGGGAAGCCCGGGTGCAGGTAGAGCGGTACGCCGGTCTCGGCCAGCGCGCGTAGCACCGGATCGAAGTGCGGCTCGTCGAGGAATGCGCCTTCGGTGCGGCCGAAGATCATGGCGCCGACGAAGCCAAGGTCTCCGATGCTGCGCTTCAGTTCGTCCGCGGCGGCGGCGGGCACGGCGGTGGGCAGCGCGGAGAAGGCCCTGAACCGGCCGGGATGCGCGCGGACGGCGGCCGCGGCGCGGTCATTCGCGGCCCGCACCAGCTCGACGGCCACCTCACGCGGCAGTTGCTGGGTGGTGAGGCAGGACAGCACCTGCATTGTCACCCCGCCCGCGTCCATGTCGGCCAGGCGGCCGTCGCCGAGGTCGCGCAGTACGTCAACGCCCGGTGAGTACGACAGCCCCCGCGCCGGGTCCGAGGTGGCGGCGAAGTCCGGGGCCAGCCGCTTGATCTCGGGTGCGCGGGCCGCGACGACGGCGGGGTCGGCGAAGTGCTCCTCGAGCGTTATGATCTTCATGCGCCGGCCGCTCCGGGTGCGCCGGCCCGGCTGGCCAGCCGGACGGCCAGGATCGCGTGGGTCGAGGTGATGTCGGTCGTGGGGTCTCCGCCGACGAGGAGCAGGTCCGACCGGAGGCCGGGGGCGATGCGGCCGCGATCGGGCAGGCCGAAACGGTCGGCGGCGGCTCCAGTGCCGGCGTGCAGCGCCTCGGCCGGAGTCAGACCCGCTCCGACCAGCAGCTCGAGCTCGCGGTGCACGCTCTCGCCGTACGGCACGTTCGCGGGCACGCCGACGGCCTGGTTGGCGTCGGTGCCGAGCACGATCGGTACCCCGGCACGATGCAGCGCCGCGACCGAATCGCGGGCGTGCCGGTAGTCGAGCCCGGGTACCGGGGCGTTTGCGGCGACCCCCGCCATCATCACCAGGGTCGGCACGCTCGTCCGCTGCGACCGGACCACCTCGGCCACCGCGGCCTCGTCGAGGGCGGCATCCAGTGGTGCGTGGGTGAGGACGTCCGCCCCCGCCGCCTGCGCCATCGCGACCGCGCCGGTGTTCGAGGCGTGGGCCACCACCATCCGGCCCGCGTCGTGAGCGGCTTGGACGATCGCGGCGACGGTGGCCTGATCGGGGCCGCCGCGGCCGGGCGGATCCACGATGACCTTGATGTAGTCCACGCCCTCGGCTACCCGCGTCGCGACGAACTGGCGTCCGTCCCCCGGGTTCATGACGATGCTGTCGGCGGGCCGGCCGGGGATCTTCGCCTGCAGGCTCCCCGGCCCGACCGCGCCCGCGCCGGTGCTGCGCACGTCGGCGGGCCCGGCGTGCCGCAGCTCCTCGATGAGCGCCGGCGGCCAGGAGCCCATGTCGAGCGCGGTGGTCACGCCCCAGCGCGCCAGCTCCTCCAGGTCGCCGGGGCCGCGCAGGTGCACGTGGGCGTCGATCAGGCCCGGCAGCAGCGTGGCGCCGCGGTGGTGGACCACCCTCGCGCCCGGCTGATCACCTGTGCCGGCAGGTCCGACCGCGGCGATCACCGGCCCGTCGGCCACCACGTCATACGTTCCGTCCAGGAGGCGGTCGCCGTCGAAGACGCGCACCTCAGCGAAGATCGTCTTCATCACGGTCACGTCCTATCGGTCAGATCGAGTGCGGCCCGCACGACCGACGCCGCGTCGATGCCGTGCTCCTGGTAGACGTCCTGAATCCGGCCGGTCTGGCCGAACTCGGTGACGCCGAGGTTGATGCTCGGTACCCGGTTCACCGTCGCGAGGAAGGCGAGGGTGTGCGGATGCCCGTCGAGCACCGTCACCATCGGTGCCGCGCGCCCGGCCGGGAACACCGCCTCGAGCACGGCCGGATCGCCGTCGCCGCGACCGCGGCGGGCGCGGACCGCCCGGTAGAGCCGGTCAGCGCTGGTCACGCAGACCACGTCGGCGCCGACGCCGAGTTCGGCCAGGTGGTCGGCCGCGTTCAGCACCTCCGGCATCAGTGCCCCCATGCCAACCAGGGTGACCGCCAGGCGCTCGGCCCGGCGCAGCGCGTACCCGCCGGCGACCACGAGCGACCGGCGCCGCTCCCTGGCGATCACATCGGTCGGCACGGCGGCGAGTGACTGGTCGACCGGCCGCGTCGACAGCCGAAGGTAGCTGGATGATCCGCCCTCGCGCCCGAGTCGCGACATCGCGTCAAGCAGGCACCACTCAAGGTCCTGCGCGAAGGCCGGTTCGAAGGCGACGCACCCCGGCTGCTCGAGGCCGATCGACGGGGTGATGATCGACTGATGGGCGCCGCCCTCGGGCGCGAGGGTGACGCCGGACGGCGTGCCGACGAGGATCGACTGTCCGCCGCCGTAGATGCCGAAGGACCAGGGCTCGAGGGCACGGTTCACGAACGGATCGTAGAGCGTGCCGATCGGGAACAGCGGCTCGCCCCACCGGCTCCAGGTTGCCCCCAGCTCGCCGAGCAGGCCGACCAGGTTGACCTCGGCGATGCCGAGCTCGATGTGCTGCCCGGACGGGCGCTCGCGCCAGTGCAAGATCGTCTCGGCGTCATCTGCGAACCAGTTCTGCCGCTCGGTCGGTGACCAGGCGCCGACCTTGTTGAGCCAGCCGCCGAGGTTGGTGCTCGAGGCGACGTCGGGGGCGACCGTGACGACCCGGCGCGCCACGTCCGGCGCCTCCCGCGTCAGGGCGAGCAGGAACCTTCCCAGCTCCTGCTGGGTCGAGCTGTGACCGGTGGTGCGGCGGCCGAAATCGGCCGGCAATGCGGGCGGGACGGACGGTGGTACCTGGTCGCGGCGTAGCCGGCCCGCCGTCTGCGCGCACAGCGCTGCCTCGGAGGAGCCCTCAGGGAACCGCCGCCAGGGGTCGTCGAGCGTCATGCCGAGACGGACTCCGAGCTCGGCCATCTGCGGTGGCGTGAGCAGGTTGGAGTGGTTCTGTGGATGGCCGGCGTTCGGCAGGCCGTATCCCTTCACGGTGTAGGCAAAGATGACGGTCGGCCGCTCGTCGTCGACCGACGCGAACGCCTGCTGGAGCGCGTTCAGGTCGTGGCCCCCGAGGTTGCCGATGACCGGCAGCATCTGCTCATCCGGTAGATCGGTGAGCAGGTCACGGATCGCGGCTGCGCCCTCACCGGTGCCGGGCAGGCGCTCTCGCACCTGCTCTGGCGTGCAGCGGAGTAGCCGCTGGTACTCCGGGTTCGTCATCTCGTCGATTCGCCGGCGCAGCGCATCGCCACCTGACCTGGCGAAGAGCTCCTCGAGCAGGCGGCCGTACTTCAGCGTGATCACCTGCCATCCGGCCGCCGCGAAGAGAGCCTGCAGCCGGGTGGCCGATATGTTCGGCGCGACGCGGTCGAGTGACTGCCGGTTGAAGTCGACGACCCAGACGAGTTCGCCGAGCTCGGGTACACCGGGGTCGAGCACGGCCTCCCACACTGCGCCCTCATCGAGTTCGGCGTCACCGACCAGCGAGTACTGGCGGCCGCGTGAGCGCTCGGCGCCCGTGAGGTCGGCGGTGTAGCGGCGCGCGACCGCACCCCAGATCGGCGCGGTCGCGCCGATGCCGACCGACCCGGTCGAGTAGTCGATGGTGCCGGGATCTTTCGAGCGGCTGGGATAGCTCTGCAGGCCGTGGTACGCCCGGAGCGTCCCCATCTGCGTCTCGTCGAGCTCGCCGAGCAGGTAGTGGATCGCGTGCAACACGGGTGACGCGTGCGGTTTGACCGAGACCCGGTCCTGCGGCCGCAGGACCGAAAACCAGAGCGCGGTCATGATGGAGACCATCGAGGCGCTGGACGCCTGGTGGCCCCCGACCTTGAGGCCATCCGGGTCCTTGCGTGACCCGGTGTTTGCTGCGTGGACCATCGCCGTGGAGAGCCACAGTACGCGGCGCTCGATCCGTGAAAGTGCCTCCGCGCGGGCCGCGCTCCCGGTGGGCGGCAGCGAGTCGGTCAGCGTCATGGTGGTCTCCTTCGACGCGGTCGCTATACGGTATAGCATAGAAGCCTAATGGCGACCGGGGACCTTCAGGAGGCAGCGATGTCCAGCACCGGCGCCGTGCGTTCGGTGGCCGACCAGAATCGGTCTGCGGTCGACCTGGTGACCGCCGAGATTCGCCGGGCGGTTCTCACCGGTGCCCTGCCTCCGGGTGAGCAGTTTTCGATCCGGGAGCTGGCCCGTCAGCTTGGCGTGAGCCACATTCCCATCCGCGAGGCGCTGCGCCGCCTGGAGGGGCAGGGCCTGGTCATTCTGACGCAGGCTCGCAGCGCGGCCGTGGCCCCGCTGTCGGCCGGGGACCTCACCGCGATCTACCGGCTGCGGCTGCGGATCGAGCCGGATCTGGCGGGCCGCTCGGCCGCCCTTGGCACCCCGGGCTGGGTGCGTGACCTCGGTGATGCGCTGGAGGAAAGCCGGCAGCAGGACCCCGACCGGGCCTGGGAGGGGCACTACCACTTCCACGAGCTGCTGGTGACACCGGCCGCGTCGTCCTGGGACATCCGGCTCCTCCATACGCTCTGGAGCGCCGCCGAGCGCTACACCCTGGTCGTGTTCGACCCGATCGTCGTCGACGATGCGGAGCGCGATCGCCGGTACACCAGGCACTGGCGGCTCTTCGATCGCGCGCAGGCGGGCGACCAGGCCGGACTTGAGGCCGAGCTGACCGACCACCTCCAGGCCAACGAGCACGAGATCGTGCACCGCCTGGGGCCAATTCACCCCGAGCACGGCGACGTCGAAGCGCGCAGTTGAGGTCCGTCGCTACACGGTATAGCGAGGGTCTGGTGCTACACGATATAGCGAGGGTATGGTCGGCGCAGGCCCGTCCCACCGAGTCCAGGGCCCTCCCCCCGTGGGTGACAACGAAGACGTTGAGGGAACCGCTATTGAACGCGCCGTTTACCGCGACCGGCCACTTCCCGCCGGACAGCATCACCGACCCGGCCCGCTGCCTGATCTGCCAGCTCGACCAGGCTCCGGACGAGGCGATCGTGTTCCGGGACGAGGACTGGGCCTGCGAGGTCGCCCCCGGTTTCGAGGTACCCGGGTGGTACTTCCTGCGGCTGCGCCGGCACGCGCTCGGCTGGGCGGCGCTGGAGCAGCCGGAGCTCACGGCGTTTGGACCGGTGGTTCAGGACCTGATGGGCGCCCTCGAGCGGGCGTTCGGCGCGCCAGCGTGTTACCTCATGACCTTCGGTGAGGCCTACCCGCACTTTCACGCCGTGGTCACCGTGCGGACCGACGACATCCCGCCGGAGTCGCGCAGCGGGAACATCCTGGCCCTGCGGGCGAGCCGCGTCGACCGCACCGCCGCCCTGGCTCACGTGCCGGCTGTGCGTGCGGCACTCGCTGCCGTCCGGGATTCCGCCACGACGCCAGCACCAACTGAGCCACCACCACCGCACACGAAACGGAGACCGTGATGCCGAACGAGACCGCCGCCGCCTCCTCTGAGGCCGTCCAGGTCGACGAGGAGAATTTCACCCCCACGACGCAGCCGCAGCCGCCGCTCAACCGGGCCACGGGCCGTCCGGTCATCCCGCCGCGCCTGCACCACACGACGTTCACCACCCTCCGGCTCGACGAGATGGTCGCCTGGTACGAGAAGGTCGCCGGCCTCCTGCCCGTCTTCTACGGCGAGGGCGCGGCCTGGCTTTCGAACGACGAAGCCAACCACCGAATCGCGCTGCTCTCGCCGCCCGGGCTGAAGCACCCGGACGACAAGGGCCACACCACCGGCATCCACCACACGGCGTTCGAGTTCGCGACGTTCGACCAGTGGCTCGACAACTACATCCGCCTGCGCGACCACGGGATCCTGCCCTGGCTGACGCTCGACCACGGCATCACGATGTCCGTCTACTACCAGGACCCCGACGGCAACGGGGTCGAGATCCAGGTGGACGGCTTCGGCAACTGGGCCGACTCGAAGCAGTGGATCGCTTCCGCCCTCGAATTCGCCACCAATCCGATCGGCACCTACTTCGACCCGGAGAAGCTCGTCACGGCGCGCGAGCAGGGCCTGGGGTTCGAAGAGATCCATCAGCGCGCCCGGGCCGGCGAGTACCTGCCGGAGAGCATCCCGGAAGACATCTTCCTGCCCGACCTTTACTGATCCGCCATGACCGCCACCGCCGCTGGTCCGATCGGGGGCCCTTCGCCGGAGCTGCCCGTCGTCGTGGTCGGGGGCGGGCCGGTCGGCCTCGCCCTGGCCATGGAGCTGCACCACCACGGCATCGGCTGTGCCGTGATCGAGCCGCGGACGACCGTCTCGGCCGTCCGGCCGCGGGCGAAAACCACGTCCGCTCGCACCATGGAGCTCTTCCGCCGTTGGGGATTCGCCGAATGCATCCGTCTTCGCGCCCCGATCCCGGTCTCCTGGTCGAGTGACGTCGTGTTCTGCACCACCGCCGCCGGCGCCGAGATCACGCGCTTCACCGGCACCCTCGGCCTCGACCTGACCGGCGACGACCTGGTAGCCGAGCCGGGGCAGCAGGTCGGCCAGCCTGTTGTCGAGCAGGCCCTGCGCGACGCCCTGGCCGGGAGGCCGAACGTGCGCCTGCTGTTCGGGTCCCGCGCCATCGGCGTGAACCAGGACCCGGACGGTGTCACCGTGCAGGTCGAAGACGCCCAGGGGGCCGTATCGGCGATCCGCGCCCGATACGCCGTCGGGGCCGATGGCGCCCGCAGCGTCGTCCCGGCGGGCCGAGGCGCGGGCGATGCGGGCGGCGCCGCCCGGCGCGGCGCCCCCGCGCACGGGCGCTGGCTCGTCGCCCCGGCCGATGGCGCGGCGACCGTGACCCGGCGCTACCGGGACGACACGCTGAGCCTGGAGACCCGGTTCGAGACGAGCGACGGCGCCGTCCTCGTCGTGGACTTCATGCCGCCCCGCAGCGGCCACTCCAATCT
>CAXUJF010000118.1:11765-12634 GCA_964250865.1 uncultured Streptosporangiaceae bacterium
CCCGCGCCCGATCCGCGGGGGGGCCGTTGGGCGCCCGCCGGGGGGGCGGGGCGGCCCGGGGCGCGGCCTATGAGGGCGGCGACGCCGGGCGCCCGAACCTGTCGATCGTCTTCCGCTCCGCCGGGCTCGGCGCGCTCATTCCCGACCGGGCCGTCCACCGCTGGGTGCTGAACCCGGCTGCTCCCGGAGTCGTCGGGCCGATGGACCTCGGCGACGTCTGGTGGGCCATCGCGACGGGCCGGCCGGACGACGACCGGGATGCGGATCCGGTCACGATCGTGCGGGCGATGGTCGGCGCGGACATCGACGTGGAGGTGCTCGGCACCGATCCCTGGCAGGCCCGCTCACTGCTCGCCACCGCCTACCGGCGCGGCCGGCTCCTGCTCGCGGGCGACGCCGCCCACCAGAACCCGCCGTGGGGCGGGCACGGCTTCAACACCGGTGTGGGCGACGCGGTCAACCTGGGCTGGAAGCTCGCCGCGGTGCTGCAGGGCTGGGCCCCGGCCGAGCTACTCGGCACCTACGAGTCCGAACGCCGGCCCGTCGCCGCCGACACCATCCGCATCGCCGGCCAGAACGCCCGTACTCTGGCCAGCGAGCTCGCCTCCGAGGCGCTCATGGGCGCCCCAGCGGCATTCCAGGCCGCGCGCCCCGAGGCGGCGGAGACGGTACAGCGGATGAAGCACATCGAGTTCCACTGCCTGGGCCTCGTGCTCGGCTACGGATACGGGCCACACGCGGCCGAGCAGACCTCGGACGGCTCGGACTTCCGGCCGGTCGCTGCCGCGGGCAACCGGCTGCCGCACCACTGGCTCGCGCCCGGCGACTCGCTCTACGACCACCTCGGCCCCGGGTTCACGGTGCTGGGC
>CAXUJF010000119.1:0-12628 GCA_964250865.1 uncultured Streptosporangiaceae bacterium
GGGTAGGGGGCACGCTGACCCACGGGGCATGCTGGCCTCATGCCTGAGGGAGATACGGTCTTCCGCGCCGCGACGGAGCTGCGCGGGGCGCTGGCCGGCCGGGCACTGACGCGGAGCGACTTCCGGGTGCCTCGGTACGCCACCGCTGACCTGTCGGGCCAGACCGTGACCGAGGTCATCCCCCGGGGCAAGCACCTGCTCATCCGGACCGACGGTGGGCTGAGCGTGCACACCCACCTGAAGATGGAAGGACGGTGGCGGGTGCGGCCCGTCACCGAGCGGCTGCGGGAGAGCTACCGGATCCGGCTGGTGCTGGCCAACCGGGAGTGGCAGGCCGTCGCCTACGACCTGGGCATCACCGAGATCCTGCGCACGGACGCCGAGGATCAGGCGACCGGGTACCTCGGGCCGGACCTGCTGGGGCCGGACTGGGACCCGGACGAGGCGGCCCGCCGGCTGCGCGAAGATCCGGACCGGTCCGCGGGCGAGGCCCTGCTGGACCAGCGGAACCTGGCCGGGATCGGCAACGTCTACAAGTCGGAAATCCTGTTCCTGCGCGGGATACGGCCGTGGCGGCCGGTCGGGAAGATCAAGGATGTCGACGCGCTGGTGAGCCTGGCCCACCGGATGCTCGACGCGAACAAGGACCGCGTGGAACGGGTTACCACCGGCGTGCCGCGCCGCGGTCAGCAGGTCTGGGTGTACGGGCGGAAAGGTCAACCCTGCCGCCGGTGCGGCACCCCGATCCGCCAAGCCGAGCTGGGCGAGCGGGTCACTTACTGGTGCCCGTCCTGTCAGCCCGACTGATCTTTCTCACCGTGGGGCGAATGTCGCTCCTGTTACAAGCAGCCCGCCGGCGGTCCTAGAGAACAACGTGGTCTGCGACGGTTCAGCCTGGCGGGTCATCTGAGGCAGCGCAGCTGCATATGGGGCCGGCGGTTTACGCGGTCAGCGAACCTGATGGCGAGACCGCACAAAGATCATTTCAGCGTAAGGCAAACTGGCACCATGACCCTGGACATGCCATGACCAAGCAGGCGTCGCCACCGCCACCGGGCGACAAGCCATCGCCGTCAGCCCCGCCGCCCCCGCCGACCTGGCGCCACTGGCTGTGGCCGGCCGCGATCGCCGTCGCGCTGGTGCTGTGGATCGTGCTGCCCGCGGCGCACTCGACGCCGCAGGTCTCGCTGAACTATTCGCAGTTCCAGTCCAAGCTCGCTGCCCACCAGGTCAAGTCGATCGACCTGGCCCAGAGCGGCGTGACCAGCACCGGCGTGCTCACCAACGGCAAGAACTTCACCACCGTGGTGCCCTCCCAGGCCGGTTCCACCCTGCTAACCCAGCTGGAGACGGCGAAAGTCCAGGTCACCGCGACCCAGACCGGCGCGTCGTTCGGCTCGGAGGTACTGTCCTGGGCGATCATCCTGCTGCCGCTGCTGCTGTTCGGCTTCATCTGGTACCGGCTGTCCCGTAGTGCGGCGAAGGGCGGAGGGCTCCAGGGCATCATGGGCGTCGGCAAGTCCCGGGCCAAGGTCTTCGACGCCGAGAAGCCCAGTACCCGGTTCACCGACGTGGCCGGTTACGACGGGGCCAAGCGGGAGATCAGCGAGGTAGTTGACTTCCTCAAGGAGCCCGACCGGTACAAGGCGGTCGGGGCGGTGCCGCCGCGCGGCGTGCTCATGGTCGGGCCGCCCGGTACCGGCAAGACGCTGATCGCCCGGGCTGTGGCGGGCGAGGCCGAGGTGCCGTTCTTCTCCGTGGCCGGCTCCAGCTTCGTGGAGCTGTTCGTGGGTGTGGGCGCGGCCCGCGTCCGTGACCTGTTCAGCGAGGCGCGCAAGCGTGCCCCCTGCATCATCTTCGTGGACGAGATCGACGCGATCGGCCAGCGCCGGTCGGGTGGGCAGGTGTACGCGTCCAACGACGAGCGGGAGCAGACGCTCAATCAGCTGCTGGCCGAGATGGACGGCTTCGAGCCGTCCACCGGGGTCGTCGTGCTGGCTGCGACCAACCGCCCCGAGGTGCTGGACCCAGCGCTGCTGCGCCCGGGCCGGTTCGACCGGCAGGTCACCATCCCGCTGCCGAACGTCAGCGAGCGGTCCGCGATCCTAGCCGTGCACTGCCGCGGCAAGCAGGTCGCCCCGGACGTGGACCTGAGCGCGGTGGCCCGGGGCACCCCGGGTTTTTCCGGTGCCGACCTGGCCAACCTGGTCAACGAGGCCGCAATCTTCGCGGTAAGGGACGGGCGCAACGTCATCGCGGCCAAGGACTTCGACGGGGCCCGGGACCGCGTGCTGCTCGGCCGCCGCGAGGACTCCAACGTGCTGCTGCCCGAGGAGAAGAAGTCGGTGGCGGTGCATGAGGCCGGTCATGCACTGGTGGCCGCGCTGTCGCCGCAGGCCGACCCGGTGGCCAAGGTGACGATCCTGCCCGCGGGCCAAGCGCTAGGCGTCACCGAGCAGCTGCCGCTGGTGGAACGGCACCTGTACAGCGAGGACTACCTGCACCAGTCGCTGGCCGTGCGGCTGGGCGGCCGGGCCGCCGAGCTGGTCAAGTTTGGCCAGGGGTCGACTGGGGCCTCCAACGACCTGGCCTCGGCCACCGACCTGGCCACCCGGATGGTGCGGGAGTTCGGCCTGTCCCCCGCTCTCGGCCCGGTCGGCTACCCGGCCGGCGGGTCGATGTTCCTCGGCGGGGACGGCAGCGGGTTTTCCAGCCGGCCGTTCTCCGAGTCGACCCAGGCCGAGATCGACCGGGAGGTGTCCCGGTTGCTGCGGGAGGCCGAGTCGCAGGCGGTGGAGCTGCTGAAGGGCCACGAGTCTCAGCTCGACCAGCTGTCCGGCCTGCTGCTGGACCAGGAGACCGTGGGCGGCGAGGCCGTGTACGAGCTGGTGGGGATCAAGCCCCCGGAGCGGATCGACGACGCGGCCACGATCGCCCCGCGCCGCGCCGCCGCCGGGAGCGAGCACGTTGAGGATCAGCACGTCGCCGCCGGGGATCACCAGCACCCGGCCGCGCCCGTCGCGGAGCACCCGGCCGACTGAGCCGGAGGCGGGGGGGGGGGGGGGGGGGGGGGGGCGGCGGGGGGCGCCCCCCCCCACGCCCGCGCGATTCCGGATTCGGACATAGTCAAACAGGGAAGCCCTTGACGGCTGTTGGCTGCGCGGTTAAGTTACACCATTAAATAAGTCTTGTAGCAACTACCTTACGGCTCTCCCCGCCTGGGCAGTGATATTGGCATGCCCAGGTGCACGTCCATCCCACGGCACTGCTGCCGTCCCCACCAGGAGCCGCGCCATGCGCTCAGTCCGCCATTCCCGCCCGCAATCCCGCCTGTTCAAACGCACGCTGTGGTCCACCGTATCGGTGGCCGTGGCCGCGTTGCTGGCCGCTCTGGTGCTGCCCGGCGCCGCGGCCAGGACCCCCGCCACCACGGCTCGGACCACCGCCGCCACCTGCGGCACCACCAACCTCGCCCTGAACAAGACCGCGACCGCGTCCTCGACCGAGAGCGCCGCCTACCCGGCCTCGGACGCGGTGGACGGCAACACCGGCACCCGCTGGTCCAGCGCGTTCTCCGACCCGCAGTGGCTGGAAGTCGACCTCGGATCCAGCCAGTCGATCTGCTCGGTCACGCTGAACTGGGAGGCGGCCTACGCGACGTCGTTCCAGATCCAGACGTCGGCTGACGGGTCGAACTGGACCTCGATCTACTCCACCACGTCCGGCACCGGCGGCACCCAGACCCTGAGCGTGACCGGGACCGGCCGCTACATCCGCGTGTACGGCACGGCCCGGGCCACCGGCTACGGCTACTCGCTGTGGGAGTTCGGCGTGTACGGCACCGCCAGCGGCGGCGGGGGCAGCACCAGCTGCGGGACCACCAACGCGGCGCTGAACCAGACCGCGACCGCCTCATCCACCGAGAGCGGCGCCTACCCGGCCTCGGACGCCGTGGACGGCAACACCGGCACCCGCTGGTCCAGCGCGTTCTCCGACCCGCAGTGGCTGGAAGTCGACCTCGGCTCGTCCCAGTCCATCTGCGGCGTCACCCTGAACTGGGAGGCGGCCTACGCCTCCGCGTTCCAGATCCAGACCTCGGCCGACGGATCCAACTGGACCTCGATCTACTCCACCACGTCCGGCACCGGCGGCACCCAGAACCTGACCGTGACCGGGACCGGCCGCTACATCCGCATGTACGGCACAGCCCGGGCCACCGCCTACGGCTACTCGCTGTGGGAGTTCGGTGTCTTCACCACCGGCACCAGCGGCGGGGGCGGCACCACGCCGACCGGCTGCACGGGCCAGTCCAACACCCCGAACTTCGGACCCAACGTGGACATCTTCGACCCGAGCATGTCCAGCTCGAGCATCCAGTCCACGCTGGACTCGGTGTTCAACACCCAGAAGCTGAACCAGTTCGGCACCCAGCGCTACGCCCTGCTGTTCAAGCCGGGCACCTACAGCGCCGAGGCCAACATCGGCTACTACACCTCGATCCAGGGGCTGGGCCAGAACCCGGACGACGTGACCATCAACGGGGACGTCACCGTGGACGCGTTCGACGGCACCGGGAACGCCACCCAGAACTTCTGGCGCTCGGCCGAGAACATGGCCATCAACCCGTCCTCCGGGTCGGACCGCTGGGCCGTGGCCCAGGCCGGGCCGTTCCGCCGGATGGACGTGCACGGAGGCCTGGAGCTCTACCCGGCCAGCTACGGGTACGCCAGCGGCGGCTACATCGCCGACACCAAGGTCTCCGGCCAGGTGTCCTCGGTGTCGCAGCAGCAGTACTACTCCCAGGACAGCAACTTCGGCAGCTGGAGCGGCTCGGTGTGGAACATGGTGTTCTCCGGCGTGACCGGGGCGCCCGCGCAGAGCTTCCCCAGCCCGCCGATGACCACCCTGGCCACCACCCCGACGTCACGGGACGTGCCGTACCTGTACGTCGACTCCTCGGGTAACTACCACGTGTTCGTGCCCTCGCTGCGGACCGGCGCGTCCGGTGCGAGCTGGGCCAACGGCTCCACGCCGGGCACGTCGGTGCCGATGAGCCAGTTCTTCGTCGCGACGCCCTCGAACACCGCAGCGCAGATCAACTCGGCCCTGGCCGAAGGATGCAACCTGTTCTTCACCCCCGGGGTCTACAACATCGACCAGACGATCAACGTCACCAACCCGGACACCGTGGTGCTCGGCGTCGGCTTCCCGACCCTGATCCCGCAGAACGGTGTCAACACCATGCAGGTGGCTGACGTCAACGGCGTCCGCATCGACGGCCTGCTGTTCGACGCGGGCACGACCAACTCCAACGCGCTGCTGACCGTAGGGACCCAGGGGTCCACGACGAGCCACGCCAGCGATCCGACCTCCGTCCAGGACACGTTCTTCCGGATCGGCGGCGACATCGCCGGCAAGGCCACCAACAGCCTGGTCGTCAACGCCAGCAACACCCTGCTCAACGACATCTGGGCCTGGCGGGCCGACCACGGCAACTCCGGGACCGTCGGCTGGACGACCAACACCGCGGCCCACGGCCTGGTGGTCAACGGCAGCAACGTGCTGGCGACCGGCTTGTTCGTGGAGCACTACCAGCAACAGCAGGTGGTGTGGAACGCCAACGGCGGCGAGACCATCTTCTTCCAGGACGAGATGCCCTACGATCCGCCCAACCAGGCGGCCTGGATGGACGGGTCGAGCAACGGCTATCCCGCCTACGAGGTAGCGCCCTCGGTCACGTCGCACCAGGCCTACGGGATGGGCAGCTACTGCTACTTCAACGTCAACCCAGCGGTGGTCGCGGACCATGCGTTCGAGGCGCCCAACGCCTCCGGCGTGCAGTTCCACGACCTCCTCACCGTCTCCCTCGGCGGGGTCGGCGTGATCGAGCACGTCATCAACGAAACGGGCGGAGCCACTCCGTCCAACACCACCCCGGTCGATGTGACCAGCTACCCCTAAGGTAGCGACCGGCCAGAGCCGGCCCCCGCGGCCCCCCCCCGGGGCGGGCCGGCTCTGCACTGCCCGGCCGCGGCGGGTGTACCAGGCCGTCCAGGCGGCGCAGAGCGCGGCCAGGATGGCCAGGGCGATGAACGCGCCGATCCGGCCGAGCGGGCCGTTCAGCCCGTCGACCAGGTAGGGGGCACCGAAGCCCACGTAGGTGAGGGCGTAGTAGCAGGCGACCACCGCGCCGTGCTCACGGCGGTCAGCCAGCCGCTCGCACTCGCGCAGCCCGGATACCAGGCACTGGCCGTAGGCCAGCCCGCACAGCACGGCGCAGACGACCGCGCCCGGGCGGCTGGACGCGGCCACCACCGCAGCGGCCAGGCTCAGGCCGGCCGTGGCGCAGACCAGGCCGGACACGTTCCCGGCCAGCCGCCGGCGGCTCTCGAGCCGGCGGGCCACCGGCTGGATCGCAATCCCGCTGGCCACCGCGACCGCGGTCATCAGCCCGGCGAATCCGACCGACAGGTGGCCCGCGCTGGTCACCTCCTGCGGCAGCACCACGAAGGCCAGCGACGCGATCGCGAACACCCACGGCGCCGCGGGCGCGACGGCCAGCCAGAACCGCGCCGACCGCACGGCCTGTGGCGGCCACCCGCGGGGCCCGGGGCCCAGGGTGGGTGCCTGCTCAGAGCCGGTCCCCTGATCAGAGCCGGTCCCCTGATCAGAGCCGGCCCCCGGATCGGAGCCAGCACTGTGCGCCCGCCCGGCCGTTTCCGGCGCGGGCCAGAGCACCAGCACGGCCAGCAGGCCGATAATCAGGTGCGGCAGGTACGGCAGGACGAGCGGATGCGGGGCCCACTCGGCCAGCGACGCGGCCACGGCCGGGCCGACCGCGAACCCGGCCGACAGGGCCACCGCCGACCGCCGGGCGCTGGCCGCCGGGTCATCCGACAGCTCCTGCACCCAGGCCGTGGCCGAGCCGAACACCACGCCCGAGCACAGCCCGGCCAGCGCCCGGGCCGCCGCGATCACCGGCAGCGAGCGCGGGCCCAGCATCAGCATCAGCGTGGCCAGCGGCGACAACATCGCGAACGGCAGCACGACGGGGCGCCGCCCGATCCAGTCCGACAACGGTCCCCCGATGAGCAGACCGGGGATCAGCGTGGCCGCGTAGATACCGAAGAGCCCGGCCAGCGTCCCAGCGTTCAGGCTGAGGTCGTGCCGGTACTCGATCAGCAGCGGCGAGAACTGGTTGGCCCCCCAGCCGACCGCGAACATCGCCACCGCCACGCGGCGCCAACTGCCCGGCAACTGCTCCTGCCCCGAGACCGCGACCGCCGCCATGCCCCCAACCTAACCTCTGAAGAAGCGTTTACTGGTGAGGTATCGCTCACACGACCGCCCGGTTCAGCGGGCAGCGGGCTCAGCGGAACGGATTGATGACCCGGACCCCGGCGTAGTCCTGGCCGTCGCTCAGGTCTTCGGACAGTACTTCTGTGCAGCCCACCGCGCGGGATGCTTCGATGATCGCGGAATCCCAGTATGAAAGCTGGAATCGCTGGCATGTGTCCAGGGCTGCCATCACGATCGCGCTAGTGACGTCCTGGACCGGGAAGCGGCGGAACGACTCGATGAGCCGACCCGCCTGCTGATGACTGATGGGGTCTGGCCTGCTGGCCCGGGTGGCCTGCACATAGAACTCCTGCAGGACCTGGGCTGACAGGGCCAGGTCGCGGTCGGCAAGGATCTCACCGGCCCGCTTGGACTTCTCCTGCTCCGCGGGATCACGGGAGATTGCGTAGAGCAGGACGTTGGTGTCAACGAACCGCACGATCGTGGACCTCGTCGCGGCCAAGCCGGTCGGCCGCGCGGAACTGGCCTATCTCAGCCTGCACCTCGTGCTGCAGCGTCTCCAGCCGCGCGAACTCTTCCTTCCAGCCGGACAGCCGTTCGAGATAAGCAACGACCAGCGCACTGACCGAAGTGTCCCGCTGAGCGGCGGCGACCCGGGCGTTCCGGTAAACGTCGTCCGGCACTGAGACCGTAATGTTCTTCACAGTTTCACAGTAACACGGTTTATGTGGCGGGCCGGATGGCGGCCTGGGTGATGACACGGGCGGTGTGGGCGACGCTGGCGATCGCGTCCTGCGGGTCCAGCCGGGCCAGGTCGGTCAGGGTGAACAGGGCTTCTGCGCTCATGATCACGGCCAGGTCGAGCTTGAGCTGGATGAGGCGGCCCGGCTCCAGGGCGCCCGGGCCCTGCTCCAGCGGGCCAACGGCCAGGTCGATGAGCCCGAACTGCTTGCCCGGACGGGGGAACGTCACCTCATCCCGCGTGATCGTGGAAGCGATCATGACGCGCACCGCACCCTGCATCTTCACCACGTTCCGCAGCAGGAAATCGGTGGCCTGAGCGACGCGGTCGGGGACATCGCGGTAGTCTCCGGGCGCCGCTAGCTCCGGCGGGGGTTCTGGCCACAGTCCGACAAAAGCCTCGCGCAGCAGGGCGGGCAGGTCGGGGAAGTGCCGGTAGGCCGTCGCTTCGGACACGCCGGCCGCCGTGGCCGCGGCCAGCATGGTCACGACCGAGCCGTCGACGATCAATCGCCGCGCTGCGGCAATGAGTGCGGCCCGCGTCCGCTCCTTCTGGCGGACTCGTTCGGACACGGCCGGCTCGGAAGGCCGGCTGGAGACGGGCACCTGCTGGTCCGCGGTCACGGTTCACGAGGCTACCGCGCAGGCCCGGGACGGCGCGATATCTCGTGAGGGTTTACCCTCGTCAACTGCGGGCATTTCGCGAGGGTTCACCCTCGCGAATCGAAGGAGCAGCCATGCCCGATGAAGTCCTCTCCGATGCGCCCCTGGTGACCAGCGCCGATACCGCAGCCGGCTTCTGGCAGATGGGCATCTTGTGGAGTCCGCTGATCTCGGGTGAGTCCACCCGCGGCGCGTACTCACTGATGGAGCAGCTGATGCCGGCCAAGGCCGGGCCGCCTCCGCACGTACATGATCACGGTGAGGAAGTCTTCTACATCCTCGACGGCGAGCTGGCGCTCCAGCTCGGCGATCAGGTCATCACCGGAACCAGGGGCCAGCTGGTCCGTATCCCCGCCGGCACTCCGCACGCCTTCGCGGTCAGGTCCGAGACGGCGCGGGTGCTGAACTTCTACGTTCCCGCCGCTCTCGACCTGCAGGTCGCCATGCTCGGCACCCCGGCGACCAGCCCGACCCTGCCTCCGCCCGGCGCGCAGCAGCCACCGACCGCCGAGCAGGAACAGGCTTTCACCCAGCGCCTGCACGATCTGGCCACGCAGTCGATGTCCACGCAGCAAGACCTGCTCGGCGGCTACCGGGACCCTGGCGCCAGGGACCCGAACATGCCTTAACCAACAGCCGGTTCCGGGACGGCTTCGGGGTCGGTGGTGGGGGGCTCGCCGATGACGGGCTGGCCGACCATCAGCACGTAGTAGAGCACGGCCCCGATGACCACCCCGATGGGCCAGGCGAACGCGGAGATCGAGGCGAACGTCCCGAGCAGCGCGATGGGCGCGGCGATCGCCGCCGCGACCACGAAGGAGACCAGGGCCCGCCAGTTGACTCCCCCGGTGTAGCTGTAGCCGCCGTGCAGCCGGTACAGCTCGGCGATGGCGACCCGCTGCTTGCGGAACAGGTAGTAGTCGGTCATGAGGATGCCGAACAGCGGCCCGAGGAACGCGCCGAGGGTGCCGAGGAAGTCGTCGACCACCGCGGGCGAGGAGTACAGCTTCCACGGCATGACCACCAGGGCCAGGATCGCGGCGACCAGGCCCGCGCGGCGGAAGTCCAGCTTCTTCGGGACCAGGTTGGACAGGTCGTAGGCGGCGGACACGAAGTTGGCCACCACGTTGATGCCCAGGGTGGCCACCGCGAACGTGACCGCGCCGAGGATCAGGACCGGGACCAGGCTGATCTTGGAGACCAGCTCGACCGGGTCGGTGATGTACTGCCCGTAGACCTTGAAGCTGCCCGCGGTCACCACGGTGGCCACGATCGCGAAGGCGATGAAGTTGACCGGCAGCCCGAGCAGGTTGCCCCGCTGGACCTCGCGCTTGGTCGGGGTGAAGCGGGAGAAGTCACAGAAGTTGAGCAGCAGGGCGGCGAAGTAGGACACCACCAGGCTGATGACGACGAAGAACTCCTTGATCGAGGTCCCCGTGGACAGCTTCGGGCCGCCGAAGTTCATGCTGAGGTGACCACCGGACTTGACCAGCACCCAGACCGCGAGCGCGATCATCGCGATCCAGATCGCGGGCCCGGCGAAGTCCTGGAAGCGGCGGATGGTCTCCATGCCCCGCCGGATCAGCAGCAGCTGCAGGACCCAAATGGCCAGGAACGCGATCCAGCCCAGCGGGGGCAGGCCGAGGAAGCCGCCGTGGGTCCACGATGCCGCCGACGGCGCGATCTTGAGCACCAGCACCTGGATGGCCACCGAGGCCAGATAGGTCTGGATTCCGTACCAGGCGATGCCGACGACGGCCCGCACGATGGCGGGCAGGTTGGCGCCGCGGACCCCGAAGCTGAGCCGGGCCAGCACCGGGTAGGGCACCCCGAGGCGCTGGCCCGCGATCCCGGTCAGGTTCATCAGCGCCATCACCACGCCGGTGCCGAGGACCAGGCCGAAGAACACCCACCAGCCGTTCAGGCCGAGGAAGAACAGGCCGGCCGCGAACGTGTACCCGCCCACGCTGTGCACGTCCGACATCCACATGCAGAACAGGCTGTAGACGCCCCAGTCCCGGGTCGTGGACGGGGCCAGATCCTCGTTGTAGAGGTCGGGGCTGAATCCCTCTGGAATGGCTGCACCGCCGGATCCGGCGGCCGCCGCCCGCTGAGCTATCTCACTCATGTCACCCTCCGGCTGACCGGCATCAATGTGCCGTTAATGTCCGCCTGGGGCATTGCGAGATTATTCCAGGTGTATCAACCGTAAGTAAACGAAATAACGCTTAGCGTCCTGTTTGACCGTATCGGGTGGCGATCAATACGGTCGAGTTCATTTCCTCGCTG
This sequence comes from uncultured Streptosporangiaceae bacterium, assembly GCA_964250865.1. GTDB lineage: Bacteria > Actinomycetota > Actinomycetes > Streptosporangiales > Streptosporangiaceae > Bog-532. Next base: position 10,993 of record CAXUJF010000119.1, read on the forward strand.
GTCTTGACCCGGGTGCCGAGCCCGGCCGCGCGCAGGATCTCCCGGGCCGGCTGGGCCTGCCGCTCGCTGACCTCGCTGAGCAGGCTGCCGCCCGGGGCCAGCCAGCCGGGCGCGGCCGCGGCCACCCGGCGCAGGAGTTCCAGCCCGTCGCCGCCTCCGTCGAGCGCAACCCGGGGCTCGTACAGCCGGGCCTCGGGCGGCAGCAGCTCGAGCTCGCCGGACGGGATGTAGGGCACGTTCGCGGTGAGGATGTCGACCCGGCCGCGCAGCGAGGCCGGCAGCGGGCCGAACAGGTCACCCTGGTACACCTGGCCGCCGACCGGGGCCAGGTTGCGCTGAGCGCACCGTACCGCCACCGGGTCCAGGTCGGACGCGTGGACCTCGGCGTGCTCGGGAGTCTCGGGATGCTTCCCGGCCGCGGTGTGGGCCCGGTGTCCCTGGCCGTGACTGAGGCCCCGGGCCACGGCCAGGCCCAGCGCCCCCGTTCCGCAGCACAGGTCGAGCACCACCACCGGCGCCCCCGGCCGGGCCGACTGCCAGCCGAGCGTGATCGCCTGCCGGATCAGGAACTCGGTGCGCCGCCGGGGCACGAACACCCCCGGCTCGACCGCGATCCGCAGCCCGCAGAACTCGGCCCAGCCCAGGATCTGCTCCAGCGGCAACCCGGCGACCCGCTGGCCCACCATCGCGGTCAGCTCGGCGTCTGTTCCCGCCGACGAGACCAGCAACTGGGCCTCATCCTCGGCGAACACGCATCCCGCCGTGCGCAGCGCGGTCACCACGGCGGAGTAGTCGGTGGTGGTAAACGATATGGTCACAGGAGCACGTTACGCGGACGGGACGACCACGACAGCCTGCACCGGGGCGGCTGCGGTGCCCCGGTGAGGCTGGCCACCTTTTGCTTCCGGTTATCGCTAATTGGCTTGCTTTCGTCTGAGTGCTGCCTGAGAGTTGCCTTATGGATCGCCGACGATTCATGACGGGGATAGGTCTGCTGGCCGCGGGGGGCGTGGCGGGTGCGAGTGCCGGATTCGAAGCGGAGCCGGCCATTGCCACCGATGGCCCGACGGCCCGGACGGCCGTGCCCACGGGGACGGCCGCGCACGCGGCTACGGTGACGTTCCGGACCGCGCCCGCCGAGCGCTACATGGCCCTGACCATCGACGACGGTCCGACGCGCGAGTGGACGCCGCAGGTGCACAAGCTGCTGGAGCGGCACGGCGCCAAGGCCACGTTCTTCCTGGTCGGCGAGCGGGCCAAGACCGATCCGCGCGCGGTGCAGCAGGCGGCCGACGCCGGGCATGAGCTGGGCAACCACACCTGGGCGCACAAGGACCTGACCCAGCACGACGAGGCCTCCGACCGGGAGAGCCTGGAGCGGACCCACGAGCTGCTGACCAAGCTGACCGGCCGGGCGCCGACCTTGTGCCGCCCGCCCTACGGCCGCATCGACAGCGTGGGCCTGAACGTCTGCACGAGCCTGGACTACGACGTGCTGCTGTGGTCGGTCGGCGTCACCGGCGTCAACGCCAAGTACGACGCGACCAAGGTGCTCACTCACGCCTCCCCCGGCAGCATCGTGCTGGCCCACGACGGCGGCCCCGAGCCCAACCAGACCCTCATGCAGCAGCTGGAC
>CAXUJF010000120.1:0-9016 GCA_964250865.1 uncultured Streptosporangiaceae bacterium
GGGCGGTGTGCTCCACCCGCGCCCGCCCCCGCCGCCCGCCCCCGGGGGCCCCGGGGGGTTCGGCCGCGGGGGCCCCGGGGAGGGGCGTCGCCCGGTCCCGGCCGTCCAGGGGCAGCGCGCCCAGCAGGCGGCCCCGGCTCCAGTAGGCCGCGCCCACCGGGCCGAGCGTGCGCACCACGTCCGGCCGGGCCTCGGTGCACCCGGCCAGCATGGTCACAGCCACGACGATCGCCGTGGCCAGCAAGGCGGTGACCGCCCTGAGCCTGCTTCTCAACCGATTCACTCCCCGCGCGGTTCACTCCCGAGCCGCCTGAGCTGTCGCCGCAGCCTACTGTGCGAAATCCGGGGCCGAGTTGGCGACACTGGTTACCAGTGAGTAACATAGGGCCGAGAGCTTTCATCGCCAGGGAGGCGCAGGTGTCCCGTACCGCACGCGACGTGGTCTTCGTAGACGGCGTCCGGACCCCATTCGGCAAGGCGGGCCGTGGCGGCCTGTACGCCCAGACCCGCGCGGACGCCCTGGTCGTCCGGGTCATCCGTGAGCTGCTGCGGCGCAACCCGGACCTGCCGCCGGAGCGCGTCGGCGACGTGGCCATCGCTGCCACCACCCAGATCGGCGACCAGGGCCTCACCATCGGCCGCAGCGCCGCCGTGCTGGCCGGGCTGCCCCGTTCGGTCCCTGGGTACGCCATCGACCGGATGTGCGCGGGCGCGCTCACCGCCGCGACCACGGCGGCCGGCAGCATCTCGTTCGGCGCCACCGACATCGCCATGGCGGGGGGGGTCGAGAACTTGGGCCACCACCCGTGGGGGGAGGGGGTCGACCCCAACCCCCGGTTCGTCAGCGAGCAACTGGTCGACACTTCGGCCCTGGTCATGGGGTCGACCGCGGAGAACCTGCACGACCGGTTCCCGCACCTCACCCGGGAGCGCGCCGACGCCTACGCACTGGGCAGCCAGCGCAAGGTGGCCGCCGCGTACGCCAGCGGCAAGATCCAGCCCGACCTGGTCCCGATGGCCGTCCGCAGCGCCGAGCTGGGCTACGGCCTGGCCACCGCGGACGAGCCGCCCCGGCCGGACACCACGCTGGCCACCCTGGCCGGGCTGAAGACACCTTTCCGCCCGCACGGCCACGTCACCGCGGGCAACTCCGCCGGGCTGAACGACGGCGCCACTGGCTGCGTGCTGGCCGCCGAGGACGTCGCGGCCGAGCTGGGCCTGCCGGCCCGGATGCGGCTGGCCGACTTCAGCTTCGCCGGCGTCGACCCCGAGGTCATGGGCATCGGGCCGATCCCGGCCACCGAAACCCTGCTGGCCCGCAACTCGCTGACCACCGACGACATCGGGCTCATCGAGATCAACGAGGCCTTCGCGGTCCAGGTGCTGTCGTTCCTGGACCACTTCAAGATCGCCGACGACGACCCGCGGGTGAACCCGTGGGGCGGCGCGATCGCGCTCGGCCACCCGCTGGCCTCGTCCGGCGTCCGGCTGATGATGCAGCTGGCCCGCGAGTTCGCCGAGCACCCCGAGGTCCGCTACGGCCTGACCGCGATGTGCATCGGGATGGGCATGGGCGCCAGCGTGCTGTGGGAGAACACGAGCTACGAGGGGACGAAGTGAGCCTGACCCTGCCCGCCGACCCGGCGGAAATCCGGGCCCAGTTCCCCGACGAGGTGGTCACGCACGCCCACGTGCGCGACGTCGACCTGCCCGGTGGCGCGGGCACGCTCGCGCTGATCACGCTGGACAACGGGTTCGACCACACCAAGCCGAACACGTTCGGGCCCGGCGGCCTGCTGGAGCTGAACGACGCGCTCGACCAGGTGGCCCGCCGGACCGACCTGGCCGCGGTCGGCGTCACCGGCAAGCCGTTCATCTTCGCGGTCGGCGCCGACCTGAACGGGGTCGCCGTGATCCGCGACCACGACCAGGCCAAGGCCATCGCCCAGCTCGGGCACGCGGTGTTCCGCCGTCTCGGTGAGCTGGACATCCCGTCGTTCGCGTTCGTCAACGGCGCGGCCATGGGCGGCGGCGTCGAGGTCGCGCTGCACTGCACCTACCGGACGATCTCAGCCGGCGTTCCCGCCGTGGCCCTGCCCGAGTGCTTCCTCGGTCTGGTCCCCGGGTGGGGTGGCACCTACCTGCTGCCCCGGCTGATCGGGCCGGCCAAGGCCCTCAAGATCATCGTCGAGAACGCCCTCAGCCAGAACAAGATGCTGCGCGGCCCGCAGGCGTTCGAGCTGGGCCTGGCCGACGCCATGTTCGAGCCCGCCGACTTCTTGGAAGAGTCGCTGCGCTGGGCCGGGCGGGTGCTGACCGGCGACGCGACGGTCGAACGGGCCCCGGTCCCCGAGCAGACCAAGGAGGACTGGGACGCGGCGGTCGATGCGGCCCGGTTCTTCACCGACGGCAAGCTGCACGGGGCCGCCCCCGCGCCCTACCGGGCCCTGGACCTGGTCGCCGCAGCCCGGGACCGCAGCCGGGACGAGGCCTTCGCCGCCGAGGACCAGGCCCTGGCCGACCTGATCATGAGCGATGAGCTCCGGGCCGGCCTGTATGCCTTCGACCTGACCCAGCAGCGGGCCCGCCGCCCGGCCGGCGCCCCGGACAGATCGCTGGCCCGGCCGGTGACCAAGGTCGGCGTCGTCGGGGCCGGGCTGATGGCCGCGCAGATGGGCCTGCTGTTCGCCCGCCGGCTCGAGGTGCCCGTGGTGCTGACCGACCTGGATCAGGACCGGGTCGACGCCGGTGTCGGGTACGTGCACGGCGAGGTCGACAAGCTGGCGGCCCGGCACCGGATCAGCCCGGACCAGGCGTCCCGGCTCAAGGGCCTGGTCACCGGTTCGCTGTCCAAGACCGCGTTCGCCGACGCGGACTTCGTGATCGAGGCCGTGTTCGAGGAGCTGTCGCTCAAGCAGCAGGTGTTCGCCGAGGTCGAAGCCGTGGTCCGGCCGGACTGCGTGCTGGCCACCAACACCTCCTCGCTGTCGGTGTCGGCCATGGCCGCCGAGCTGGCACACCCCGAGCGGGTGGTCGGGTTCCACTTCTTCAACCCGGTCGCGGTGCTGCCGCTGGTCGAAATCGTCCGCGGCCAAGCCACCGACGACCCCTCGCTGGCCACCGCGTTCGCGGTCGGCCAGCAGCTCAAGAAGTCCTGCGTGCTGGTCAAGGACGCCCCGGCGTTCGTGGTCAACCGGCTGCTCACCCGATTCCTGGGCGAGATCACCAACGCGGTCGACGAGGGCACCCCGGTCGAGGTGGCCGAGCGCGCACCGGAGCCGCTCGGCCTGCCGATGTCCCCGTTCCTGCTGCTCCAGCTGGTCGGGCCGCCCATCGCGCTGCACGTGGCCGAGACCCTGCACGAGGCGTTCCCGGACCGGTATGCGGTCTCGCCCAAGCTCCGCACCCTGGTCGAGTCGGGTAAGACCGGGCTGTACCGCCCGGACTTCACGCTGGACCCCGAGGTCGTGGCCGTGCTGTCCGGCGGCGACCAGCCGTCGACCGCGGATCAGGTCCGTCAGCGCGCGCTGGAGGGCCTGGCGCAGGAGATCCGCCTCATGCTCGACGAGCAGGTGGTCGCGGCCCCCGACGACATCGACCTGTGCATGATCTTGGGCGCGGGCTGGCCGTTCCATCTTGGCGGCATCACCCCGTACCTGGACCGCACCGGCATCGCCGAGAAGGTGACCGGCGCCCGCTTCCGCTGATCTGGAACGCCTGATTTAGGAGGCACTGAATTTAGGAAGCAGCGAATTTAGAAAGCACTACGCGTGCGGGCCGGGCGGAATGTGATGTTCCGCCCGGCCCTTCGCGCTCAGCCGTTCGCTGGGCCGGTTAGCTCAGCCCGCGTACTTCTGGACCAGGTCGCCCACGGCGGGCAGCGCGGCCTCGATGTTCTTGCTGGCGCTGCCGCGCACGGCCTTGTACGCCCGGACGATCGTGGGCCGCTCGGACTGTCCGGCCATGTGGTCGGTCACCGCCAGCAGCGCCTCCGAGACTTCCGGGCCGCGCTTGGCCAGGTAGTCACCGAACCGGGCGCTGCCCGAGGCGATGAAGTCGGCCCAGAATGGCTCGAGCTGCTGCACGAATTCCGGCAGCATCGAGTCGATCGTGTCGTTCAGGTAACTGGGGGCGAAGCTGGTCACCGTCTTGTAGCCCAGCTTCAGCGCGGCTGCCGAGACCCCCGACTTGTCCTTGACCTGCTGGTCGACCAGCGCCCGGCAGTCGGCCACCACCTGGGGCTTGGTGCCGGGGGCGAGCAGGATGTCCTGAAGCGTAGCTGGCATGGGTGAGCTGTCTCCTCGCAACGGGGTCATGGCCGGTTGGGTTCGGTGCACTTGCGGCAATTGGCCGCGCGCGACCAGATGCCGTCACCCTAGCGATGAATGACCGCTGCCGTACCGCTACGACCCACCTTTTACCAGCCCGTTAGCCACCCGAGCGGATCAGGACGGCTGGGAGTTGTCCGGGCGCGTGTAGCTCCCGCCCGGGCCGCCGTTGGGCGGCGGCGTGTCGGCCCGGGTCTGGTCGCCCCAGGGTTCGTTCGGGCCGGTCGTGCCGGTCGTCTCGCCCGGGCCCGGCGCCCCGTAGCTGGCGGGCGGCACGTTCCCGTATCCCCCCTGCGGCACGTTCCCGTATCCCCCCTGCGGGGCGTTCCCGTATCCCCCCTGCGGGGTGTTCCCGTACCCCCCCTGCGGGGTGTTCCCGTAGCCCTGCTGCGGCGCGTTGCCGTAACCCGGCGGCGGGTACTCGGGGTAGCCCGGCTCCGGGTACCCGGCCGGCGGACCCTGGTTCTGGTGCGCCGCGGTGAGCCGGTAGTAGATCAAGCTGACCACGATCGCGATGAACGGCGCCACGAGCGTGCCGGCCACGATGCTGGCGATGAAGCCCCGGGCCGACCCCGGCAGCACCGCGAAAATCAGCCCCAGCACAATCTCGAACATGAGCCAGATCAGCCAGACCAGCACGTAGGTGCCGAACACGTGCCAGGCGTGGCCGCGCACGGTGCGCCAGCTCTGGCCGAACGACGACATGGCTGGGACCCCGCCCAGCACGATGCAGGGCACGATCAGCGACCAGAAGGTCAGCAGGATCAGGCCCGGCACGATGATCAGCACGAGACCGATGAAGATCCCGATAATGGCCAGGATCGCCGCGCCCGCGACCGGCAACATGAAGGGCAGGGCGGCGCGCAGCGTGTCGGAGAAGTTCAGGTCGACGCGGCCGTCCCGTACGTCCTGCACCGCTTTGACCAGCGCGGCCTCCAGCAGGCACAAGACCAAGAAGTTGACCAGCGCGGCCGCGAGGCTTCCCCCGGCACCGGCCAGCGACAGCAGCGCCCCAATAATGGCCGAGGCTAGGTAAAAGACGAATGCGATAAGCAGGAAATGCGCGGCAAAGCGTCGGTACATTGCCCAGGCTTCGCGCAAGACCCCCGTCAGTGGGCTCATGCGATCATGCTAGAAGGCCGCGGGAGACCGCACCAGAAGAAAAATTGGCTATTCCGGGCGCCCGGTGTAACCTATCGCCGCCGGTTCGGTAACGGGAGTAACCTGGCGCTCGGCCGCGTGGATCACGAACGCCCGCCGCGTCCCCTCCGTGTCCCAGGCCATGGCGTTTACTCTAAGCCGAACCGGAACAGCGGCCCCTCCGGCAGCACATCCCCGCTCGCGGCCCGCAGCACGGCCGCGCCCACCCCGGTCCGCGGCGCCGACTCCGGGGCCCCGAACGCCAGCTCCTCGAACCCGGCCGCGGTGAACCATCCGCGGATCTGCGGGGTCAGATCAGGTTCGCGCCGGTGCCGGGTCCAGATCACGCTGGCTCCCGGCGTGCACAGGGCTGGGGCCGCGGCAATGGTCCGCTGGATGTCGGCCACGCTCACGTTGCCGAAGATCCCGCACAGCAGCAGGACGTCGGCCGGCACGGCGTCGGCGTAGTCGGCTGGCTGGCTCGCGTCGGCCTGGCGCACCTCCACCCCAGGCCGCCCGGCCACCGCCGCACCGCGCCGAGCGCGTTCGGCGCTACCCGGGTCGCTGCCGCCCGGCCCAGCGCCTGAAGCCACGTTCTCCGGGTCGCCACCGGCCAGCCCGGCGGCCGAAGCCGCATCCCGTGCCCAGGCCACGTTCACCGGGTCGGCTTCGACCAGCACCGCGCTCACGTCGTCGCGCCGCGGGTGGCCGGGGAGCGTCTCGATCACGTCCCGGCCCTGGCCCGCGCACAGGCTGAGCAGCCGCATTGGGCCGGGCGGCGCTCGGTCGATTGCCTCGGCCACGTGCTGTTTCACCAGTTTCAGCCGGGCACTGAGGCCCGACCCGGGGTCGTCGTATGCTGCGTGCCACGCCACCCAGTCCACCCGTTCATCGTCGTCACTCCGGGAGAGAGGCACCAGTTAATTATTAAAATGGACCCTCCCGCGCTGACTCCCAGCCAGGCCCGCGTGGTGACCGCGATTCGGGCCGAGCTGGCTCGCCTGCTGCGGTACGACGACGAATCGGTGGTGCACGAGCACTGGATCCGGCAGCGTTACGACGGCTTCTACGCCGCCAGCTACCTGCCCGCCCGTACCGCGGCCGTGGTCACCGCCTGGCACGAGGCGGGCCACGCGGTGGGCGCGCTGTCCGTCGGGGCCCGGTTCCGCTCGGCCAGCATCTTCCACGCCACCGACAGCGCGGGTCGGGTGCACGGCATCGGTGTCCCCGGGGACCAGGCCTTCGTGGTCGACGCGGCGGGTCAGGTGGCCGAGCGGCTCCGGGACTGGACGCTGCCCGGCGACGACGCGGAACTGCGGCACTGGCTGGCGGGCTGGAAGGCCGACGGGGGCGACGCCCGCCGCTTCCGGCAGGACATCAAGGCCCGGTTCGGCACCGACGAGCTTGCCGCCTGGCGGCACACCGAGCACCTGCTGACCCCGCTGCGGCCCCAGATCCGCCAGGTGGCGCGGGCCCTGCTCATCCACCCCCGCCCGCTGCCGTACAAGGTGGTCGCGACCCTGGCCGCCAGCGCCTGAAAATGTCAGACCCTCGCGCGAGAATAGGTTCAGACACTTGTTCGAGCGACGGGAGCCGCATGCCTACCAGTTCGCTGTCCACCGAGGCCCTCACCACTGCGTCGTTCACCATTTCTCCACGCGGCCCGTTCTCCCTGGCCGAGGCGGCCACGTTCGGGTTCGGCCAGCGCGACGGCCGCGACTGGGACGGGGTGATGCGACTGGCCTTCTGCCTGGACGGCTACGCTACCCACGCCGCCGCCAAGGTCCGCCAGGACGCCGGGGGAGAGGTGCACCTGGCCGTGTTCGCGCCCGCCGGCACCGATCTGGCCGCGGTACGCGATCAGGCGGCCCGGGTCCTGTCGCTCGACCATGACGCCACCGAGTTCGCCCGCATCGGCCAGCGCGACCCGGTGATCGGCCGCCTCCAGGCCGCCGCGCCCGGCTTGCGCCCGCCGCTGTTCTACTCACCGTACGAGGCCGCGGCCTGGTCGGTGCTGAGCGCTCGCCGCCCGGCCCGGCAGATGATGCACCTGCGCGCGCTGCTCAGCGAGGCCCACGGCCGGACGTTCGACCTGGCCGGGCTGCGGCTGGCCGCGTTCCCCACCCCCAGCCAGCTGCTCCGCGTCGGCTCGTTCCCCGGGCTGCCCCCGGAGAAGATCGAGCGCCTGCACGGGGTGGCCCGCGCCGCCCTCGAAGGCCGCCTCGACGTCAGCGCGCTCAAGGACCTCGGCCCGGACGCGGCCATGGCCGAGCTGCAGACGATCAAGGGCATCGGCCCGTTCTACAGCGCGCTGATCGTGATCCGTGGCACCGGCTTCACCGACGTCCTCCCGGTCAGCGAGCCCCGTGCCCTGGCGCTGGCCGCTCAGCTCTACAACCTGCCCGAGCCCCCGACCGAGGACCAGTTCCGCGCCCTGGCCGAGCCCTGGCGCCCCTTCCGCACCTGGGCCACCGTCCTCATCCGCGCCGCCGGCCCCCGCATCCTCACTTAGCCGGTCTGACCGCCTAGCGCCGCGGTCTGGCGGCACCTAGGCCAGGTCAGCGACGGGGTTGATGACCCAGTGGTTGCTGCGTAGCACCCGACCGGCGAAAGTTACGTCCCGTTCATCAGCGAGCCTGAAGCCGACCGAGCGGCAGATCCCATTCGACGGCGCATTCGCTGTGGCCGGGAAGGCATGCACGAGCCCCCACCGGCCATCGTCGCGGGCCCGGCCGAGCAGCATCTGGACGGCCAGCTTGCCGATGCCTCGGCCCTGGAACTCCGGCAGCACCATCCAGCCGATCTCCGACATCGGCTCGCCGTCTTCGTCATGGGACCAGATCACCACGGTTCCTGCCACCGCGTCAGGCGCGGCCTCATCGGGGACGATCATCTTGATCCAGCTGTCATCGGCCGCAACCGCCCGTACGTCGCGGGCCACCTTGTCCTCCATACCCTCGCGAGGCAATGGGCCACCCAGGTCGGCCATCATGACCGGATCACACCGCATCCGCACATAGGCCTGGACGTCGCCCAGCTCAACATCCCGCAACTGCACCCGGCACACCCTTCATCCCAGTCCTGCCACTGATCATCTCGCGGTCGCGAAGCACAGCGGGGCTCCACAAGTTATCCCCCGGACGGAGTCGGGCGAAGCCCGCCTGCCGCCGCCGTTATCGTGAGCCGATGACCGAGACCCCGGCCGATGCGGATGTGCGAGCCGTCCTGGCCAACGAACTGCGCCTGCTGGCGCCGGATGCGAGCCGCACGGACCTGGAGACGCTGCTCCACCCGGATTTCACCGAGGTCGTGGCGGACGGCCGCCGTTTCGCCCGGTCTGAGCTCATCTCCGTGCTGACCGCGGCCACGGACCGCGACCTGACGCCGCGGACGGCCACCGGCCTGGAGGCGGTCCGGCTCTCCGGCTCGACCATCATCGTCACCTACACCAGCGAACAAGGTGACCGCCGCGCCCGCCGCGTCACCCTGTGGCTGCGGACCGGCCCCAGCTGGCGGGCGTACTTCCACCAGGCCACTCTGGTCCTGCC
>CAXUJF010000120.1:9026-12566 GCA_964250865.1 uncultured Streptosporangiaceae bacterium
CGCCCCGCCCCCCGCGGGCGGCCGAACCCCCCCCCCCCCCCCCGGCCCCGCCCCCCCGCCCCCCCGCCCCGGGCCCCGGGGCCCGCCCCGCGCTGGCGCAAGCCACGCAGCGGGTCGCGGTCGGCCGGGCCGCCAGCCGCTCGGGCGGGATCGGCTGGCCGCATCGCTCGCAGTAGCCGTAGTTACCTGCGTCCAGCCGGCCCAGCGCCGCTTCGATCGCGGTCAGGTGTTCCCGGGCCTGGGCCAGCAGGGCGGCCACATGCTGGCGTTCGAAAGCGATGGTCGCGCCCTCCGGGTCGTGCTCGTCGTCGGCGTTGTCGGCCTGCGACGCGGCCACGATCTGGCCGAACTCCCGCTCCAGCCCGGCCACCTGCTCCAGCGTGGCCTGCTGTTCCGCCGCCAGGGCCGCGCGTACCCCGGGCGGCTCCGGTTGCTCTCCCACCGGCGTTCCGGCTCCCGCGCCCGCATTCATTTCTCCTGCTTACCACCGGGTAGGTTGAAGTTGAGGTTGTGACCTCGTTGTTATTTGGAGGTGGAACGGTGGCCGCTGATTCTTACGCGGATGTGTCCGGGCTGGTCGAACGGTCCGCGGCGTCGTACGCGGCAAGTGTCCCGGAGCACCCGGCCGACGACGGGTTCTTCGGCCCCCGCAGCGTCACCTGGCGGCTCAGCACCGACCTGGCCGGCACCATCGGCGGGCTGCGCTCGCTGATGATCCAGGCGCTGCACCCGCTGGCCATGGCCGGCGTGGACCAGCACAGCGACTGGCGTAGCGACCCGGTGGGCCGGCTGGCCGCCACGGGTTCCTACGTCACCACGGTCAGCGTGGGGGACCGGGCCACGGCCGAGCGGCTGTCGGAGCGGGTGCGGCGCATCCACGAGCATGTCCGCGGCACCGACCCGGTGACCGGCCAGCCCTACGCGGCCAGCGACCCCAGCCTGCTGCTGTGGGTGCACGCCGCGCTGGTCGATTCGACCATCGTGACCGTCCGGCTGTTCGGCGCCGGGCTGTCCGCGGCCGACGCGGACCGGTACGTGGCCGAGATGGTGGCCGCGGCCGAGCTGGTCGGCATCCCACGTGACCTGGTCCCGGCGAGCGAGGCCGCGCTGGCCGAGTACCTGGCCTCGGTCCGCCCGATCCTGCAGGCCACCCCGGCCGCACGCGAGTCCATGGCCTACCTGCTCGACCCGCCCGGCCTGGACCCGGACGTGGCCGAGATCTGGCAGGACGTGCGCGAAGGAACGATCGCGTCGCTGCCGGACTGGGCCCGCGACCTGTACGGCTATGCGCCCGGTGCCCCGCTCACCGACGAGCGCCGGACCGAGATCCGGCAGGCGCTCGGGATCCTGGACACGGTGTTCCTGGCCGAGCCGGGCGTGCTCGAGGCCCGTCAGCGGCTGGCCCTGCGCATGCGCGCCGCCCGCGCCGCCTGACCACCCTGATGATCACGAGGAGTCCGCAGCTACCGATGAATAGGCACATCAAGGCCGCCCTGCTGATCGGCGGATCCACCGGGCTGGCGGCCGCCGCCGTGTTCGCCGGGCGCCGGTCTGGCCGGCTGCGCCTGGGTCGCGGCCTGGCCGCGCTCCAGCTGGTGGCCCGGGGTGGGGCCCGGTACGCCGGTAGCGCGCCGCGGCTGTTCCTGGCCGCGGGGGAGCAGCGCCAGCAGCTGCGCAACGACCTGGCCCTGCAGACCGCCGAAGACGTCGCCGCCACCCTGGGCGCGATGAAGGGCGTGCTGATGAAGATCGGCCAGATGGCCAGCTACGTGGACGAGGGTCTCGCGCCGGATGTTCGCCGCACGCTCGGGCGGCTCCAGGACAGCGTGCCTCCCATGAGCGCCGAACTGGCCGCCGGGGTCATCGAGGAAGAGTTGGGCCGGCCACCGGAGCAGGTCTTCGCCCGCTGGGACCCCGAGCCGATCGCGGCCGCCTCCATCGGGCAGGTGCACCGGGCCATCACCCACGACGGCCGCGCGGTCGCGGTCAAGGTGCAGTACCCGGGCATCGCCGAAACCATCGCGGCCGACTTGCGCAACGTCTCACTGCTGCGCCGGATGCTGCGCATCACCGCGCCCGGCCAGGACGTGGACGCGCTGCTGAACGAGCTGCGCGAACGGGTGGTCGAGGAGCTGGACTACGAGCGCGAGGCCGAGAACCAGCAGCGCTTCGCCGACTACTACGACGGGCACCCCACCATCCACGTGCCCAAGATCGTGCCCGAGCTGTCCACCCGGCGGGTGGTGACCAGCGACCTGGCTACCGGCGCGCGGTTCTCCGAGCTGGCCACCTGGTCCCAGGAAGAACGTGACCTGGCCGCGGAGACCATCTACCGCTACGTTTTCCGCAGCCTGTACTCGATGCAGGCGTTCAACGGCGACCCGCACCCGGGCAACTACCTGTTCCACGGTGGCGGCAAGGTCACGTTCCTGGACTACGGCCTGGTCAAGTACTTCAGCCGGGACGAGCTCAAGCCGCTCATGGACATGGCCCGTTACCTGTGCGTGGACGACGACGCCGAGGCGTTCCGGCAGAGCCTGGTCGACGCGGAGTTCCTGCAGGCGGACGCGCCGGTTAGTACCGACTCGATCGTCGACCACCTGGCCGTATTCTACGACACCATCCGCAAGCCCGGCATGCTCACCATCACCGGGGACTACGCTTCCTCGGTGGTGCGCCGGTTCTTCGACGTGCGCAGCCCGCTCGCGCCGTACATGCAGGTGCCGCGCTCGTACGTGATCCTGCAGCGGATCAACCTGGGGGTGTTCGCCCTGCTCGGCGAGCTGACCGCGACCCGGGACTGGCGGGCCATCGCCGAGGAGATCTGGCCGTTCGTGCAGGGCCCGCCGTCCACGCCCATGGGCGCCGAAGAGGCGGCCTGGTACGAGGCCAAGAACGAGCGCGCGGCTTAGGGCGTTACCGTCCAGCTCAGGGCACCACCTGGATCAGGGCACCACCTGGATCAGGGCGTCACCGTCCGGGCCATGGCCAGCTCCATCAGGGCCAGATCCGACGGCAGCGGCTGCCGTTCCCCGGTCGGGCCGAAGCCGCACCGCTCGTACAGCCTGCGGGCCGGCTTGTTGCTCTCGGTCACCCACAGGTGCACCCGCGGCAGCCCGGCGCGCCGGGCCCGCTCGACGATCGCCTCGCCCAGCGCCGACCCGACCTGCCGCCCCCGGGCCTGCGGCCGGCCCCACATCGAGACCAGCTCCAGCTCGCCCGGGACCTCCTGGATCCAGGCCACCAGGCCCACCGGCTCTTCGCCGAACTCAGGCCGGTAGGCCATGATGTTGTTGCCCGGACGGGCCCGCGCCCGCCACCTTTCCTCGGAGAACGCGGCCTCTTTGGCGTAGGTGGAGGCGAAGGCGAACGGCGCCTCGCGCAGCGCATCCAGCCGGATGTCCCGCATCGCCTCCCAGCCGTCCGGTTCCACTGTGCGCAGTTCGGTCATGGGTTCATGCTCGCGTGCCGTCCGGGCCGAGTGCCAACGATTTTGCGCCGGAACGCTGGAATGGAGGCATGTGCACCGCGATCATCGGC
>CAXUJF010000121.1:0-12450 GCA_964250865.1 uncultured Streptosporangiaceae bacterium
CCGCCAGCACACAGGTGGCGCGCGACCGGGAGCGCGCGGGGGGTCGCGCATACCGGCCCCCGTGTTCAGGGCCGCGGGCCCCCCGTGGGGACGGCGGCGATAACGCGTCACTGGGTGATTAACTGATGCCGTCGACAGGCACACATCGCCGTGTACTGGAGGAAACCATGACCGCTGCCGTGACCACCGTGGTGAGCGGCCAGCACTTCCTGGAGGCGCCCCGCTGGCGGGACGACCGGATCTGGTTCTCCGACTTCTACGGGCACCAGGTGCAGTCGGCCCGCGAGGACGGCTCGGACCTGCGGCTCGAGGCCACGGTCACGGGGCAGCCCGCCGGCCTGGGCTGGCTGCCCGACGGCCGCCTGCTGGCGGTGTCCATGCGTGACCGCAAGCTGCTGCGCCGCGAAGCTGACGGCACGCTGGTGACCCACGCCGACCTGAGTTCGGCCGCCACCGGTCACGCCAACGACATGGCCGTCGACGCCGCGGGCCGGGCCTACGTGGGCAACTTCGGCTTCGACCTGATGAGCGGGTCCCCGTTGGCCACCGCCTCCCTGCACCGGGTGGACCCGGACGGCACCGTGACCGAGGTCGCGACCGACCTGTGGTTCCCGAACGGCACCGTGATCACCCCGGACAACGTGCTGATCGTCAACGAGACGTTCGGCAACCGCTGCACCGCCTTCGACCTGACCGACGACGGCCAGCTGATCAACCGCCGGGTCTGGGCCGAGTTCGCCCCGCTGCCCACCGACCGCGCCATGGACAAGCTCTTGCCCCAGCTCAAGGTGGCGCCGGACGGCTGCTGCCTCGACTCCGAAGGCGCCCTCTGGATCGCCGACGCCGACAACGCCCGCCTGCTCCGCGTCACCGAAGGCGGCAAGATCACCGACGAGATCGAGCCCGGCTCACCCGTCTACGCCTGCGCCCTGGGCGGCGCCGTCGGCCGGACCCTGTTCGCCTGCGCCGCCCCCGACTTCTTCGAGCAGGCCCGCTCCGCCGCCCGCGAAGCGAGCCTCCTCGCCATCCCCGTCACCGTCCCCGGCTAGGGCGGCGGATGCGGTGAGTGCTCCGCCGCTGACTGGAGGAATTGCTGACGGTTGGCGTGCAGGAACGCTTCGACGGTTCTTGGCGCGTGACCGGTCAGCTCGCGAACGGTGTCGGTGAGGCGATCGTTCTCGCCGGCCTGGATGGCCCATTCGCGCGCAATGAGAAGTTCGGCTTGACCGGGGGCGACGCCGGCGTCTATGAGCCGGGTGAGGAGCTGACGCTCGGGTAGCGTCGTAAAGCTGATCGGGTGGTTGAGCTCGGCTGAGAGCAGTCTCATCGCATGCGGCCAGCTGAGCAGCATTGGTCCGGTGAGGTCATAGTGCGTTTCGCCGATGGCGGGCTCGGCCAGGATGCGTGCTGCCACGTCGGCGACATCGTTATGGTCAATCAGTCCGACCTGCCCGGTGTCTGCGATGCCGGTCCAGGTCCCTCGCGCCCGGATCTCGGCCGCGCCGGCCAGGAGCGAGGCTGTGAAAATGGCCGGCCGGATCGTGGTGTAAGGGATCTGGGCCGCGGATGCGGCAAAGTCGATGTTCCAGTGGGCACGCTGATTGATGCCCAGCGAGGTGGGCGAGGCATTCAGCACCGAAAGGCGCAACAATTGACGCAGTGTCGTTGAGCGCCCGGCTGCCTCGATGACGGCCCGCTGAAGGTTGCCCTCGACGCCGATCGACCCCATCGCCATGAAGATGCGCGACGCGCCGCCAAGGCCGGCGGCTAGGTCTTCCGGATCATCGAGGCGACCTTGGTAGATCTCTAGCCCGTTCGGCTGGCCGAAAATGCGGCGGGCCTTTCCGGCGTCACGAACGTATGCGCGCAGGGGCTGGTCGGTTGCGAGCAGGCGGCGGACGACGGCGCTTCCGACTCTGCCGGTTGCCCCGATGATGGTCGTGGTCATCTGTTCTCCTCATTGCGGTCAGGCCGCGCTGAGCCGGAACGATGAGCCGCTGCTGCCGGCGACCCAGGCATCCGGCAGCGCCGCCGCCAGTTCGTGCTGAGCACGCCAGCCGGTGCAGTGCCCGGGCACCACGAGGGCGGGGGTCATCTCGGTGAGCGCGCTGATCGTGGCGCCGATGATGGGCTCGAACGCGGGGCCGCTGAGGTGCAGTCCGCCGACCAGAGCGTGCAGGGCGGGGACGGCGGTGAGCCGCTGCGCGTACCGGACAATGTTGATCGCGCCGGCGTGCCCGCAGCCCGTCAGCACCAGCAGGCCGCGTCCTCGCACATTCACGACCAGGGCCTGGTCGTCGGCGACGAGCGGGTCCGGGCGCCATTGCGAGGCGGTCCACGCCTGGTGCGACGAGGGCATGCCGTGCTCGAAGTCGGTGGTCCGGTCGACCTCTCCGGTAATCAGGACGCAGCCGTCCGCTAGGAGCGACGGCTGCCGCCGCTCGATCAGCGCGAACCCCTCGCCCTCCAGGGCTCGCCTGCTGAGCGTGGGCAGCTCCTCGGGCTCGCGGCCCGGCACGGCCAGGCGGCGGCGCGTCCAGATGAGCGGGTGGATCACCATCGGCAGCGACCGGGTCCCCTGACGGCCGGCCAGTCCGGCCAGGCCGCCGGCGTGATCGAAGTGGCCGTGGCTCAGCACGACCGCCTGGATCTGTGACAGGTCGACGCCGAGCCGGTCGGCGTTAGTGACCATGGCGTCGGGCGACAGCCCGGTGTCGAACAGCAGCGTGGTCGTGGTGGTACCGCGGCGGACGCTCACCAACGCGGAGAACCCGTGCTCGGCCATCAGCCCGACTGTGGTCGACCCGCCTTCGAATTGCGGGGCGCGCGCCGTGCCCGCGCTGAACGGCGCCCGCGTGGTGCGCTCATCGCCGGTCAGCAGGGCGTCATATACGTTATCGACCAGCGTCGTGATCACGACCTCGTCGACCGGCTCCAGTGCTATCGGGTCGGCAGCCTGCCCGGTGACCGGACGGGGAGCCGCCCGGGCGACCTGCCGCGGATCTGCGGGGGAGTCACACATCTGGCATCACTGCGGCGCCGCGGTGGCGTGCACCGGCGCCGCCGGCACGATGGTGGTGACCAGGCCGGTGGTGACGTCGTAGACATGACCAGAAACCGTGATCGCGGTCGGCAGCACGGCCGAGGACAGCAGCAACTCGACGTCCGTGCGGACGGTCTGCTCGGGGTCGACGACTGCCTCCGCGGCGAGGGCGTCCTCGTCACCGCCAATGAGGCCGGCGAAGCCGCGACGGAACTCGGGATCGGCCAGGAAGCGCGTGCCGCACTGATTGTGGTGAATGACCATGACCTCGAACTGTGGGCCGCCCGGGACTACTTTCCTGGACAGATAGCCGATGTAGGCGAGGTCGGTGAGCACGTCGGGGGAGACGCGGCCGCCGACGTTACGGACCACCACCGCGTCCCCCAGGTCGAGCTCGAGAAAGGCCGACGGGTCGGTGCGCGGGTCCAGGCAGGTGATCACGTAGACCGGGTACCGGGCGACAATGCTGGCGCCGTCGCGAGCGTCGGTGGTCGCGAAGTGCTGGTTACGTTTCAGGAGCGGGTCGATGTGGGCCATGTTCGGGTCCTCCCGGGCTCAGTCTTGGCTGAAGGTCACGATCGGCAGGGTGCCGCGGGCTTCGCCCGGGCCGTCCGTGTCGCTGACGAAGACGCGGACGGCCTGGGCGCTCGCGGGCTCTGCGGTCAGCCGGTGGCCCGGGCGGCGGCGATGATGACGCTGGCCACGACGCCTGGGTCGGAGATCATGGACAGGTGCGGCGCGTTGACCTCGGTGATGCGCGCGTGCGCGCGGTGGGCCATGAACAGCTGCTCGGCCGGGGTGACGATGTGGTCGTTCAGGCCGATGATGTCCCAGGACGGGATGGTGGCCCAGGCCGGCGTGCCGGACGGGTCGGTGAGCGCGCTGGTGGCCAGCGGCCGCTGGGTGGCGGCCAGGACGGCGGCTCGGCTGGCGGGCAGCCCGTTGGCAAAGCAGCCGGGGAACACGCTCTGCTTGACGTAGACGTCTTCACCGGAGGGCGAACTGGGGTCGGCCACGGGGGTGAAGACGGTGCCCTGCTCGGAGGCTGGCAGGTAGAAACAGGATCCGGCCGTGGTCAGGTCCATCAGGTCTTCGCCTTGGGCGGGCAGGTAGGCGTCGTCGTAGACCAGGGCTTTGACCTGGCTGTTCCCGTCGGCGGCGTTGGTGATGACTTCGCCGCCGTAAGAGTGCCCGACCAGCACGATGGGCCCGGTGATGCTCTTCAGGAAGCCGTTGAGGGTGGCGGTGTCGATCGGCAGGCCCTCCAGCGGGTTGGGCGGGGCGTAGACGGTGTAGCCGGCCCGCTGCAGCAGGGCGGTGACCGCGTTCCAGCTGCCGGAGTCGGCCCAGGCGCCGTGCACGAGCACGATCGTGGGCTTGGGCGCGCTGGCGTCCGCCGTGAGGCTGGTTCGCGCGGCCCGGGTGGTCGCGGCGTGCGCGGAGCCGCCCTGGCCGCTGGCGAGCAGCAGCCCGGCGACGGCCAGGACACCAGCCAGGATGATGAGCAGCGGTCTCGTCAGCCGCGGGGCTCGGAGGGAGAACATGGCGTTCCTTCCGGGGAACTGTGGAGGAATTGGCGGGTTTGCCGTGGTGCACGCGCGGGTTACTTGAGGAAGGCGAGGAGTGCGTCATTGACCTGGTCGGCGTGCGTCCAGGCGATGGCGTGCGGGCCGCCGTTGATGACGACCAGCTGCATGTCCTTGAGCAGGGCGGGCAGCCGCTTTCCGGTGTTGGGGAAGGGCAGAATCCGGTCCGCGTCGCCCTGGATGACCAGCATCGGCACGTCGATTTTGGGCAGGTCGGCGCGGAAGTCGGTTTCCCAGGTGCGGATGCACGCCACCGCGGCGGTCGCAGAGGCGGCGGTCGCGACGTTCCAGCTGGCCTGGAAAGCCTGGTCGCTGACGAGGGTGCCGCCGAGCACGTCCATGTTGTAGAAGTTGTCGAGGAATCCCTTCATCCACGCTGGGCCGTCGGCCTTCGCGGCCTGGACGAACCCGTCGAACAGGCCGCCGGGCACGCCCTCGGGGTTGTCGTCGGCCTGCAGGAAGTACGGCGGGATCGGAGAGATCAGCACGCCCCGGGCGATCCGGGCCGAGCCGTAGGTGCCCAGGTAGCGGGTGACCTCGCCGGTCCCCATCGAGTGGCCGGCCAGGGTGACCTCGGTCAGGTCGAGTTCGGTCAGCAGGGTGTTGAGGTCGGCGGCGAAAGTGTCGTAGTCGTAGCCGTAGGTCGGCTGGCTGGACTTCCCGAATCCGCGCCGGTCGTAGGTGATGACCCGGTGGCCCGCCTCCAGCAGGACCGGGACCTGCTTGTCCCAGGCGCGGCTGCTGAGCGGGTAGCCGTGAACCAGGACGATGGGCTGGCCCTGACCGTGGTCCTCGTAATACAGATCGGTGTTCCCGGAATTCTCTTGCCCGACGGTAATGTGCGGCACGTTTGTCTCCCTTGCGGAGTAGCGGTGGCTTGCTGAAAGCGACGCTAATCCGCTATGAGTGAATGCAAAGGGAACCACCAATGTCCTGCACAAAGTTCAGGCAACCGTGCACATCCTGAGCAGTTTCCGGGCCAGCCGAAAGGCTGAAACACCTGCAGTTATCTGCACCCCCTGGCCGGGCCAATGCTCAGGTCGTGCACCGTTATCGGCAGGCTGTGCACGAAATACACTCGTTGACTCTGAGCAGTCAGTAATGACCTACTGTCATGCGGGAATGCGATATCTCCGCCCGCGAGACAAAGGGACCACCCAGGAATGACCGAAGCGGCCGACCAACCCGCCGGCGCCCCTGCGCAGGCCGGCGTCGCGGCTGCGGCACCTGAGCTGTCTGCTGAGCAGTTCGCGCGGCTTGCGGCTTACGGGGTAGCGCAGGAGGTACGAAGCCGGGACGTCGTGTTCCGGCCGGGTGACCCGGCCTACGACCTGATTGTCATCGAGGCGGGATCGATCGAGATCGTCAGCCCGGCCACCCGCGATGAACCCGAAGCCGTCGTGGCCGTATACGGCTCGGGCGGATTCCTTGGCGAACTCAGCCTGCTGACCGGTCAGACCGCGTACCTCACGGCCCGGGTCGTCACAGCTGGCCGGATCCGCCGCATCGCCCCCGAGCGATTCCGTCGCCTGATGGCCGACGATCCCGAGATCTCAGAGCTTCTGCTCCGCACCTTCCTCACCCGCCGCGAGCTGCTCCGGGACACCCCGGCCGCCCGCGCGATTGAGATCATCGGCAGCAGCCGTTCTGCCGACGCGCTGGTGCTGCGCACCTACGCCGCCCGGCAGCAGCTGCCACATCTATGGCTCGACGCTGACAGCGTTGCCGGCCGTGCACTGATGCGGGTGACGCCCTTGGCCGCCGCCGATCTTCCCGCCGTGGTCACACCCCAGCGCGTCCTGCGCCGCGTCAGCCCCGGGCTGCTGGCAGACGCGCTGGGCCTGTCCCACGGCCGCACCGCCGCCAAGGTGGTCGACCTCACCATTATCGGTTCCGGGCCCGCCGGCCTCGCCGCGGCGATGTACGGCGCATCCGAAGGCCTCGAGACCCTGCTGCTCGATGCTGTCGGCGTGGGCGGACAGGCGGCGGCGATCTCGCGCATCGAGGACTACCTCGGCTTCCCGGCTGGCCTCAGCGGCCATGACCTGACCCAGCTGGCCGCACAGCAGGCGCTGAAGTTCGGGGCTCAGCTATCCAGCCCCCGGCAGGTCACTGCCATTGACCTCACCGGAGAATATCTGCGGGTCGACCTCGGCGACGGAACCGGCATCAGCTCGCGCGCCGTCCTCATCGCCACCGGCGCGCACTACCGGGCACTGTCTCTGCCGCGGTGGGCCGAGTTCGAAGGGGCCGGCATCTACTACGCCGCCACCGAGTTCGAGGCACGAGCCTGCGGCACTCAGCCTGTCACGGTCGTCGGCGCCGCGAACTCGGCCGGCCAGGCCGCCCTCTACCTGGCCGCGCGCGGCAATCCAGTTACCTTCGTGATTCGCGGATCAGACGCCCCCGTCGAGATGTCCGCTTATCTCCTCGCTCACCTGCACGCTCACCCGAAGGTCACGGTCCGCCTCTCGACCGAGGTCACCAAGCTGGCCGGCCGGTCGGTATTGGAGGCGATCACCCTGATGGACACGACCTCACTGAGCAGTGCCGAGCAATCTTGCCGTGGCCTGTTCTGCCTCATCGGCGCCGACCCCGTAACGGCGTGGCTGGACGGTGTGACCCTCGACCGCGACGGCTACGTCTGCACCGACGTCCAGCTGGACCCGAATGAACTCGGCCCGATCTGGGCCGCTCTGGACCGCACGCCTCTTCCGTTCGAGACGAGCGTGCCTGCTGTCTTCGCGGCCGGGGATGTCCGGCGCGGCGCTATGAAACGGGTGGCCTCAGCGGTGGGGGAAGGAGCAAGCTCAATCCGGTCCATCCACTCAGCCATAGGATTTCGTTTCTGATCGGATGCGGTCGCGTCGACTCATTTCGCGCCATTTGTGAGGCGAGAGCCCGTAGGCGGCCCGGAAGAGACGACTGAAGCTGGACGGGTCGGTGAATCCGCGTCGGCGGGCGACCGAACTGATGGTCTCAGGGCGGAACTGTGGGCGGCTGAGCTCGTCGCGGCATTCCTCCAGGCGGCGCGCCCGGATCCAGTCGCCCAGCGAGATGCCGCCGCGGGCCAGGACGTTGTAGAGGTGCCGCACGGAGATGTGGTGCGCGACGGCGATCTGTGTCGCGTTCAGTCCCGGCTCGGGCAGATGCACCCGGGCGTATTCCAGGATGCGGAGCAGAAGCGTTTCCTCTGCGGATTCCTTGGCGAGGGCGGAAGTGTCGAGATGGGTGGTAAGGAGCGCGCGAACGAGCTCTATGCTCGGGCGGCCCACGGCGGCGAGTCCTGGCTCCTCGAAGATGTCGGGCCGGGACGCCAGCCGCCGGAAGTAGGTCGCCGCGAGGTCAGCGACCGGATGCCCAGGGCTCAAGGTGACCGCCGCTAGCTGCCTGATCGCATCGTAGGGCAATGCCAGCGCCGCCATCGGGATGCAAAAGAAGTGCTGCCGGATGCCGTCGGTGTCGAGCAGGGAATACGGGGTCGTTGAGTCGGAAAAGGCAAGGTCGCCCGGCCGCAGAACGGCTTCCCGGTCGCCTTGGACGATCAGGCTGGACCCGGCGATCTGCACGCCGAGAAAGATGCTGGGCGGATGCTCGTCGTGGGCCAGTCTGGGGGTGCGCTCGACCTTGATGGCGTTCGATCGTACCGAGCACACCTTGATCTGCCCGACGTCAGTGATAGCGCCGAACGCGGCCGGGCCGCCCGGCGGGAAGTCGATGTTCACGTCGACGACAGTGCGGGAAATGACCTCACGCACGGCATCGCCCCGGTCCGCGACCGGGATCTGGCGGGTATCGAGAATGAGACTCATGGCACTGCCACGTACCGCACGACCCGCGGCCCGACGGTAAATCTGTCCCTCACGGGATTCCCCTTCCCACACCCACATCCTCACCGTCGGCACGGCATGTCCGAATCGGGCGAATCGCCTAGTCGTGGGCTGTCCCGAGCAGGGTCAGGCGTGGTCGAGGGGAATGCGCGCGAGCTGGCGCCGCGAGTCGACGCCCAGCTTCTGGAAGACCTTGCCGAGGTGGTAACCGACCGTCTTGGGACTGATGAACAGCTGCGTGGCGATTTCCGCGTTGGTGGAACCGGTTGCGGCCAGCACGGCCACGCGAAGCTCCTGCGGGGTGAGGTCGCCGTGATATCCGGGGGGACGTGTCTGGGCTGTCTGTCCGGTCGCAGCGAGCTCAAGCCGGGTACGTTCGGCGAAGCCCCCGGCTCCCATGGTCTCGAACATGCCATGGGCCGTCCGCAGGTGCTCGCGCGCGTCCCGGCGGCGTCTGGCCCGCCGCAGCCATTCCCCGTAGAGAAGGTGAGCGCGGGCGAGGTGGCTCACGCCCCGGGCCTGACGGAGGTGCGTGATGGCCTCTTGGTACAGGGACTCGGCGTCAGGTCCGTCGGCGAGCAGGGCGCGGGACCGGGCGAGAAGTCCCAGCGCGAGAGGCGTGGGACTGGCCGCGGCCCGGCGCCCGACACGGTCCAGGGCGTCCTTGGCGATTACCAGCTGGCCGCAGCGGACTGCAGCCTCGATCAGATCGGGCTGCGCGAACGCGCTCAGCATCGCGTTCTCTTCGTAGCCGTGCGGAGCGGAGGCCAGCGCTTCTTCGTAATGACCCAGACCGAGCTCCAGGATGGCGAGCGCGTACTCGAGCCAGACGAGCTTCCAGCCCAGCCCATCCTCGCCTGCGGCGCGGGTGGCGGCTGCTGCCTGGGCGCGGGTATCACCGGCTTGGCCCTGCCACGCGAGCACCAGCACTTCGCCTACGCCGCAGTCATCGCCCAGCGCCTCCTCGATCGCCTCGCGTTCGGTGAAGTACGCCCGTGCCTGGCCGAGGACGCCCGCGAACAGCTCTGACACCCCGGTGAAGATCAGCGCGTTGGACAGGGCGGGCACCGCCCCCTGGTCACGGGCTTGCTTGTCCAGCCTGCTGGCCAACGAATTGAGGGCGTGGTCGTCAGCGAGCGCGCCGGCCCCCCAGCAACCGATTCCCGTCCAGGTCAGCTGGTCAGCAGAATTCATCGGCAGCTTTTGCAAGGTGGTTACCGCCCGCCTGAGCAGCGGTGCGGCCGCCTCGAGGCCATCAAGGAGCAAGGCCGTGTCGGCGTCGAGGAGCAGATCGCCGATGCTCTCCGCCGACGGCGGTGGCGATGGCAGGGACCGGGCGGCCCGGGCGATATCGGTGCTGCTGGAGCCGGCGGCGGCGAGCCGGCCGCTGACCCGGGACGCGGCGAGCGCGTCAAGCAGGGCAGCGCGACCCTGCCCGGTATCGACTGGCGCGATCTGCCGGGCCGCGCTGAGCAGGATGGAAGCCGTCTTGGCCGGCTGGCTCAGCGCATAGTGAATGGCGCCCTGGAGACGCTGGGCCGCGATCCGCTGAAGTGGATCTTCGATCTGGCCGGTCACGCTGTCGAGAAGGGCCTGGGCACCCAGAGAAGCACCTGCGGTGTTGTCGGCTTGCGCGGCGGCCAGTATGCGCCGCATTCGTGCCGGGCCATCTGGGGTGAGCGCTGCTGACCGCGTGAGGTAAGTGCCGGTGGCGGCCCACCCTCCCCGGCTCCGCGCTCGCTCAGCGGCTAGTTCCAGCTCGGCCGCGACAGCTTCGTCGGGCTCGGTGGCCGCCTGCGAGCGGTGCCACGCCCGTAGATCGGCTCCCGAACCGGGATCGGTAGCGGCGGCCAGCGCCTGATGGACTTTCTGGCGATCGGCGAGCGTGACGCCGTGATAAATCGCTGAGCGGACCAGTGGATGGCGGAACGCGATGACCGGCCCGATCGTCATCAGGCTGCCGACTTCGGCGGGACCCGCAGCGTCGATACCGAAGCCGAGATGCTGTCCGGCCCGCCAGAGCAAGGCGGGATCACCGGTCGGGTCGGCGGCCGCCGCCAGCAGCAGAATCTGCGTGGCTGCGGGCAAGTCCCGCACCTGGCTAAGGAACCGGCCCTGCAGGCTCCGGCCGACGGGAAGCGGCTCGGGCAACGCAATCTCACCCGTCAGCTGCCCAGGTACGAGCTCGCGGCCCAGTTCGATCAGCGCGAGCGGATTTCCGTTCGCCTGAGCGATGATTCGTTCGCTGACTTTGCTGTCGATCTGGCCGGCCGCGGCCGACGCTAGCAGCTGGCGGGCCGACGCCGGGCGAAGCCCGCGCACGCGGAGCCTGGGCAGTCCATTGAGGGGAAGTTGACGGTCGGATGGATCCCGTACGGCGAACAGCATGCCGATGCCATCAGCGTGGAGACGGCGCGCGACGAAGGCCAGTACCCCAGCCGACTCCTGATCGAGCCACTGCGCGTCGTCAATGACACAGAGCAGTGACCGCGCCGTGGCCACGCTGGATAGCAGGGTCAGCGACGCGAGCCCGATCAGGAACGGGTCGGGCGGCCAGCCATCGCGGATGCCGAAGGCGGTCGCCAGTGCCCGGCGCAGCGGCGCGGGAAGAGAGCCGAGGTCGCCCAGGAAGGGCACGAGAAGCTGATGCAGCGCCGCGAAGCTGAGCCCGATCTCCGATTCAATCCCTACCAGGCGGACGACGTTGAGATCTCCAGCCGAGTCAACGGCGTAGTCCAGGAGTGCCGTCTTTCCTATCCCGGCCTCGCCTTGCAGCACCAGGACGGCGCTCATGCCCTGCCCGGCCGCGGCCATGACACGATCAATCTCGGCTCGCTCGCTTGCGCGGTCAAGGAGGCCACCCTCGGAGCCGGGCCGGACCGGTCCCCCTGATGACAGCACGCCCGTCAGTCCAGCCGCAGTGGAGAGAACGTTGCTCGAAGCTGCATCACTCTGCTCCGATCCCTGATCTGGTAATCGATTTTCGTAGGTGTCACTACGGTCCAGGGAGTGACGGAAACTGGCCGCTGATCTTGCGATTAGGGTACCCGTCGTGAACGAGCCTGACCATCTGCGCGTCCTGAGCCGCGAGGCGTTTCGTGCTCCGCTTCAGCTGCGGGTACGGCGTTGCCAGCCCCGCCCGGGATGCCATGACTCGATGACAAGGTGGTCGGCTGGTGTGCCCACATAGGTCAGCGCGACCTCAGTGATGTCGAGTTTGAAGAACCCGGCGCCCTGGTAAGGATTGCCGGCGGGCGGGGCGGTTTCCACGGCAGTCCCGGCCAGCTTCGCGTCACCGGGCCCCGCGTCCGGGTCGCCAGCTGGCGGTTCGATCGTCGGGCTGTGCACGGCTATCCGGGGGTCACGGCGGACGTCGAGGAGTTTCATCGAGCCGCTCATCATCCCGAGTGTCACCTCCCCGTCTGCGAACGTCAGCTCCGAAGCGCTGATGCGGGGCGCGCCGTCCCGGCGCACGGTGGCGATGGTCTTGTTCGTGCCCGCGTCAAAACGGTCACGTACCCGCGCCGCGAACTCCGGGGCGTCCTGCTCGATCTGCCGCCATGCCGCCATGCTCTCTATTGAAGCAGCGGGCGCGGATCCTATGATCCAGGTTTGTGCAGATCAAGATCCAGGCGGGACGGGACCGCAGCACGCGTGCACGGCATCGCCGCTGAGGATGCCCGGCCGCTCAGCGACGGCTATCACGCCACCATCGTCCTGCCGGGCTCCGGGCTGACCGCCCGGGTAGCCCGGGCAAGCGAAGCGCCCCGGGCCATGCAGGGCGAGCTCGACTTCGCCGTCGATCCCAGCCACAGGCACAAGCAGAGTAGCTAGCGCCCGGCTGGTCGGTGTAGAGGCATGGCCTGTTCAGGGATTACTTTGGCGCGACGTAGGTGCCTCGGCCCCTGATGGTCACGGGCACCCGCGGCCCCGTCCCACGCACCCCGGCCCTCAGGAGTCCCACCAGCCTGGGACCCGTTTGGGGCGGGGT
>CAXUJF010000122.1:0-12422 GCA_964250865.1 uncultured Streptosporangiaceae bacterium
CGCGACCAGGCCGGTCAGCACGGCGGCCAGGACGGCCGTGCTCAGGATGGTCAGGCTGGCGGGCCCGGCCGGGCCCAGGAGGATGAGGCCGGCCAGGTGACCGAGGAACGTGATCAGCGCCAGCGCGGCAACGCGAATCGCGGGCACGGCCACCTCCTCGGTCAGGATCAGGCTACGCCGCCCGTGCGGCCGCCGGCTACGCCGTCAGGCCACCGCCTATACCACCGGCTACGCCGCCAGTGCGGCGACGGCGGTCAGCAACTGATCCACGTCGTGCTGGTTGTTGTAGTGGACCAGGCCGGCGCGGACGGCGCCGCCGGAGTCGCGCAGGCCCAGGACGCCGGTCAGCTCCCAGGCGTAGTTGTGCCCGTGCCAGACGTTGACCCGATGTTCAGCCAGGTAGGCAGCCACCTCGGCCGGCGGCCGGCCGTCCAGGTTGAAGTACGCGGTCGCGGTGCGGTGCGCGGCCTTGCCGTACGTGGTCACGTGGCTCAGGGCGTTCAGGCCACCGAGCAGGGTGCCGAACAGGGCCTGCTCGTAGTCGTGCACCGTGGCCATCGAGGCCAGGATGCGCTCACGCCGGGTGCCGAAGCGCTCGCCACCGAGGCTGGCCAGATGGTCGACGGCCGCCGTGACCCCGGCCAGGTCGGCGTAGGCCGGGGTCCCGTATTCGAACCGTTCCGGGATCGTGTCCGGGGACGACGCCAGCTTGTCCGGGTGCAGCGTGTCCAGCAGGGCCGGATCGGCGATGACCGTGCCGATGTGCGGGCCGGACCACTTATAGGCGCTGGTGGCGTAGAAATCGGCCCCGAGGGCGTGCACGTCGACCGGGACGTGCGGCGTCGCGTGCACACCGTCGACGTAGGTCAACGCGCCCGCCTGGTGCGCGATGGCCGTGATCGCGGCCACGTCGGGCCGGGTGCCGAGGATGTTGCTGGCCGCCGTGACCGCGACCAGCCGGGTCCGGTCGCCGACCAGCGTGGCGTACTGCTCTGCGGGCAGCTCCCCCGTCGATATGTCGACTTCGGCCCAGCGCACGGTCACGCCGGCCCGGGCGGCCGCCTGCAGCCAGGGCCGGACGTTGGCGTCATGGTCGAGCCGGGAGACCACGATCTCGTCCCCGGGGCCCCAGGCATCGGCCAGGGTCGCGGCCAGGCGATAGGTCAAGGTGGTCATGTTCGGGCCGAGGATGACGCCGGCCGCCTCCCCGCCGACCAGGTCGGCGACAGCCTCCCGGCAGCCGTTCACGATCGCGGTGGCCCGGTGGCTGGCCGGGAAGGCCCCGCCCGCGTTGCCAATCCCGCCCCGGGCGGCCGCGGCCACCGTGTCGATGACGGCCTCCGGCACCTGAGTACCCGCTGCGCCGTCCAGGTAGGCGTATCCGTCGCGAAGGGCCGGGTAGGCGGCCCGCACCGTCTCTACGTCAAAGGTCACGCTAGTCATGCTGGCACTGACGGGTCAGGCGGGCCAGTGCGGGTCGCGGCCGAACACGCTCAGCATCGTCTCCCATACGTCGCCCTCCACCGGGGCCGCGACCAGCAGGCCCGCCGCCTCGGCCGGGCGGAGCTGGGGCGACCCGGCCCACCAGCCGTCGAAGACCAGCTCCGGGCTCGCGGGCCGGTAATCCATGCCCAGAGAGCGGGCCAGGTCCCAGGCGTGCACATGCCACTCCCCACAGGCCACACCGGCCATGGCGCCGACCGTGACCACGGTGCCGCGATAGCTGTGATGCGGCCGGTCCCACACCGGCGGGACCCGGGTGGCGTAGGAACGAGCCGCTTCGGCGAACGCGGCAATGTGCTCCGGGGCGGGCACGTCGGGCAGTTCGGCCAGTTCGGCCGCGTTCTGCCGGGCCTGCTTGCGGGCCAGCGTCGCAGCGGGTAGCCCGGTGCCCATCAGTCGGGCCAGCCGGCTGTCGGGCGCGTCGTCGAGGTACTCGTGATAGTCGTCGGCCATGCAGCGCAGGCGCCCGGCAATGTCCGCGGCGCGCCAGTCACCGCACGGGGTGATAGCCGCCCACTGGGCATCGGCGAAGAGGGCTGCGATCTCACAAATGATGGTGACGCCGTCACGGTAAGCAGCTAGACCCGGACCAGGCGACCAAGCTGTCATCGGCGACCATCGGCGTAGGCGCGCGTCACGGTTCCTCCCTGGCCGAGAACCGGCAGCCGGTACGCGAAGCTTCCGGGGGAGCCAGCGTGCCAGGTTTGGCCGACCCAGACAAGGCAGGCACCGTAACGATCCTTACGCTTGTCCGGGATGTCGTCCCAGGTGGGCACGGTGAGGCCGACACCGGGAGCAACACGGCCGGCCACCCCGCACCACTGCGGGGGATGCCATGCCATCCGGCGGGTGAGATGCGCGTACGCTTACCTCGGGCTGAACGCCGCCACCTCGGGGTGCGGGGCGCTGGCCCGGTACCGGACGGCCGTCAGGGAAAGGGCACGGCGTGAAGAAGCGGCAGCAGGCCAGCACCGAGGCGCTGAACAAGCACGCGGAGGACGTTGCGCTCGCGGGCAAGTTTGACGAGCTGTTCGAGGACGCTCAGCAGGCCGAGATCAAGCTGCGGGAGGCTCAGGCCCGGCGCGCCCCGCTGGTCGAGCAGCGCCCGCTGGCCGTCGCGCTGGATTCGGCCCTGACCGCGGTGATGCGCGCGGCGTACGCGGCTCAGCGGGCCGAGATCGGGCCGCTGGGCTACGACGACCGCATCTACCGGCGTAAGGCCATGGCCCGCCCCGCGGTGCACGCACTGACGGGCGAGGCCGAGCGGCTGCTGACCCTGCGGGAGAACCACCGGCTGAACGGCATTCCGCCGCGGCCGTTCGAGCCCGCCGTCTGACCCTGACTGGCCCTGACTGGCCCCGGATCCGCTTATTTCCCTTAGGCCCGGCTGTATCAGCATGCCGGTCCCGCGCTCCGTGGTGCAGGTGCGCGACTCAGGCTGGTGCGACACGCACCGCGACCTGCGTGTTGGCCAGTTGATGCGCACGCCGGGCGGCACCGCCCTACAGTGATTTTCGAACCCGCGGCGCGCCGGGGACGTTTAAGTAGGTGCCAGTGGGAAGCGACAACCAGAGGCACTGGTCCGGCACGGCCAAGCAGCGGACCAGAGCAGCAGGCCAGAGCAGTCGGCCAACGCAATGGACCAGACCAATTTCGGTGTCTCTCTTGCGCGAGCCGAGGCCCGGGAGCACAGTTGGTCTAGAGCAAGTGGTCTAGGCCACTGAGTCCGGGAGACGGTCGGCCACCGCCAGCAAGCCCGGAGCAGAGGCGTAATGACTAGGCCACGCGGCGTAGTCACAAAATGCCATAGGGGATAGCCCACCGGAAGCTACAAAAGGCTCTCCGGAAAACGGTTAAAAAGAGCCATGTTGCCGACGCACTAGCTGCGGCACACTAGCATGTGATTCAGAACACGCACGTATATAAGCTGCAAGGAGGCACGCCATGTGCCAACACACGCCGATGTGTCCGGAAGCATCCGCTCCGGACCGCGAGGCGGCTCGAACGCTGGCAAGCCACCCCGATCAGGGCTGGAGCTTGCTCTGCAATGGAATCGTGATTTTTGAAGACACCGGCGAACTGCTGCCGGGGGGCCGGTGCATCGACCCGCACAGGCCTACTGACCTGGTGTTCAAGACGACGTTCAGTTCCGGGCACCCCGGACACGCCCCCGCCGCCTAAGACGGCTGGGGCTTTTTCTTAAGTTGTTCTGAAAGATCACCGAAGGTATTGGGGACGGGGCTGAGGCCACCGTTCGGGGGATGGTCACAAAACCGCATCGGCCGCCATTGCCGGGCAATAAGATCGTTACCAAAGGGTGAATACTATGCGCCGCCTTAGTTCACAGGCGGTTACCGCACCCCTTTGGCTCCCGTTTTCCGGCGTCGCTTAGCCGACCCTGTTCCCCCCGGGGACCACGCGCATCACCCCAGATAGCCATGCCGTCACCGCTTCGGTCACGACGACGGGCCATTTCGAAAGCGCATGAGTCTCGTCGTTCAGCACAACGACCGAAATTGACTCATCCGCCGGTGGGATCCCAAACGGGTCCCGATCCCCGTTCAGGACCAGAACCTGCGCGCCGCCCGCAGCCCCCGCCCGCAGCTCCGCGGACCGGTCGGGCGGAAACGTGGCCGTCGCACTCCCCCGGTTCCGGCGAGCCGGTGGCTGGAGCGGGAAGGCCAGCGCGAGCACCCCGCGGGCCTCGACAGCGGCCGCGGTACGGCAGGCCACCCGAGCCCCGTTACTGCGCCCGCCCACGACGAGTGGAACCGGTTCGAGTGGCTGTGACTCAAGAGCCTTATGGGTCTGCTGAGCTTGGTGAGCATACGGAGTTTGGTGGGGCTGGCGACCTTGGTGGGGCTGGCGAGCTTGAGCACGATGGGGCGTGGCGGGGCCCGACTGGCGGAGCCAGGTCATGATCTCGATCCAGGCTTCGTCCTGGCGCTCGGCCGAGCCGGGAGCGCGGGCACCGCGCACCCGGTAGGGCTGGGTCACGAGGGCCACGCCCCCGCCGAGCTGCACCGCCGCGTCGCGGGCGGCGTGCAGATCCGCCGCGCTGGTGGTGCCGCCCGCGCCGTGGGTCAGGGCCATGATGAAGGTGACCGGGTCTGCGGCAGGCGCGGTCCAGTGCACCAGGGCCGGTCCCTGGCCGGTGCTGACCTCGATCGGAGCTCCGGGGCCCACCGGCGTCAGGCGTTCAGCAGCTTCTTGAGGAACTGGCCGGTGTAGCTCTCCTCTACCTCGGCCACCTGCTCGGGGGTACCGGTGGCGATGATCGTCCCGCCACCGGAGCCGCCCTCGGGGCCGAGGTCGATCAGCCAGTCAGCGGTCTTGATCACGTCCAGGTTGTGCTCGATGACGATGACCGTGTTGCCGGTGTCGACCAGGCGCTGCAGGACCCCGAGCAGCTTGCGGATGTCCTCGAAGTGCAGGCCGGTCGTGGGCTCGTCCAGCACGTAGATTGTCCGCCCGGTCGCCCGGCGCTGCAGCTCGGTGGCCAGCTTGACCCGCTGGGCCTCACCGCCGGACAGGGTGGGCGCCGGCTGGCCCAGACGTACGTAGCCCAGGCCCACGTCCACCAGCGTCTTCAGATGGCGGTGGATGGCCGGCACGGGCTCGAAGAACTCGGCCGCCTCCTCGATCGGCATGTCCAGAACCTCGGCGATCGTCTTGCCCTTGTAGTGCACCTGGAGCGTGTCGGTGTTGTACCGGGCGCCGTGGCAGACTTCGCAGGGCACGTACACGTCGGGCAGGAACTGCATCTCGATCTTGATCGTGCCGTCGCCGGAACAAGCCTCACAGCGGCCGCCCTTGACGTTGAACGAAAACCGGCCCGGCTGGTAGCCGCGGATCTTGGCCTCGGTCGTCTGGGCGAACAGCTTCCGCACGTGGTCGAAGACCCCGGTGTAGGTGGCCGGGTTGGACCGCGGGGTACGGCCGATCGGCCCCTGGTCGACGTGCACCACCTTGTCCAGCTGATTCATCCCGGTGATCCGGGTGTGCTTGCCCGGCACCGTGCGGTTGCCGTTCAGCTCCTTGGCCAGCGCGTTGTACAGGATCTCGTTGATCAGCGTGGACTTGCCGGACCCGGACACGCCGGTCACCGCGACCAGGCAGCCGAGCGGGAACGACACGTCGACGTTGCGCAGGTTGTGCTCGCTGGCCCCCTTGACCACGACCTGGCGGCTCTTGTCCGGCTTGCGCCGCGATCCGGGCACCGCTATCGATGCCCGGCCGGACAGGTACGCGCCGGTGAGCGAGCGCTCGTTCTCGATCAGTTCCTTGACCGTCCCGGACACCACGACCCAACCGCCGTGCTCGCCGGCGCCGGGGCCGATGTCGACCACCCAGTCCGCGGCCCGGATGGTGTCCTCGTCGTGCTCGACCACGATCAGGGTGTTGCCCAGGTCGCGCAGCCGCAGCAGCGTCTCCAGCAGCCGGGCGTTGTCCCGCTGGTGCAGCCCGATCGATGGCTCGTCCAGCACGTACAGCACGCCAACCAGGCCAGATCCGATCTGGGTGGCCAGCCGGATCCGCTGGGCCTCGCCGCCGGCCAGCGTGGCCGAGGCCCGGTCCAGGCTCAGGTAGTCCAGCCCCACGTCGAGCAGGAAGCCGAGCCGGGCGTTGACCTCCTTGAGGATCTGCGCCGCGATCTGCCGGTCCCGGTCGGACAGGTTGAGGTCCAGCATGAGCTTGGCCATCTCGCCGATCGGCAGCCCGCAGATGTCGGCGATCGTCCGCTCGTCGATGGTGACAGACAGCGCGATCGGCTTCAGCCGGCTCCCCCGGCAGGCCGGGCACGGAACCTCGCGCATGTAGCCGGCAAACTTCTCCCGGCTGGAGTCGCTCTCCGCTTCCGCGTGCCGCCGCTCGACGTACGGGATGGCCCCTTCAAACTGGGTGTAGTAAGAACGCTCCCGGCCGTACCGGTTCTTGTACCGGACGTGCACCTGCTGGTCATAGCCGTTGAGCAGCGCGTTCCTGACCTTGGCCGGCAGTCGCTCCCACCGGGTGTCCTGCCGGAACCCGAGCGAGTCACCCAGCGCCTCGACCAGCCGGGCGAAGTAGTCGCTGACGTGCCCGCCGCTCCACGGGGCGAGCGCACCCTCCTCCAGCGTCTTGGCCGGGTCGGGCACGATCAGCTCGGGGTCGACCTCCATCTTGGTCCCGAGGCCGGTGCAGTCCGGGCAGGCGCCCCACGGGGAGTTGAACGAGAACGAGCGCGGCTCCAGCTCGTCGAACGACAGGTCGTCGTACAGGCAGGCCAGGTGCTCGGAGTACATCCGCTCCCGGTGCGGGTCGTTCTCGGGCAGGTCGATGAAGTCCAGCACCACCACCCCGCCGGACAGGCCCAGCGCGGTCTCCACCGAGTCGGTCAGCCGCCGCCGCGCGGTGTCCTTGACCGCGAGCCGGTCCACGATGACCTCGATGTCGTGCTTCTCGTACTTCTTCAGCGTGGGCAGGCTGCCTGCGGCGGCGTCATCCAGCCGGACCAGCTGGCCGTCCACCCGGGCCCGGGAGTACCCCTTGGTCTGCAGCTCGCGCAGCAGGTCGGCGTACTCCCCCTTGCGGCCGCGGACGACCGGGGCCAGCACCTGGAACCTGGTCCCTTCCTCCAGCTCCAGCACCCGGTCCACGATCTGCTGCGGGCTCTGCCGCGCGATCGGGCGGCCGCAGATCGGGCAGTGCGGCTTGCCCACCCGGGCGTACAGCAGCCGCATGTAGTCGTAGATCTCGGTGATCGTGCCGACCGTGGACCGCGGGTTCCGGCTGGCCGCCTTCTGGTCGATCGACACCGCCGGGGACAGCCCGTCGATGAAGTCGACGTCGGGCTTGTCCATCTGGCCCAGGAACTGCCGCGCGTAGGCCGACAGGGACTCCACGTAGCGGCGCTGACCCTCGGCGAAGATCGTGTCGAAGGCCAGGCTGGACTTCCCCGATCCGGACAGCCCGGTGAACACGATCAGGGCGTCTCGCGGCAGATCGATCGAGACGTCCTTCAGGTTGTGCTCGCGTGCGCCGCGAACGAGAAGTCGGTCAGCCACTGGGCTCTCTGCTCTCTCTCAAGGCTCAACAGGCTCTGGCGGAAGGTGCTCTCACGTGCCGCATCAACGCAGCTCGCGGGGGTAGGCACAACGCCGCTTCAATGCTAGCCACGGAGTCTGACAAAACAGGCCGCTTCCCGATGGCGCCCGTCCGCGGGTGTCAACACCGGCCAGGGATAGCGTCTTCCCCGCCGGTCAGCCGGTAATCACAGCGACCACAGTGGTTCCCGGGGCGAACGTGCCGCGCTGGGCATGGGCGTACAGGCCGTACAGCATCTTGGCCACGTACACCCAGTCCAAAGTGAGGCCGTGCCGGGCCCGGAACCCGGCGATGAACGCCTCCAGCTCCGGGGTGCGGCGGGCGAAGCCGCCGAAGTAGAACTCGTCGTCGATCTGCCAGGCGCCGCAGGGACCGCCGAACGCCTCGTCCTGCAGGGCGCGGACGGCGGCGGGCAGGAAGCCCGCGCCGCCACGCAACGCGGAGAAACCGATGGCGCGCTGGCCCTCGCGCAGGCCCGCGGCCACACCGGCCAGCGTGCCACCGGTCCCGCACGGGACCGCCAGCACGTCGAACGGAACGGTGATCTCGGCGACCAGTTCGGCGCAGCCCCGGACGGCCAGGGCGTTGCTGCCGCCCTCCGGCAGCAGGTAGAAGTCACCGAACCGCTGGCGCAAGACCCCGGTGATCTCCGCCGACGTCTTGCGGCGGTAGCTGGCCCGGTCCAGGTAGACCAGCCGCATGCCGCGGTCGGCGGCGTAGCGCAGCGACGGGTTCAGCGGCCGGTGCTCCTCACCCCGGATGACCCCGATGGTGGCGAACCCGTAGCGCGCCCCGGCCTCGGCTGTGGCCCGCACGTGGTTGGAGTACGCCCCGCCGAACGTCAGCAGCGTCCGGTGGCCGCCCTGCCGCGCGGCCTCGAGGTTGTGCGTGAGCTTGCGCCACTTGTTGCCGGACAGCTCGGCGCTGATCAGATCGTCGCGTTTCAGGATCAGCCTGAACGCCGCGTCCCCGAGCCCGGGGTCGGTGATTTCCTGCAGCGGCGAGGGCAGCCGTGGAGCCTCAACCATAGGGTGAACAGCCTAATCACCGCTCTGTTCCGGGACCCGGCCGGCAACATCCTGGGCATATACCAAGGACCCCGGCATTGAGCCCCGTGCGTGCACAACGGGCCGACGGGCGATTGTAATCAATTGGTTGCAATCGGTGTTCGCTAGAACAAGCGCCTCTAGACCTCGCTGCGTACCATTGGCGCGTGACTTACACCGGGAATGTGAAGGTCGGCGGACCGTCCGACACGCGCGAGATCGACGGCCTGACCGTAACCAAGCTGGCCGTCGGCCCGATGGATAACAATGCTTACCTGCTCCGGGACACCGGCACCGGCGAGGGCCTGCTCATCGACGCCGCCAACGATCCCGCCCGCGTGCTGGAAATGATCGGCGACACGCCCATCACCTGGCTCGTGACCACTCATCGGCACTGGGACCACTGGCAGGGGCTGAAGGACGTGCACGCCGCCACTCAGGGCGTGGTGGTGGCGCAGACCCTGGACGCCGGCGAGCTGCCGATCCCCGTCGACGACGACCTGTCCGACGGCGACATCCTGCGCTTCGGCGACGCCGCGGTCTCCGTGATCCACCTGCGCGGGCACACCCCCGGCAGTGTGGCCATCCTGTATGACGCCGAGGGCCGGCTCGCGGACACGCCGCACCTGTTCACCGGGGACTCGCTGTTCCCGGGCGGCCCGGGCAAGACCAACAGCCCCGAGGACTTCACCTCGCTGATGAACGACCTCGAGGAGCGGGTGTTCGGGCCGCTGCCCGACGCCACCTGGATCTACCCGGGCCACGGTGCCGACACCACCCTGGGGGCCGAGCGCCCCCACCTACAGGAGTGGCGCGCCCGCGGCTGGTGACGAGCCCGCTCACCGGCTCCGGGCGGCGCCGGGGGCTGGCCCCACGGCCGGGGCCGCCGCGGCAGCGGGGTGCGGCGGGCCCGGCCTGGCCTAGCGGCCGCCGAGTGGGCCGTCAGGTGCCTGGTCCCCCGGCCGGCGGGCAGCCGCAGCTGCGCCGGAGGACGAGCTCGGTCGGCAGGGTCTCGGCGCGGGGCGGCTCGGTGCTGCCCTCGATGCGCTCCATCAGCCGGGCGGCGGCGCGTGCACCCAGGTCCCGGACGGGCTGCCCGACCGTGGTGAGCGGCGGCTCCACCACCCGGCCGGGGAAGATGTTGTCGAAGCCGGTCACCGCGACATCCTCGGGGATGCGGATGCCGGACCGCTGCAGCTCGCGCATGACGCCGATCGCCATCTGGTCGTTGGCGCAGGCCACCGCCTCGGGGATGGCCTCGCGGCCGAGCAGCACCCGGGCCGCGGTGCGCCCGCTGGCCTCGGAGAAGTCGCCGCCCGGGACCACGTCGACGGTGCAGCCGGGCACGTCGCGCACGGCCGAGGAGAACGCGGCCAGGCGTTCCACCGCGTCGGGAGCGTCCGGCGGTCCGCCGACGAACCCCAGCCGCCGGTAACCGTGACCGGCGGTCAGGTGCCCGGCCATGGCGCGCATGCCGTCCGGGTTGTCGACGCGGACCACGTCCAGGCCGCTGTCCCCCGGCGACGCGGCGATGGCCACCACCGGCAGCCGCCGGGCCAGGGCCCGCAGCTGGACCGGCCCCAGCGCGTCCTCCACCACCAGCAAGCCGTCCACTTTGCCGGACAGGGCCCGGATCCGATTGTGGAACTGCTCTCCGCTGGGCCCGAACGACAGCAGCAGTGAGGTATCCGTGCCGCGCAGCACCGCCTCGACCGCGTGCACCACCACGTCCACGAACAGCAGGCCGTCGCGCTCGATGTCGGTCTCGTTGACCCCGCGTTCCAGGGCTACCAGGCCGATGATCTCCTTGCGCCGCCGGGACAGTCCCTGGGCTGACGCGTCGGGGACGAAGCCGACCTCCTCGATCACGGCCAGCACCCGATCCCGGGTGACCGGCCGGACGAGGTCCGAGCCGCGCATCACGCGGGATACCGTGGCCGTCGAGACACCGGCCAGGCGAGCCACGTCGTACACGGTGGGCATCAGAAGCGTCCTTGCGTTACGTCGTCGTCAACCGGGTACGGGGCACTGTCAGGGATAGTTGTAACCGGTTACATCTGGGTGTTGGATTGTGATGGTAAAAGGGGATACCAGCGGTGTCAATGCTGCCCAGGGGAACACGAACCAAACGACTGACCGAGGAGAACCAATGAGCCAGGGGCGCGACGCCTTCCCGGAAAGCTTCCTATGGGGCGTTTCCACGGCGGCCTACCAGGTCGAGGGGGCGGTGGCCGAGGACGGCCGCGGCCCGTCCATCTGGGACACCTTCAGCCACCAACCGGGCGCGACCACCAACGGCGACACCGGGGACGTCGCCTGCGACTCCTACCACCGGATGGACGCCGACCTGGACCTGCTGGCCCAGCTCGGCGTGAGCGGATACCGGTTCTCCATCGCCTGGCCGCGGATCCAGCCGGACGGCCGCGGCGCTCCCCTCCAGGCTGGCCTGGACTATTACCGCCGGCTGCTGGACGGGCTGCTGGAGCGCGGGATCGCGCCGCTGGTCACGCTCTACCACTGGGACCTGCCCCAGCCGCTGCAGGACAAGGGCGGCTGGGCCACCCGGGACACCGCAGACCTGTTCGCCGATTACGCCGCCACCGTGGCCGGGGCCCTCGGCGACCGGGTGCCGCGCTGGATCACCCTGAACGAGCCGTGGGTGGCGTCCAGTATGGGGTACCGCAGCGGCGAGCACGCGCCCGGGATCAGCGACCCGCAGCAGTACGTGGCGGCCGTGCACCACCTGCTGCTGGCGCACGGCAAGGCCACCGCGGCCATCCGGTCCGCCGTACCGTCCGGGCCTACGCCCTCCGGGCGGCCGGCCGAGGTGGGCATCACGCTGAACCTAGCCCAGGTCTACCCGGCCGACCCGACCCGCCCGGCCGACCGGGAACTGGCTGCCGACATCGATGCCGACCTGAACGCCGTGTTCCTGGACCCGCTGACCCGCGGCGCCTACCCGGACCGGCTCGGACCGGGCCAGGCCCCCGGGCCCGAGCTGATCCGGGA
The DNA here is from genome assembly GCA_964250865.1 of uncultured Streptosporangiaceae bacterium. Taxonomy (GTDB): domain Bacteria; phylum Actinomycetota; class Actinomycetes; order Streptosporangiales; family Streptosporangiaceae; genus Bog-532. The sequence goes on from CAXUJF010000122.1 coordinate 11,646, forward strand.
CGGCGACTTCGCCACCATCGGTGCGCCGATCGACTTCCTGGGCGTGAACTACTACGCACCGCACATCGTCGCCGTGCGCGAGGACGGCATCTTCCGGCGCGGCGACATCCCGATGCCGTGGCGGCCGGGCGGGACGTTCGTGCAGCCGGACCACCTGCCCGTCACCGCCATGGGCTGGCTGGTCGATCCCAACGCCCTGTACGACCTGCTGCTCCGGGTGCACGGTGACGCGGGAGACCTGCCGCTGTACATCACTGAGAACGGGGCGGCCAGCTACGACTACGTCAACCCCGACGGCGTCGTCGAAGACCCCGAGCGCATCGCCTACCTGCAGGGCCATCTGCAGGCGGCCCGGCGCGCGATCGCCGACGGGGTGCCGTTGCGCGGATACTTCGCCTGGTCGCTGATGGACAACTTCGAGTGGGCCCACGGTTATTCGAAGCGGTTCGGGCTGATCTTCGTCGACTACGGCACCCAGCGGCGCATCCCCAAGCGCAGCGCCGGGTGGTTCGCCGAGGTGGTCCGGACGAACTCGGTGCCCTCCTGATCGGCGAACTGTTCGGCTGGTACGAGGCGGGACCGGTCACGGTACCCAGCGCGGACGAACGCCCCGCACCGGTTCGGCGATCCGGTCGTCATCGCCGGTCACCGGGTCACTCATCTGCGGTATCCAGTGCTGCGGGCTGGCCGCTAAGCTCACGGTAGATGGCCAGCGCGGCTTCGACGGCCGCGCTGACCGTGGGCAACGCGGCCGCCCGGTTCTCGGCGGCCGCGGCC
>CAXUJF010000123.1:0-12391 GCA_964250865.1 uncultured Streptosporangiaceae bacterium
GAAGTCCCGGAAGCCTCAGCCGCCCCGGGAGTCTCAGCTGTCACTCCAGCCCCAGCAGGCTCAGCCGTCACTCCAGCCCCAGCAGCCCCACGGTCCTCGTCGCCCGCCCCCGTCACGTCCGCCACCGCGTCCCGGCCCGCGTCCCGTTGCCCGCGGGTCAGCGCCTGCAGTACCGCGGTCGCGGTGGCCGCGTAGACCACGTGCTGGACCGCGCTGGTCACGATGACGTCGTTGCGCCAGCGCCAGGGCGGGGGAGTGCCACCCAGCACCGGGAACATGGCGCAGGCCATGACCATCATCCCGGACCAGTACACGGCGGTACCTCCCACTGGCCCGAACCCGCGGATGAGGGGCACCGCCCCCCGCCCCAACAGCGACCCGTACCCCCAGTGCACCGCGAACCCGAGCCAGCGCGAGGCGTCGTTGCTCAGCTCGGTGTTGCGCACGACCGGGCGCAACAGCTTCGCCGCGACCAGCGCCGGCACGTTGCTGTCGTCGTAGTCGAGCGGTCCTTCCACGTTCCGGCGGATCCGCCGTTCGGCCCAGTAACTGGCGTTCATCGTGGTCGTGGCGACCAGCCCCGCGATGATCCCGTTCCGCAGCACCGGTGTGCGCAGCCATCCCATCCCGCCATTATGTCCAGGTCATCCCGGCCTACACCGCCGGCGGCCTGCTCTCACTTCCGCGCTTCCCCCGCCCGCAGCCCTCGATTAGACTGAATGTTCAGTCAAACTGAGGAGCGCGCCGTGACGGCCAACCAGAGCATCGAAGCACCGGTTACCCCCGATCAGGACCAGAAGCTGGCCGGCCACATCGCTGAGCAGGAGGCCATCTTCATCGCCCGGCAGCCGGAGTCGGCCCGGCTGGCCGGCACGGCGCGCGGTGCGCTGGCCGGCGGCGTCACCTCCAGCTGGCAGATCACCGCCCCGCAGCCGGTGTGGCTGAGCCACGGCCAGGGCTCGAAGGTCTACGACGTCGACGGTAACGCCTACGTGGACCTGCACGGCGGGTACGGCGCCGCGCTGGCCGGGCACGCCCACCCAGCCATCGTGCGCGCCGTCCAGCAGCAGGTCTCCCGGGGCACGCACTTCGCCCAGCCGACCGAGAACGCGATCGCCGTGGCTGAGGAGCTCACCCGCCGGTTCGGCCTGCCGCAGTGGCGGTTCGGCAACTCCGGCACCGAGGCCACGATGGACGCCGTGCACCTGATGCGGTCCATCACCGGCCGGGATCTGATCATCAAGGTCGAGGGCGGCTACCACGGCCACCACGACTCGGTGCAGGTGTCGGTCATGCCCGAGCCGGACGAGATGGGCCCGGCCGGCCGGCCCGCGTCCGCCGCGGCCAGCAGCGGCATCCCCGACGCCATCGTCCAGCTCACGCTGGTGGCCAGCTTCAACGATCTGGCCAGCGTGGAACGGCTGCTGGACGAGCACCCGGGCCAGGTGGCCGGCATGATCGTCGAGCCGATCATGATGAACGCGGGCATCATCGTGCCCGAGCCCGGCTACCTGGCCGGGCTGAAGGACCTGCTGCACTCCCGCGGTGCACTTTTGACGTTCGACGAGGTCAAGACCGGTCTCACCAGCGGGCCAGCCGGTGTAACCGGGCTGAGCGGCGTCGTGCCGGACCTCATCTGCCTGGCCAAGGCCCTCGGTGGCGGTATCGCCGTGGCCGCGGTCGGCGGTTCGCAAGAGGTCATGGCCCACGTGGCCACCGGCGGCTACGAGATCGTGGGCACGTTTAACGGCAACCCGCTGGCCATGGCGGCCGCCCGCGCCATGCTCACCGAGGTGGCCACCCCAGACGCCTACGCCCGCATCGACGCGCTCCGGACCCGGGCCGTGACCGGTATCGAGGCCGCGATTCGCGACTACGGCCTGGCCGCCCACGTGGTCGCGGCCGGGGCCAAGGGCTGCGTGGTGTTCCGCCCCGAACCGGTGCGCGACTACCGCGGCTTCCTCGACGTCGACGACCGGTACAGCCACGCGCACTGGCTCTATCAGCACAATGGCGGGGTCTTCCTGCCGCCCTGGGGCAAGATCGAGCAGTGGCTGATCTCGGTCCAGCACGACGAGGCCGATATCGACCTCCTGGTGGCCAACTTCACCCGCTTCGCCGCCGCCGTCGCGGCCTGACCTCCGGGCCTCAAATCCAGCCGAAACGCATCTTTTACCGGAAAGCCTTGCGTTCGAGTTCTGCCCGGAGTACCCCTGACTTTGACGGAACGTTCAGTCAAAAGAAAGTGAAGGACGCGCGAAGCCAAGCCCCCCGGGACCGGGAACCAGGCCAGGGAACGAGGTGACCCGATGGCGCACCCGCGAACGCGGCACGTCACGCGGCGAAGCTTCCTGCGCGGGGCCGGGGCCGGGCTGGCGGCCCTGGGGACCGGGACGCTGCTGGAGGCGTGCGCGCCCGCGCTGGCCGGGTCCGGCGCGGTGCCGCTGCCGCGGCCCAGCAACCCGGTCAAGTGGCCGGTGTCCAGCGACAACGCGGCTATCGCCAGCAACCAGGAGCAGGAAGAGGGCGCGACCCTGCAGGTCTACACCTGGGTGGCGTACATCAACCAGGACGTGGTGAACAGCTTCGCCAAGAAGTACAAGTGCAAGGTCCAGATCACCACGTTCAACACGATGAACGAGGCGCTGTCCAAGCTGCGCAGCGGGCTCAGCTACGACGTGCTCGTCGGCGCGACCGTGGACACGCTCGGCCAGCTGATCGAGTCCAAGCTGGTCCAGCCGCTGAACCATGCTTACCTTCCGAACATCACCCAGGCCTGGCCCGACTTCGGCAACCCGTTCTACGACCGGGGCTGGCAGTACACGGTGCCGTACACGATCTACACCACCGGAATCTCCTGGCGGAAGGACCTGGTCTCCGAGAATCCGTACACGATGAAGAACCCGTGGTCGCTGCTGTGGAACCCCAAGTACAAGGGCAAGACCGCGATCCTCGACGACTACCGCGAGGGCATCAGCCTGGGCCTGATGAAGAACGGGATCTACGACCTCAACACCACCGACCGGGGCCAGATCACCAAGTCCCGGCGCGCGCTGGAGGAACTGACCAGCGCGGTCAACGTGCGGATCGACAACAACGACTACACCGAGGTGCCGACGGCCGAAACCTGGATTCACCACGCCTGGTCCGGTGACATGGCCACGGCCGGCTACTACATGCCCAAGGGCGTCAACGTGGACACGGTGGGCTACTGGTTCCCGGCCGGCGGCCGGGGCCCGGTGGCCAACGACACCAATGTGGTGCTGCGCTCAGCCGCCCATCCGGTGCTCGCGCACCACTTCCTCAACTACTTCCTCGACCTGCCCAACGTCCTGAACAACATCAGCTTCAACGGCTACATGCAGCCGCTGACCGGGGTCACCCCGCAGGTCCTGGTCAAGGAGCAGATCCTGCCCAAGGCGCTGCTGTCCACGGTGGTGCTGCCGTCCTACTTCCGCCGCGGCGTGAGCGAACTGCAGCTCCCGGTGGACGCGGACGCGCTGTGGCAGCAGGCCTGGCTCGTGGTCAGCAACGGAATCTAGGCGGTGCCGATGACCACCTCCACGCAACCCGCTCCCCAGCGGCCCGCCGCGGCCGCAGAGCGGCGCCCGGCCCGGGGCCGGCGGAACCTGTTCTGGATGGCCTTGGCCGCACCGGGCATGCTCTGGCTGGTCCTGCTGTTCATCATCCCGTTCTACGCCGCGCTGGCCATCGGCCTGGGCCAGCTGGACCGGCTGTACGCGACCCCGATCGCGGTGTGGAACCCGTTCGGCTGGAGCCTGGCCAACGTCATCAACGTGGGCAAGGACATCGCCGGCAGCACCTCGTTCGCCGGGCCGATCATCGTCCGCACGATCGTCTACGTCGCTGTCGCCTCACTGCTCTGCCTGATCATCGGGTACCCGGCGGCCTACTTCGTGGCCCGGTTCGCCGGGCGCCGTAAGGGCATGTTCCTGCTGCTGCTGATCGCCCCGTTCTGGATCAGCTACATGATGCGCATGCTGGCCTGGATCGACCTGCTGCAGTCCAACGGTTACGTCAATAAAACGCTGGCCTTCCTCGGGCTGACCTCCACCGCTCACCCCATCAACTGGCTGGGCGGCAAGTCGATCGCGGTGATCCTCGGCCTGGTCTACGGCTACATCCCGTACCTGATTCTGGTGCTGTACGCCGGGCTGGACCGGATCGACCCGGCGCTGATCGAGGCCGGCCGCGACCTGGGGCTGAGCCGGGCCCGGACGTTCCTGCGGGTCACGCTGCCGCTGTCCCGCCAGCCGATCCTGACCGCGCTGCTCATCACCGTGCTGCCGATGCTGGGTGACTACTACACCAACCAGCTGATGTCCGGCGCGGCCAGCACGTCGATGATCGGCAACCTGATCGAGGGCCAGCTGGGCACCCCTGGCCTCGAGGGCCAGGGCGCGGTGCTGTCCTTGCTGCTGCTCCTGGTCCTGCTGGTGCCGATGATCTACTACGTGGTCGCCACCAACCGATCCTCCCGGGAGGCTGCGTGACCACCACCTCCACCTCCGCGTCATCCGCCCCGGCCACCGCCCAGGAGACACCGGCCCCGCGGCGCTCGCCGCTGCGCCGGAACCCGTGGGGTCACCCATGGATCCTGGAGGGCTTCACCTGGCTGTACCTGATCTGGTCGCTGGTGCCGATCGTGATCGCGGTGCTGTTCTCGTTCAACAACGGCAAGTCCCAGAGTGCCTGGCAGGGGTTCTCCTGGCGCTGGTACGTCACCGACCACACCAATTCGGTGCTGCACAACCCGCAGCTGCACGCGGCGGTCCTTCAGACGCTGCGGCTGTCCGTGCTGACCACCGTGATAGCGGTGCCGCTGGGCGTGGCCTTCGCCATCGGCATCAAGCGCTGGCGCGGCCCGCTGCCCAGCACCTTCAACTTCGTGATGCTGCTGTCGTTCGTCATCCCCGAGCTCATCTTCGGCGTCGCGATGTTCTTCGTCTTCACGGTGCTGTTCACCTCGGTCCACCTGGGCACCCTGGCCGAGGTCCTGGCCCTGGTCACCTGGAACGTCAGCTGGCCGGCGGTGATCGTGCAGGCCCGGCTGGTCACGCTGGGCCGCCACTACGAGGAGGCCGCCGCCGACCTGGGCGCCAGCCAGTTCCAGGTCATGCGCCGCGTCCTGCTGCCGCTGCTGGGCCCGGCCATCTTCGCCAGCGCGGTGCTGGTGTTCTCCGGCGTCATCGACGACTTCGTCCTGGTCGACCTGCTGTCGTCCAGCGCCGGAAACACCCCGATGTCGGTGATCATCTACTCCACCCAGCACGGCGGCAACGGCGGCCCCGCCCTCAACGCGCTCGGCACGATCATGCTGGTGATGTCCTTCATCATCGCGGTCATCGGCTTTCTCGGCTACCGCTGGCTGACCCGCGGCGAACGCGGCAGCCGCCTCGACGCCCTGACCATGATCGCCGGCAGCGAGGGCTGACGCCGAGCTTCGGGTCCGGCAAAGATCTTCCCGTTCTGGGGTATCAGCGGCCGGTTATGCGCCTCCGCGTCACCGACAGGCCGCACCTTCCGAGGGTAAGGACGAGGGAACCAGGATGACAACGACCGTAAGTACGCCCGTGTGGGCGCCGTGGACCACGTACTACGACCCGGCCGGGCAAGCATCGGTGATGTTCGCCGGGCTGGCCGCCGACGGTTTGAGCGTGGCGTACCAGCTCAACAACTTCACCCTGTCACTGCAAGGCGGCCCGGATGTTCCCCTGGCCAGCGCCACGGCCCTGTCTGGTGTCCTGTCGGTGGACCTGCCCACGACAGTCAACCTGGCCGGCTTCCTGCTGGCGATCAACGGCACCGCGTGGAAGACCGCCCGCAGCGAGGCCGTGGTGACCTGCTCGATCGGGCACACCACGCAATACCTGCAATTGCCGCCCACCAGTCCCACCCGCACTGAGCGGTCCGCGGCCCCGGCTGACAGCGGCACGGACGATCCGGCTGACACCGGTACGGACGCAATCATCGAATCGGACTTCAGCCTGGAGTGCTTCACCAGCGACCTCAACCCCGCCGCGATCGGATCAGCGCCGTGTCCTCCGCTCGCGCCTCTTCCCGTCACGGTGAGCATGCAGGCCCGCCGGGCCACGGCCGATCAGGACATTCTCGTGACCATCAGCGACTTCTCGGTCATCATGCTCCTTTCGTCGTAGCGTCGCTGAGCTAGCTGCTGACCGTGGGCCCCTCCGGCCGGTAGCCGACGGGTTCTTGCTTCGCCCGATGGCTCTCGGACCGGCGGGCGCCTACTGCCCGATCTCCAGCACGACCTTGCCGCGGGTATGGCCCCCCGCGACCTGAGTCAGCGCCGCCCGTGCCTGCTCCAGCGGCAGCACCGCCGCCATCTGGGGCCGCAAAGAGCCCGCCTCGACCAGGCGGCTGAGTGCCTCCAGCCGCTCCCGGCCGCCGTGGGCGGCGAACGCCTCGCCGGTGATGCCGCGATCCAGCGGCAGCGAGGGACCGGCCAGCACGATGGACTCCACCCGCCCGCCGTCGCGGACCGCGGTGATGGCCTGGTCGCGGGTTGACCCGCCGGAACAGTCCAGCAGCAGGTCGACGCCGCCCGGGACCAGAGCTCGCACCTGCCGGGCCCAGTCCGCGGCGTGATAGTCGAACACCTCGCTGGCGCCCAGGCCCCGCAGGTAGTCGTGGTTACCCGCACTGGCCACCCCGAAGACGCGGGCACCCAGGGCCGCCGCGATCTGCACGGCGGCGCTGCCCACGCCGCCTGCGGCCGCGGTGATGAGCACGGTCTGGCCCGCTTCCAGCCTTCCCCGGTCGACCAGGCCCTCGTACGCGGTCCCGGCCCCGATCACCAGCCCGGCCGCCTCCGGGAAGCTCAGCTGCCCCGGCATGGGGGCCACCCGGTCGGCCGAAGCCAGCGCCAGCTCGGCGAAACCACCACCGGCCGGGAACACGGTGCCGTACACCGGCTCGCCCTGCTGAAACCCGGCCCCGTCACCCGCCGCTTCGACCACCCCGGCGATCTCCTGGCCCGGGACGAAGGGCAGCGCTACCCCGGGGAATCCGCCGCCGAGGAAGCCCACATCCCAGGGCCCCACGCCCGCGCCGCGCACCCGGACCAGCACCTGTCCCGTACCGGGGGAGGGGGCCGGCAGCTCACCGAGCTCCACCCTGTCAATCCCGTCGAGCTTCCTGGCCAGCGCTGCTCGCATGCCCGTGCTCCTAACCGTGTAGTCGTGCCGCCTGACCCCGTGGCCAGCCACTACTCCCAGCTCAGCTCCATCAGCCGGCTGGCTGGCTCCACCGGCCCCGGTGCACGGTCTCGTCCTGAGGCTTGCGCCGGCTGCGCAGATCGCGCGGCGGCTCGTCGCTGTAGCCGACGGAGATCGCCCCAATCGGATAAAACTCGGGCGGCACCCCGAATGCCGCCCGGTAGGCCTTGACCCGCCCCACCGGCAGGCCGAAGAAGCACGCGCCCAGCCCAGCATCCACGGCAGTCAGCAGCATCATCAGGGACGCCATCCCGGCATCGATGTCCCAGTAAGGCGCGGGCCACCAGGCGTCGGACCGGTCGCTGAACCCCTTGTCCGGCTGGGCGTACCGGTCGAGATAGGCGTCCTTGTTGGAGTGCGGCACGATCAGCAATGGCGCCTCGACGTTGGCCGCGAACCAGCCTTTCGGCCCTTCTTCTGGGGTGACCGCCTCCCGGAACCAGGCCACATCGGCCGGGGTGTCCAGCACCAGGAACCCCCAGCCCTGCGAGAACCCCGCCGACGGCGCCCTCAGCCCATTGCGCACGATCTGGTCAATGACCTCGGCGGGCACCGGTCGGCTTGTGTCATAACTACGAACCATCCGTCGCCGCTGGACAACCTGTTGAAATTCCACGCCAGCAAGCTACCCGCCACCGACTTCAATTGATCAGCTGGCCACCAGGGGCTCGTCTTCGCTGGCCACCGGCACCTCGCGCTCCGCCCCGCCCAGCACCCGCAGTGCGTCCGGGGCCAGGTACACGTGCACTGGCGTCCCCTGGGCCAGGTCCGGCCGCTCCCCGTCGTTCTGAATGAGAGCCTGCAGCGGCACCCCGGGCCCCAGCCGCAGCATGACCTGCGTGGCCGCACCCAGGAACACCAGCCGCTCGACCATCCCCGGCACCCGGTTCGGCCCGTCCGAGCCGTGCGGCTCCAGCCGGACCCGCTCCGGCCGGATCACCGCGTGCGCCGGCCCGGTGCCGTCCACTTCGCCGCGCTCGGCCACCAGCGCCGAATCGCCCAGCTTCATCCGGCAGGCCGAGCCGGGTCCGCGCTCGACCACGTCCACTTCCATCAGGTTCGACACGCCGAGGAAGTCGGCCACGTAGGTGTCGGTCGGCTCGGTGTACACGTCGCGGGGCGCGCCGATCTGCGCGATCCGGCCGGCGTTCATCACCGCCATCCGGTCGGACATGGTCAGCGCTTCCTCCTGGTCGTGGGTGACGTAGAGGAACGTGATGCCGACCTCTTCCTGCAGCGCCTTCAGCTCGACCTTGAGCGACCGGCGCAGCTTGGCGTCCAGCGCGCCCAGCGGCTCGTCCAGCAGCAGCACCGCGGGATTGAGCACCAGCGCCCGGGCCAGCGCGACGCGCTGCTGCTGACCGCCGGACAGCATGCCCGGCCGCCGCTTGGCGAAGCCGGTCATCTTGACCAGTTCCAGCGCCTCGCCCACCCGCCGGTTCAATTCGGCCTTGCCCACATCCCGGTGCTTGAGCCCGAAGGCCACGTTGTCGAACACCGACAGGAACGGGAACAGCGCGTAGCTCTGGAACACGGTGTTGACGTTGCGCCGGTGCGGCGGCACGCCGGACACGTCGGCCCCGTCGAGCAGGATCCGCCCCGAAGTCGGCTGCTCGAAGCCGGCGATCAGCCGCAAGGTGGTGGTCTTCCCGCAACCCGACGGGCCCAGCAGCGAGAAGAACTCCCCGCTGGCGATGTCCAGGTCGATCCCGTCCACCGCCACCTCGGTGAACCGTTTGGTCAGGCCAGCCAGCTCGACGCGTCCTCCGGCCACGGGGTACCTCCTGCTGTCAGGTGCCTACGCAGAAACTCCGTCCTGGCGCCGGCTCCGGGCCTTGCGGGCCCGGCGGCGGGGCTGCCAGTCAAACCCGAGCTGCCCGGCGGCGAACCGCATGGTCAGCTCGAACGCCCGCGCTGGCGTTACTTCAGGGTCCTCCAGCGCGATCGGAACCGCCAGCCCGTCCAGCAACGCGGACAGGGTGACGGCGAAATCTTCCGCGTCGACGCTGCCGAACTCCCCGGCGTCCTGGCCCTCCCGGACCAGATCGCGGATCGTCTCCCGCCAGCGTTCGTCGAACTTCTGCCGGACCGCGGCCACCCCCGGGTTGCGCGCCGACTGAGCCCACAGGTCCAGCCACAGCAGCCAGGAGCCGGCCACGTCCGGGTCGGGGTCCGGCAGGCAGGTCATGGCCACGATCTCCTCCAGCCGCCCGGCCGCGGTGGAAATCTTGGCCATCCGCCGGGTCCCGGCCTCGTACCAGGCGTCCTCGGAGAACCGGATCGCCTCGGTCAGCAGCTGGTCCCGGGTCTTGAAGTAGTAGATGACCAGGGCGGCGCTGGTCCCCGCCTGCGCGGCCACGTCGGTGATCCGCGTCTCCGGGTAACCCCGTTCCGCGATGACCTCCAGCGCCGCCCGGAGCATCTGCTCCCGGCGCTGGTCAGCGCCGCTAGCGGCGTTGCCAGCCTGCTGCTTCATCCTGGCGTTCCCCGTCCTTCCGGGCTTCCCGTTCTGTGGCCACCCTCTTGCCGGAAATCATAACAGGTTCTTAGACTGAACATTCAGTCAAACTCGCGGAGGACACGTCATGGCGGCATACGACGCACTGGTCATCGGCGGCGGGCACAACGGGCTGGTGGCCGCGGCCTACCTGGCCCAGTCCGGGGCGCGCACGCTGGTCCTGGAGGCGCGGGACCACACCGGCGGCGCGGCCACCACCGAGGCCCCCTGGCCGGACGCACCCGAATTCCGGGTCACCCGGCTGTCCTACGTCATGAGCCTGCTGCCGCCGACGATCATCAGGGACCTGCAACTGGACCGGCACGGCTACAAGATCTTCCCGATGGGCCCGTACTACCAGGCCTTTCCCGAGGGCGGCTCGATCAAGCTGTACGCCGACGATGCGAAGCGCAACTACGAAGAGGTGGCCGCCTGGTCCAAGGCCGACGCCGAGGCCATGCCGAAGTGGGACGCCTGGCTGGAAGGACTGGCTGACGTGCTCGGCCCGCTGCTGCTGACCGTGCCGCCCAAGCTCGGCTCGCGCAAGCCCCGCGACCTGGCCGAAACGCTGCGGCTGGCCTGGCGGCAGCGGGGCCTGGACGTGCGCACGGTGGCCGACGTGACCCGGCTGATGACGATGAGCATCGCCGACCTGCTCGACGACTGGTTCGAGTCCCCGCAGGTCAAGGGGGCTCTGGCCGTGAATGGGGTGATCGGTACCTGGGCCGGCCCGTACGAGCCTGGTACCGCCTACGTGATGGCGCATCATTCGATCGGCGACGTCGGTGACGGCCACCTGGGCAACTGGGGCTTCCAGGAGGGCGGCATGGGCGCGGTGGCCGACGCCATCGCCGCCGCCGCGCTGGAGGCGGGCGCCGAGATCCGCACCAACGCTCGCGTCGGCCAACTGCTGACCCAGGACGGCCGGGTGTCCGGCGCGGTGCTGGCGTCGGGGGAGGAGATCTCGGCGCCGCTGGTGGTCACCTCGCTGCACCCGCGCACCGCATTCCTGGAGCACGTGGGCCGCGACCGGCTGCCCGACGACTTTGTGACCGACATCGAGCACTGGAAGACCCGCAGCGGCGTGGTCAAGATCAACCTGGCCCTGGCCGAGCTGCCCGACTTCACCGCCGACCCCGGCACCACGCTGCAGGAGCACCACACCGGCTCGGTCGAGATGGCGCCGACCATGGAGTACATCGAGCGCGCGTTCACCGACGCCCGCGAGGGCCGCCCGGCCCAGCGGCCGTTCAGCGACGGGGTCATCCCGACGACGTTCGACAAGACCCTGTGCCCCGAGGGCTACCACACCATGTCGCTGTTCACCCAGTGGGTGCCGCAGGACTGGAACCTCGAGCCACACCGGGACGAGCTGCAGGCCTACGCCGACCGCATGATCGACACCTACAACGAGGTCGCGCCCAACTTCAAGAGCTCGATCCTGCACACCGACATCGTGGGCCCGTATGAGATGGAGCACGACTACGGCCTGATCGGCGGCAACATCTTCCACGGCGAGCTGTCGCTGGAGCAGCTGTTCCACATGCGGCCCGCCCCCGGTTACGCCGATTACCGCACGCCGGTCCCCGGCCTGTACTACGCCAGCTCCGCCACCCACGCCGGCGGTGGGGTGTGCGGGATCCCTGGCCTGCAGGCGGCCAAGGCGGCCATCGCCGACACCAGGGCCGCGGCCAGAGCTGACCGACGGGCCGACCGCCGGTCTGCGGCCGTCCGGCGCCTAGCCCGCCGCAAGTGACCGACCTGGCCGCACCCGCGACGGCCACCCGCGACGAAGCGGTGGCCGCGATGCTGGAAGCCCGCAGCGTAGCCCTGGTCGGAGCCAGTCCCCGTCCCGGCAGCCTGGGGATGAGGATGATCACCGAGCTGGCCCGCAGCCCGGCCCGTCCGCGGACCTATCTGGTCAACCCCCACCACGACGACATCGGCGGCCAGCCCTGCCACCGCCGCCTGGACGACCTGCCCGAGCCGGTGGACCTGGTCCTGCTAGGCGTGCCCGACACCGTGCTGGAGGGTGAGCTGGCCGCCGCGGCCCGCCGCGGCGACCGTTCGGCGGTGATCTTCGGCAGCGCGTTTGACGTCCCGGGCCGGCCGCCCGGCCTGCGGGACCGGCTGGCCGCAATCGCCCGCGCGGGCGGGATGGCCCTGTGCGGTGCGGGCTGCATGGGCTTCGTGAACGTGACCCGCGGCCTGCGGGCCACCGGTTACCTGGAGCCAGACCCGCTGCCGGGCGGCCCGGCGGCGCTGGTCACCCACTCCGGCTCGGTGTTCTCCACGATGCTGCGGGCTCGACGGGGGTTCGGTTTCTCGCTGGCGGTGTCGTCCGGGCAGGAACTCGTCACCACCGCCGCAGATTATGCGCGGTACGCGCTCCGCCAGCCGGAGACGCGGATCCTGGTCCTGGTGCTGGAAGCCATCCGCGACGGGTCCGGCCTGCGGTCGGTACTGGCCGACGCGGCCGCCCGAGACGTCCCGGTGGTGCTGCTCACGGCGGGCGGGACCGGTGCGGGCCGGGCGCTGGTCGCCGCCCACTCCGGCGCGCTGGCCGCCGCCGACGGCGCCTGGGAGGCGCTCGCCGGCGCCTACGGCGTGCACCGCGTCCACGACCTGGCCGAGC
>CAXUJF010000124.1:0-12359 GCA_964250865.1 uncultured Streptosporangiaceae bacterium
CGCCCAGGTAAGGATCGGGTACGGGGACGACGGCGACCCGATCGACCGCCGGGTGGGCCAGCAGGTGCTCTTCGATCTCGGCGGCCGACACCTTGCTGCCGCCGCGGATGATGACGTCCTTGATGCGGCCGTCGATCACCAGTTCTCCCGTCTCGGTCAGCCGGGCGAGGTCTCCGGTCTGGTAGTAACCGTCGCTGGTGAAGGCACGGGCATTGTGCTCGGGCGCGTGGTAGTAGCCCCTGATCGTGTAGGGTCCGCGGGTTATGAGCTGCCCGGTACTGCCAGCGGGCAGGTCGGCACCGTCCTCGTTCACGATGCGGACCTCGTCGGCCGGCGATAGCGGACGCCCCTGGGTCGCCAGCACGGTCTCGGCCGGATCGTTTTCGCGGGTCAGCGCGAGCAGACCCTCGGCCATGCCGAACACCTGCTGCAGGCGGCAGCCGAAAACGGGAGTCATCCGCTCGGCCACTGACCGGGGCAGCGGGGCACCGCCGATCTGGATAAGCCGCAGGCTCGGCTGGGCGACCGCGGTCTCGTCGGCCGCGTCTAGCCAGAGCAGCGCTAGCGAGGGAACCAGGGAGGTGAAGGTGACACGCTCTCGCGCGATCAGGGCAAAGCAGTCGGCCGGATCGGGCGAGTCGGCCAAGACCACGGTGCCGCCCGACCGCAAGGTACCGACGACGCCAGGGCAACCCCAGGTGAAGTTGAACGCGAGCGGCAGCACCGCCAGGTACACGTCCTGGCCGGACAGGCCGAGCAAGCCGGCCGAGGCCCGGGTCTGGTAGGCATAGTCGTCATGTGTCCGCGGTATTAGTTTCGGCAGCGCGGTGGTGCCTCCGGAGAGCAGGAAGAAAGCGACGTCGGACGGATCCGGCGCCGCCGCCGGGGCGGGCTCCGCCTCCAGTCCAGCCAGGTCGACGAACCCGGTCCGGGCCGGCTGCTCCGGTCTCTGGCCAGCCACGAACGTGTACCGCAGTGTCGCGGAACTGGCCATGAGGCCGGCCGCGAGGGCCGGGTAGTCGAAACCCGGATCGTCGCCGGGGATGACGTAGCCGACCGCATCGGAGGCCGCGCACAGATGCCCGATCTCGGATGCGCGGTGGGCCGGCAGCGCGAACACCGGCTTGGCCCCGGCCTGGAACAAGGCGAAGCAGACGATGACGAACTCGGGGACATTGGGCAGCTGGACTACCACCCGGTCCCCGGGGCCGATGCCGTAGTACCGGAAGCCCGCGGCCATGCGAGCCACCCGGCGGCCGAGTTCCCGGTACGTGAAGCGCCGCTTGCCGTGCACGAGCGCGACGCGCCCGGCGAAGCGCTCGGCCCACTCCCCCGGCAGGTCAGCAAGGCTCTCGCCGCGCCAGTAGCCCAGTGCCCGGTACCGCTCGGCTGCGGCAGCGGGCCAGGCCGTGCACCCGTCAAGCACGGGGTTCCTCCGTTCCTCCGGCCGGGACAAGGAACCGCGCTACGCTGTCCAGCTTTTCGCACGTCTCCTCGTATTCCCGTGCCGGGTTCGACTGGCCGACAATGCCGGCCCCCGCCTGCAGCCAGGTGCGCCCGTCCTGCCGGTAGACCGCCCGCAGGACCAGGGCCGCGTCCATACCGCCGTCGTGGTCGACAAAAAGTACCGCGCCCGCGTACAGGCCGCGCCTGGTGACCTCCAGGTTCCTGATGCTGGCGTAGGCGGCGTCCTTTGGCACGCCAGAGGCGGTGACCGCGGGAAAAGCCGCCCCAAAGGCGTCCCAGGCGTGCTGGCCCTCGGCGAGCATGCCTGCCACCCGGGAGGCCAGGTGCTGTACGCTGCCCCGCTCGCGGACGTTCATGAATTCCTCTATCGTGAGCGAGTCCGGCCGGCACACCGTCCGCAGATCGTCCAGTGCCACCTTGACCGAGATGGCATGCTCGTAAATTTCCTTCGAGTCGGACAGCAGTTCGGCCCGCAGCCGCTCATCGTCGGTCGCGTCACCGGTCAGCGCGCGGGTGCCGGCCAGCGGCTGGCTCACGACCCGGCCGAGCCCATCGACCTGGACTACGATCTCCGGGCAGAAGCCGGCGCTCTCAATCCCGCCCATGCGCAGCAGGAACGAGCGGGCCGGGGTGTTACCCCGGCGTCCGTGCAGGTAGGTGTCGACGAAATCGATCGGATCGTTGAGCGGCACCCGGCGGGAGAGGATGACCTTCTGCAGCTTGCCCGCGTTGATGTCGGTCACGGCGTGCTCGACAACCTGCCGGTACTGCTCGTAGCCCGCCCTCCTGATATCCACCGCGTTCGGCTTGCCGTCCGTCTCGCTGACCTCTGACAGCAGAGCCGAGACAGCGGCCAGGGTTTTCTCCTCGGTGGCCCGCACCCGGGCGACCCCGTCCGCGATGCGCACCTCGGTCTGGGGGATCACCAGGTGTAGCAACCGCTGGCCGTCGAGCAGCGCCGTGTCGCCGTCCTTGGCGTAGGCCAGCTCGAACGTGGCCCAGCCGTAGGCCCGCCAGTCTTCCAGGAGAACCGTGTCGAGTGCGCTGCGCACCTGTTGAAGGGGTGAATCGTCCCAGGCCAGCAGTGTTGTCTGACCAGCCTGGCGGACGGTGGTGCCAGTGCTGTCGAGGTATACCTCGGCCAGCGCACCGCCCGCGAAGGACCACTGGCCCTGACTCTCGTAGACGGCGTAGTCCGGGTACAGTCCCGCTGACGCAAGCCGGGCCACGGCGGTCAGCGGATCCGAGGTGAAGGTGACGTCGGTCTGGAAGTAGTGCTGAAGCGTTGCTGAAGTCATCGCCGTCCTCCAGTTAGTGCAGGGTATTGACCTCGTGGGCGAAGTGGTCCACGATCCGGATCGCCTGTTCTCGGTTGAGCCGGGGATCGCATGGTGCGGTCGACCGCCCGGTCGCCACGAGTGAAATATCCTCATGGCACTCCCGCACGTCCTCTGGGGTGACCTCGAGGTGCAGTCCGCCCGGATGACAGCCGGCCGCGCGCAGCCCCTGCACGAAGGCCGTGATCTCGGCCCGCAGTTCCGGGAGCAGGCGCGTCTTTACCGGCCCGGCCTTGCGGGTGTTGCCGTGCATCGGGTCGCACTGCCAGATAACCGGAAACCCGGACCGGGCGATCTCGCTTGCCAGCGGCTGAAGCACGTAGGCGGTGCGGCTCGCGGTCATCCGGGTTATCAGGCTCACCCGGCCCGGTTCCCGCCGCGTGGTCAGGACCTCGAGAAGGCCGGCGACGTCGGCCGCGGTGGCGTCCGGACCGACCTTGACCCCGACTGGATTCGCGATCCGGGAAGCCCACTGAATGTGCCAGTCGGCCGGCCCGCGGGTGCGCTCCCCGATCCACAGCAGGTGGCCGCTGGCGGCGTACAGCTCGTCACCGCCTCTGGTCAGGGCTTCCTCGTAGTCCCTGAGCAGTGCCTCGTGAGAAACGAAGACGCGCCGGCCGCCGTCGGTCACCGCTCGAACGTGCTCCAGGGTGTCACGCGAACGGTCATAACTGGTCAGCAGGCGCCACGGGTCATGCCTGCGGGCTGAGCCGTCGAATTCAGGCGCGTTGACGGCATCGCCACGGTAAGCAGGCAACTCCGTCCCGTCGGCCAGCTGTTCCACCGGGCTGCTGCGCGGCTTGGCGTGCTGCCCGGCCATGCGGGCGAGAAGGACCACCGGCCGCCCGGTGCGGCTGGCCAGTCGGCTGGCCATGAAGTGGTACAGCGACAGGCGGCTGGCCACGTGTGCGCCGGTCGACATGGAGAACAGCTCGGCGCATTCGCCCACGTGCAGCAGATAGGCCTCGCCGGCCGCCACGCTGGCCAGCTCGCGCTGGAGCTCGAGGATGTCCTCGCGGTGCACGAGGCCGGGCAGGTCAGCCAGTTCCGCCCGGATGCAGGCCAGATCCGGGTGATCCGACCAGGACGGCTGCTGGACGGCGGTCAGGCCTGCGACAGCGCGCAGGCCAGGGAGCGGATCCTGCCCGCTCCGGAGCAGGGTATCGTCGCCGACGGTCATGAGCGGAGGCTCGCTTCGGCAATGGATTCCCAGTGCCAGCGCGAGTCGAAGGACGTGACCTCGATGCTGGTCCCCGCGGCGGCCAGGGACGCGGCCAGCGACGTGGCCCCGGCGATAAAGGCCGAGGCCCGCTGAGCCGCCAGCAAGTCTGGTTCCGCGAACGGGCTGCCCGCACAGCGGAGCAGCCGCAAGTCAACGAACCCGCCAAACTGCTGGCCCAGTATTTCCACGGCCTGCGGACTCCTGATGCTGAACCGTACCCGGGCGGCGACGTGGCCCCGGTGATGCTGGTCCGAGTAAAAGGCAATGTCGGGAAGCGCGGGGGGTACGAAGTGGTCGCGGGCGGCCACCTCGGGCACCTTCGGAAGATTGCCCGCGATGAAATGCCACGAGTTGTACTGCATGCGCGACGAGATAGCCCAGGCGACGTCGGCCAGCTGCGCGGGCGAGTCGCCGAAATAATGCCGTGCCTGCGGTGCCGGGACGACGCAGCAGAAGTAATCGGCGATCTCCCACTTCACGATCCCGGACCAGTCGTTCGTACGCAGCGCCTCGATCAGGCGCGGCAGCGAGCGCATTCCCCGGCTCATGGCGAAGTCGGCCGCGAAAGCGCTCCGTGTCGCGGCCACGGTCTCGTACACCAGCGCCTCAAACCCCGTGCCGAACCGGCCGGCGGGGCAGGCCAGCCACTCACGGTCCGCGCTGATTTCCGCCAGGCAGTCCGCGAGCGTCGCGCCGCTGACCGGAAGGTTCCGGTGGAGCTGCCGGCAAATAGCTCCCTCGGCAGCGAGGACCGACTGTCCCGGGGCCGCGGCTATCCGCTCGATCTTGTGCATGAGCGGACCGTGGATCTCACGGTACAGCTGCACGGCGCGGCCGGCCTCGGCCCGCTGCTGCCTAAGTCCCGCGGCGAGCCGGTCGAGATCCTCCGGACGAGATGAGGCGGCCGCCGGAATACTCCGGACTCCGGCTACACCGTTGTAGGCCGTGCGCTTGCGCTCGAGCAAATCCGCGACGTGATCGATGGTGAGCTGCGTGCCGTTGGCTTCCTCGATGCGGCCGAACCCTCCCGACCGGATAAGCAGGGTGAGGCACACCACCATGAGGACGTCGCTGTCCGACCACAACTCCAGCGGAATTCCGCTGAGACTGCCCAGCGCGCAGTCCGGATGGCCCGGCCACAGCGTCTTGCCGGCCAGCGTGTTCCGCTCCCTGAAGTTGGTGTACCGCTTGCTCCCCTGGTACAGGACGAAAGGTGCGGTCCGGATGGCGGCCTCGGTGAGCTGGGAGAGCAGGTCATCACGTCCCTGCTCTCCCGCTTGCCCGAGCCAGCTCCGGCAGTCGGCCAGCGCTTGCTCCTGGGTGACGGCCGCCTGGCGCGTCGCGTCCAGGTAGCGGGCTAGATCTTCGCTGGTCCAGGGCACGTGCAGGACGCCTTCGACGAGATCCTCGCCGTCGGCCAGCGGACCGCGGGACGGGACGCTAACGGTTACCCGGCCGCTGGTAGTCAGCCCGATCGCCCCCGTGAAGACTGGTGCGGCAGCGGATTCGGGGCGTGCGGCACAGCGGGTAACGCCTTCCCGCCAGGAAACACCGAACAAGATTTTCAGTGCGCATTCTTCGGTGACCCGCAGCGCGCGAAGCTGAACGTCCGCGGGCACCATGCCGTCCAGCGTCAGCAGCATGTCCACCGCGGAAGACAAACCCGTGGCGTTCCGCGCCTGCGCCCATGCGCGCGCCAGCAGGCCCGGAAATCCCGCGCTGTCGTCAAGTACGCGGTCCGGCTCGGCGGCGGCTCCCGCCTGCGCCCCGAGCCTGCTCGGACGTCGGCTCTGACGCGCTTTGGCCATGGCCTCCCGACGGGAGACCGCACCCCGTTCTGCAGATACCGCCACTTCAACCCCCGCTTGTCAGTTTAACGTGACTCCACAGGTCATCGCTTGTCGGAGACCATTCCTCATCGACGTAGATGCAGTCAACCGGGCATATGAGAACGCATGCCGGGCACCCTGAGCAAAGCTCAGGAACTATGATGACTTCGAGGCCGCGATCGAAGATAGCGCCAAATTCAGATGGGCAGCTGCGCAGGCATGAATCACACGTGATGCACTCGGATGACTCAATCCTGCGTGGCGGTTTCTTCCATGTGTCGTTGCGCGCCCTAGCGGCTATTCGCTGCTGCCTACCGCTTCCTGTCGCTGGGATTTCCCGTTCCATCGTCACCACGCTTACTTCCGCTCCCTAGTTCCAGCTTCTAACACTAGGGAGCCTGCGGCGTTGCGTGAAGGAGCGCAACTCTTGTTCCTACTCACCGGTAATCGAACAGGCTTGACGCCGCATACGCAGCGTTACGCCCGAACAAGGGAGTTACCCAAGAAGTGCCTGGTCAGAGAGACAAGAAAGCTCGCCTCGGAAAAGTTAGGACAGACGGCCAATAATAGATTTGCATACTTGACCAGAGTTGAGGCGAGAAGTAGCGTAGTCGCGTATCTGGTATGTAAATACCAGCATTCACAACCGGCATCTGGGGACCGAATGAAGACCAGCGGATCTTACGACACTGCTCTGTCGGCCAGCCATTCCGCGGAGCCAACGTCCGCTCGGACCGAAAATTCGCTTCTGCTGCCGTCGATCGAAGATTACCATATCGCGGACGTTGAAATCAGTCAGCTAAATTTCGACGGATCACCCAGGTTGTCCGGGGTGGACCAAGAACATGCCCGGGTTCTCTCCGAAGTCCATAGCCCACTGCCGCCGATTACCGTTCACCGCTCCACTATGAGAGTTATCGACGGCAGGCACCGTACGCACGCCGCATTGCTTAAGGGTAAAAGCACGATCTCCGCCCGCCTGGTCGACTGCGACGAACGGACCGCATTCGTCTTGGCGGTGAAGGAGAACATCAGCCACGGCCTGCCGTTGTCCACGGCCGACCGCAAGGCCGCGGCGGGCAGCATCGTCGACTCGCACCCTGAATGGTCAGACAGGACCGTAGCCGAAGCGACCGGCGTGTCAGACAAGACCGTGTCGGCGATCCGGTCGGGGACAACTTCGGAATCGCCGCAGTCGAACACCCGGCTGGGCAAGGACGGCAAGCTCCGGCCGGTCAACAGCGCATCCATGCGGCAGCATGCGGCCGACATCATCAGGAAGCATCCGGAAAAAGGACTCCGCGAGATCGCCCGCGCAACCGGGCTGTCGCCGGCCACGGTGCGGGACGTGCGGGACCGCCTGAAGCGGAACGAGCACCCGGTGCCCGCCAGGTACCGGGAAACCAGCAAGCGCGAGTTCGATGCCGTTCCCCGTCACCACCGGGTGCCCGTACAGGCCGAGCCTGTCGACCAGCGCCAACTGCTGGCCAAGCTCAAGACCGACCCGTCGCTCAAGTTCAACGAGGCGGGCCGGAACCTGCTGCGCTGGCTGCATCACCACCCGGTGAACCTCGAGACCTGCGAGAGCATCGCGGTCAGCGTCCCCGAGCACTGGGCACTGCCGCTGGCCGGCTTGGCGCGCAACTGCGCGCAGGCGTGGATGGTTCTTGCCATTCAGCTCGAGCAGCGGCATCACGAGGGCGAGCAGCCAGAGGGTGACTATCGCGACCACGACCGTTCCAGCCTGTGACCAGGACCGCGACCAGGCGGCGCCGCTGGCGGCGGCCTGCTGCCCGGTGAGGCAGAGCCAGGTTTCAGCGTTAGGAAACACGTGCCGCCTCGGATCCGGGCTCTCCGCCTGACCTGACTGCATGATCTGAGCCGTTCAACTCCGGCCGCCCAGCACAGGTCTGACGGCCCCCGCCGCGCACCTCGGCCGACGTGTGACGGAAAGACAAGGGGGCCTAGGCGTTTCCTGATTGCCGCGGGCCGACTGTGACCACTCTCACCTGGGCGAGAGCCGCCGAGCGGTGCCGCAGTATTAGACCCGCGCCTCCCGCTGCGCAGACCGTCCCTACTTCACTTCCACCCCTGCTGCTCACCCCGTCGCGTGTTTTAGGATACACTTTGATTTTATCATGACATTTTGCCCTTATCAAGGCATAATGCATCGCTAGCCAAGCCTTGTAGAGTTGTCTAGTGCCCAAGTTGTGGACAGAGACCATCGAGACGCATCGCCGCGAGGTGCGCGAAGCGATTCTCGATGCCGCTGCGGCGCTGGTAGCCGAGCGCGGACTGTTGTCAGTGACCATGTCCCAGATCGCCGAGACGACCGGCATCGGCCGGGCCACGCTTTACAAGTACTTTCCGGACGTCGAGGCGATCATGGTGGCCTGGCATGACCGCCAGGTCTCGGCTCACATGCATCACCTCGTCAGCCTGCCCGATCAGGGATCCTCGCCCGGCGAGCGGCTCGCGGCGGTGCTCACCGGCTACGCGATCATGTCCCGTCAGCACGACGGCACCGAACTGTCGGCCCTGCTGCATCACGGCGAGCACGTGCGCCGAGCACAGCAGCATCTCACCGATTACGTTCGGTCCCTGCTGGTTGACGCGGTCCGCAGCGGCGAGGTGCGCGACGACATCGCACCGGACGAGCTCGTCAGCTACTGCCTTCACGCGCTGCAGGCGGCCAGCGACCTGCAGGATGAGGCCGCGATTCACCGGCTGGTCGAAATCACCCTGGCCGGCGTGCGGCGCAGCCAGCCCCGCTAAACGCTTTAACTTTCCACAACAACCCAGCACGACGTCAATGGTTGAATGTTGCCCTATGGACAAACATACACAGGAAATATATTCTCTTGGAAAGCTCTATCTCGGGGTTACATTGTAACGTTGATGCCGGTCCCATGAAAGGCAGCAGCGATGACAGATGTTGAGCTAGCGCAGATCGCGGTGGCCGTTGCGACATTGGCTGACGAGAATATCAGCATGGCCGCCGAAGCCCGGCTGGCGCTTGCCTGGATCATGGACGAGCAAGGCCTGGACATGCTCACGCAAGAGCGAATCCAGAACTTCTGCTGGTACGACCTGCCGGTCAGTTGGGGAACCGACTTGACGGGCAAGGTGCAGGTCACCGAAGCTCTGGCCCGCGCGCTCGACCTGCTGGGGCTAAATAGATACGCAGCCATATGCCGGTCTGAAAAGACACTGAACATCCTTAGATCTTACGAAAATAGTGTTCCAAGCGGAATCACCGCACTCCGACGCGCGTCGGCCGCATCGGGTATCACGCCGCCGGATTTGCCTGAATTTAAATGGGGTGAAGCCATGGGCCTTCAGGAGGCCGCGGCGTGGTGGTCGGTATCCGGATCACTCGAACTTGCTATTATGGCAGGCGACCTTCAGCCAGGTAAATCCGGCTGGAGGCCGCGGCAACAGGCGATCACGCGAGCTAGCCTCAATGCACCGCGAGCGGAATTTTTTGGACAGACTGCAGCCCAGATGATCATTCCTGAGCGGATCAGCGCATGGCTCAACATCCCCTGCAGCGAAACCCGCCGAGACATTCTCTCCGGTACCTGCGACCGGCTGCGGCAGCCGGCGAGCCCGGTCGGGTACCTGCTGCCGGGCCTGCGCTGGCTGCTCGAGCAGTTCGACGAGGGGATCAGGCTCACCCGGGCCGGCAATCTCAACCGCGTATTTGTCCAGCGCAACGCGGGCCGGTTCTGCTGGAGCCGCCCGAATCCGCCCCGCACCGAGAGCGACGTGCCCGAGTTGCACTGGCTGCACCAGTTCGCGAGCCGACTGCGGCTCACCCGACGCCGCGGTTCCGCAGTCTGGCTGAGTGCCGAAGGACGGCGCCTGCTCGCAGGTGCCCCCCGCCAGCTGTGGCACGCCACAGCCGCCGGGCTGCTTCAGGGCCGGGACTTCGATGTCTATGTCGGCGAACTGTTTCTCGGCCTTGTTCTAGAGGACGATCAGGTGGAGAGCAAGGACCTGCACCGGCTCATCAGGGCAGCGGTGAAAGAGGAGGATTTCCGGGAACGCCGCACGGGCGAGTCGCCGAATGACGACGACATCGCGGTCGCCATTGCGGGAACCAGCGATTTGTGCCGTTGCCTGGGACTGCTCGCGGACGCTGACCTGAAGCACCTGGGTTACTCCTTCACCGATACCGGACGGGCCACCGCGCTCGAAGCCCTGCGGATCAAGGCAACGGGTCCCCGGGGCTTTCCGCGCGGCCCGGTAACCGGACTGGCCGCGTGACTGCCCGGCCCGCCGTCCGCCCTGACGCGGAGCGCAGATGCTGATAATGACAGCCCCCGGTCAGGGGGCCCAGCGCCCAGGATTTCTCGCGCCCTGGCTGGAACTGCCCGGCAGCGTGCAGCAGCTCGGCGACTGGGGAGAACTCGCTGGCCTTGACCTGATTCGCCTGGGCACGACCGCGAAGGCCGAGGAGATCACCGACACCGCCAACGCCCAGCCGCTGCTCGTGGCAGCCGCACTGCTGGTCGCCGGGCAGCTCCCCCGGCCCGCGGCCCTCGCCGGGCACAGCGTGGGCGAGCTGGCCGCGGGCGTGGTGGGTGGCGTGCTGGCCGCTGAGGACGCCGTTTGCCTGACCGCGGTCCGCGGCCGGGCGATGGCCGAGGCGACGAGGCTGCGGCCGACGGGCATGACCGCGGTGCTCGGCGGGGACGAGCCCGTCGTCATGGCCGCGATTGCCGAGCACTGCCTCACCGCGGCCACCATCAATGCCGCCGGCCATATCGTCGCTGGCGGGACGCTGGAACAGCTGACCGCGTTCGCCGCGAGCCCCCCGCCTGGCGCCAAGTTGCAGCCGCTGCGGGTGGCCGGCGCATTCCACACCGCGTACATGGCGCCCGCCGTCCCGGTGCTGGCGGCGGCCTCGGCCGACACCGCTGTCCGCGACCCGGCCGTCCTTCTGCTGTCCAACCGTGACGGGGGAATCGTCACCTCAGGAAAGGACTGGCTCGAGCGCGTCGTCGCTCAGGTCGCCGGGCCGGTCCGCTGGGATCAGTGCATGGCGACAATGCGCAGGGCCAACATCACCCAGTTCATTGAGCTGCCGCCCGCCGGAACGCTGTCCGGCTTGATCCGGCGGGAAATGCCCGCCATCCGGCCGCTTGCGCTCAGGAGTCCCGACCAGCTTGACTCCGCGCGCGCCCTCATGGCGGAAGCCTCGGCGGACGACCGCTGACCCAGTCGCGGCTGCGCTACGGTGGGTCTGATCCGTGGTCTTTTTCCTGGGCGATTACCTGGGGCAGGTCGGCCAGCCGGCTCAGGCCCTTGACCGGGCGGGCCATCCGTGGGTTTGAGGCGAAGCGGTCGGCGTACCGGTCCAGGAAGGCCCAGTAGCCGGCGGTGAACGGGCAGGCCCGCAGGCCGAGGCGGACCGTTGGCTGGTACGCGCAGTCGCCGCAGTAGTCGCTCATCCGGTGGATGTAGGCGCCGCCGCCAGCGTACGGCTTGGTCGCCATCAGGCCGCCGTTGGCGTGCTGGGACATGCCGACCACGTTGGGGACCATGACCCAGTCGTAGCCGTCGACGAAGTTGGCCCGGAACCACTGGGTGACCTGCTCCGGGTCCCAGCCGCGCTGCAGGTCGTAGTTGCCCAGCACCATCAGCCGGATGACGCGGGCCCGTAGTCGTCACCGAAGTGCCAGTACAGGTTCCACACGTAGTCCCGCCAGCCGATGAGCTGGCGGACTAAAGCCTTCCGTACTGGCCAGCGGCACGTCACCCGCCCGGTAGGCGTCTGGTTCTCGGCGTCGAAGTTCCACCGGCCGCCGGACGGCCCGCCCGAATCCATCAGGATATTCAGCCGCTCGCGGGCTTCCCGGTAGAAGTCCTCCATGAGCAGCCTCCGCTGGCCCCGGCGGCCAGCCCAGGCGGCGGACTCCTCTTCCCCGGGGCCAAAGCCCCGCGCGGGCAGCACGCTGACGTCCGGCAGCCGGCTGACCAGGCGCCGGGCGGCCCAGCTGGTCGGCGCGCACACGGTCAGCGGTCCATCCGCTTCCGTTCGGGCTGATGAGTAGGTTTCCGCGCGGGCCAGGCGCGCCTGGTCACCCAGCTCGGCGGCGCGGTGCCGCAGGGAGCGGCATGATCTGACCGATGGTGAATGGGGGCGGCTGGCGCCGCTGTTGCCCCGCCATCCGCGGCAGGGGCACCGGTGGAATGATCACCGGCTGGTGCTGGACGGGATCTTTTTCCGGACCCGGACCGGGTGCCCGTGGCGGGATCTGCCGGAACGGTCCGGGCACTGGAAAACCAGTTATCACCGGCATCGCCGCTGGTCCGCCGATGGCACCTGGGAAACGATCCTGGACGCGCTGCGCGCCGGCTGCGACCAGGAGCACGGCCGGGACTGGACGATCGCTGCCGATGCCACGGTGGTGCGAGCCCATTAGCACGCAGCCGGGGCCCGGCGGCGGCCGCCCGCCGCTGTGGACCCGGCCCGGCTGGGCCCGGCGGAGGTGCGCG
>CAXUJF010000125.1:0-3591 GCA_964250865.1 uncultured Streptosporangiaceae bacterium
GGGCCGCGAGGCCGATAGCGGCCAGGACCGGCAGCCGCCCCGAGCCGCGGGCGCCGACCGCCGCGCGCGCCGCGGCGGCGCCCAGCCCGGCCAGCACGAGCCACAGCCGTGGCCGACTGGCCACCAGCACGAGCAGCGCGGACGCCAGCAGCAAGAGCGCCAGCGCGGTCGCCCGCACGGCGGCGGGACCCCAGCGCGCAGCTACCCGCTGCGGCAGGCCGCGTACTCCGGTGGCCTGGTCACCCGCTAGATCAGGAAGCACGTTGGCGAAGTGCGCGCCCAGCCCCAGCAGGGCCGCGGCGATGGAAACCCATGGCCGCGGCGCGGGATGGCCGGGCAGCGTGCTGGCCGCGAACGCGGGTATCAGGCCGAACCCCACAACGTACATGAGGCCAGACGCCAGAGTGGACTTGAGGCCTGCGTTGTAGGCCCACCCGGCCGCCATCATCACCGCGTTCACCAGCCCGGTGATCTCGCCGATGGCCAGAGAGAGCAGCAGCGACACGGCCAGAGCGGTGACGGCGGCGGTGGCGGCGGCTCGCCGGCTGATGCCGCCCGCGGGGATCGGCTTGTCCGTCCGCCCGGCCGCGGCGTCCCGGCGCGCGTCGAACGCGTCGTTGGACCAGCCAATCGAAAGCTGGCCGGCCGCTGCGGCGGGCGCCACCAGCAGAGGGCCGACGCCGCGTCGCGCCGCCTCGGCAGCCAGCACGGTGATCATGGCGGTGATGGCCAGCGTGGGGCCCGGATGGCTGGCCCTGATCAGGGCTCGGGTTCGCCTCATGGCGGGCAGGGCCATCCCGGTATTGGTCGCGGCACCCGGTGGCCGCCGCTGCCGCCGGGTGAGTGATGGAATGCTTTAGCCATGTGGCTCTCCCTTCGCGGCGCTAATCCCGCCGAGTGGCTCGCCCTGCGAGCCGGCGTTGTCCCGGTGGCCGCCGCCGAGGCGTGGGGCGGGATGGCCCTGTCGGGAATGCTGATCGCGGCCGTCCGCACGGGTATGACGGCTCGGCTCGCGCAGCGCCCGGCGACCGCCGCGGAGCTCGCCGACGACCTCGGCCTCGACCCGCTGCCGACCCAGCTCTTGCTGGACTGCCTGCGGTCTGCTGGTCACCTCACGTGCCGGGCCGGACGCTACCAGCTCAGCCGCTCGTCCCGGCGCTGGCTGGACCCGGAATCTGCGCTCGGCGTCACGCAGTTCGTAGCGGGCACCGCCGACTACTGGACCTGGTGGGCAGGACTGGAGGAGGTAACCCGCAGCGGGCAGCCCTTTGGGCACCACGATGCGCCGGCCGACGACCCATACTGGCGGCGGTATCTCAGCGGTCAGCTCGAACTTGCCCGACTCAGTGCGGCTGAGGTGGCCAGAAAGCTGCGGCTGCCCGGCGATCCGCGCTCCCTCCTGGACATCGGCGGCGGTCACGGCTGGTACTCAGCGCAGCTGTGCCGACGCTACCCACGGCTCACCGCCACCGTACTTGACCTGCCGGGCAGCGCGGCGATCGGCCGCGAGATCATCGCCGGAGCGGGGCTGGCGGACCGGGTCCGGTACCGCGACGGTGACGCGACCACGGCGCAGCTGGGCGGCGGCTATGACTGCGTGCTCTGCTTCAATCTTCTGCACCACCTGGCCGAGGAGCAGATCCCGCGCCTCCTCGCGAAGGCTCATGCCGCGCTGGCGCCGGGCGGGTCGCTCGCCGTCATGGACGCGTTTGCCGAGCCGTCCCACCGACAGTCGGCGGCGGGGAACGTCCTCGGGCTGTTCGTCTACCTCAGCTCCGGATCCCGGATGCACACGCCTGCGGAGCTGCGGGGCTGGCTTCGCGGCGCCGGCTTCGCGGAGCCGCGCAGGATACCCATCCGCCGGATTCCGGGACAGGCTCTGTACGTGACCAGGAAGGCCAACTAACCGCGGTGACTGGCGGTCGGCCTGAACTTGTTCTTTAACCTGCCTGGGCTGCGACCTGTTCTTTGCGCATTTGGGTCGCTTGGCCTGGCTTGTCGTAGTGCATGAGTACGGCCTCCGCATGATCATGTGTTCTCGCCAAAGGACCATGATCGAGCTGCGTGCCGCGTCGGGCAGTTCGCGTGGCACCCTGGCAAGCGTTGGCCAGAAGCTGGGCGTCAATCCTGAGACTCTCCGCAACTGGGTTGAGAAAGCAGAAATTGACCGCGGGCAGCGGCCTGGCACCACGAGCGACGACAAGAAGCGTATTTCCGGGCTGGAAAGGAAGTCCGCGAGCTGCGGCGGGCTAACGAGATCATGAAGGCGGCGAGCGTGTATTTCGCGAGGGAACTCGACACCCGGCTTCCGCGCTAGTCGAGTTCATCGATTCACATAAGGACCGGTTCAGAGTGGAGCCGGCCTGCGCGGTCCTGAAAATACCGCCGTCCACATATTATGCGGCGAAGAAGAGGGAGGAGAATCCGTCTGCACGGGACAAGCGCGACGAGAAGCTGAAGACGGCGATTAGGCGGGCAAGGGAAAAGAAAGGGCGAAAGCTTTATGGTGCTGAAAAAGATGTGACGCGAGTTGAATCGCGACGGGATCGAGGTCGCGCGGTGCACAGTCGAGCGGCTGATGCCCGAGATGGGCCTGGGCCTTCGGGCCAGGAAGAAGCGGCCGCGGGCCACCGTGTCCGGCTCGGTCGGCCAGGTGAGGCGCCTGATTTGCTGGAACGCGACTTCACCGCCTCGGCGCCCAACTGCCGCTGGGTAGCTGACATTACTTATATAGAGACTTCCGCTGGGTTTGTTTATGCGGCGTTCATCCTTGACCGGTTTTCCCGGATGATTGCCGGCTGGCAGGTTGCCGATACGCTCCGGGCCGAGCTTACGCTCGACGCGCTCGAAATGGCTGTCTGGTCTCGCGGCGACCGGATGGACAGCCAGCTTGTCCATCATTCGGATCGCGGGGTTCAGTATGCCGCCATCCGCTATACCGAGCGGCTCAGCGAAATCAGCGCGGTCAGGTCGATCGGGCGCAAAGGCAATTCTTATGACAATGCGGCGGCCGAGGCGCTGAACAGCCTTTACAAGAAAGAGCTCATCGAGAGGGAAGGGCCGTGACGGCACCGATGACGTCATGCTCGCGACCCTGGAATGGGTTGACTGATATAACACCGAGCGCCTGCACTCCGCCTGCAAGTACATTCCCCGAAAGAATACGAAGAAACTACTACGCACAGCAGGAAAGCATAGTAAGTCAATCGCATCCGGTAAGCAAATGCCTCCAAATAAGCCGGGGCGATACACTTGCTGGCGTACCGCGAGAATTACGTGGCCGGGCGTGCCGTCCGTTAGTCACGGGTCCGGGAGTGCGCGTACGCGGCGAGGCTTTCGTGGACTTGACCGCGCGATCACCGTGGTAGCCGCTCGTGGGGCGCGCAGGATCCCGGGATGGGGCAGCACTCGGCATGCTGGACGGCTTACCGGCTGCCGGAGAATTTGTGGCTCAGGACGGTGGTTGCCGGGCTGTTTCAGGTGGTGGGGGCCGGAAGTGGGATTGCAGGCCGGTGATCATCATTTCGACGCCTTGCTGGAGGTGGGTGGCTCCGTCGTAGCTGGCGAGTTCGGGGGCCAGGCTGCGTATCC
>CAXUJF010000125.1:3601-4867 GCA_964250865.1 uncultured Streptosporangiaceae bacterium
GGCGCGGGGGTCGGTGGGGTGGGGGGGGGCCTGGCGGGGTCGCGGGGGCATTCCGCGGCGGGGCAGGCGGTGCAGGCCGAGCCGGAGTAGGTCGTCGGCTTCGTCGGGGTTGTCGATGACTTCCTGTAGCTCGTCGAGGACGTGTCCGTGCAGGAATCCGAAGAACAGCCGGTAGGCGTGCAGTGCGTCGGCGGGGCTGAACCCGGCGCGGATGAGCAGCTCGAGGAAGTCTTCCAGGGGCCGCAAAGCGGCAGTTGGCCGTTGCCCGAGGGGGCTGCTGAGTGGCCGGGTGACCAGCAGCGGCACGGCGTGCGGGTGAGCGAGCGCGAGGCCTCGGAATGAGACGGCGAGGTCGCGTAGTTCTTGCCGCCAATCAGCGGCAGCGGGGTTGATGGTGAGGTCGGTGAGGACCCGCGCCACGACGCCGTCCAGCAGCGCGTCCTTGCTGGGAACATACCGGTACAGCGTCATCACTTTCCGGTCGAGGGCCTGCCCGAGACGGCGCATGGTCAGGGCCTGGGCACCTTCGGTGTCCACGATCTGCAGGGCGGCCGCCATGATGCGCTCGGTGCTCATGCCCGGACGGCTGGGTTCGTGCGGTCCGGCGGGGACGCGCATGCGGGCGGTCACCTGCTGCCCCTCTGGAATATGTCGGACTCTGATACGCTTACTCTGTACGTTAGCATCGTAAGCGTACAACGTTACGGTACTTGCAACGCCGCCCCAGTTGAGGCGGTGTCTTGCTGGCGGCCAGGAAAGTGGCTGTCCAGCTCTTTTTTTGGAGATACATGAGCACGTCAACTGATATTGGCTCCAGCGCTGACAGTCGCCCGCTAGGGGCTACGTCCGGCACCGCCAATTACACCAGTGACCGGCCGGCGCACGTCGAGCCTCGCCGCAGCACCGAAACCAAGGCATCGTTCAAGACCACCGAGCTCATGGTGTTCATCGCCGCCGTGGCCGGCGTGCTCATCGCATCAGATCTGGTCGGTGGCACTCACACCCACGGCGACTATTTCCGGGCGAACACGGCCTGGCTCTACATCGGATCCTGGCCGTCGGTTACATGATCAGCCGCGGCCTGGCCAAGGCAGGCAGCCGCGAGCATTACAACGGCTCCTGACCTCACGCCGCCCGCAATGCAGTAAACCGGCGGAGCACGGCTAACCACCGGTGCCCCCCGGCAGAGGGCCGGGGCACCCGGGTGTTTGGGGGGGGCGGCGGGGGGGGGGGGGGGGGGCGTGTGGGGGCACGCCGCGAGAGGGT
>CAXUJF010000125.1:4877-12344 GCA_964250865.1 uncultured Streptosporangiaceae bacterium
CCGGCCCCCGGGGGCACCGTGGTGTTGCGGGGCGCCGGCAGCGGCTGGGTGGCTGGCATGCTCGTCGACCGCCTGAAGATGATGCGACGGCGTTGATCGGCGCCATCGTGTCCGTAGTCACCAGCGCTCTCGCGACTTGGCTTTGCTGTCCGGGCGGGAACTACCCGCAGTTCCGCACGCTCATCGCGATCTGCCTGAGCCGGGCGAAGATCCGGCTGGGGCTACCGGCGCATCCACGGCGAGATGGTCAGCCCGGGCACAAACTCGCCCCGCCGGCGTCTGGCAGATCCTCCAGGACGCCGGCATCGACTCCGCGTCACGGCCGGGCCGGGCAGACCTGGCGGCCATTCCTGGACGACACCCGCACAAGCGGTGACAGCCGTCGCCACCGCGTCCACGTCCACCCCGTCGACGACGGCAGGCGCGACCGGGCTGCCAGGCGCTGGAGTGGTCAAGACACCCGGGAGGGCGCAGCCTCCTGGCCGTCGTCGTCGGTCGGCAGGTACACGTCGTCGACGGCGATGTTGACCTCGACCACGTTCAGGCCGGTCATCCGCTCGACCGTCTGTTTGACGTTGCGCTGGATGGCGCGGCCCAGCTCGGCGATGGCCACTCCGTAATCGACCACGATGTCCAGGTCGACGGCGGCTTCGGTCTCGCCGACCTCGACCCCGACCCCCTGAGCCACGTTCGGCCCAGAGCTGCCCGGGATGCGCTCGCGGATCGACCCGAACGCCCGGCTGCCGCTGGTTCCCATGGAGTGGACCCCAGACATTTCCCGGCAGGCTTTCCCGGCGATCTTCTGCACGACGTTGTCCGCGACCGTGATCTGCCCGTCGTCGGTGGCCAGCCGGTCCCGGGTGGCCGGGCTGGCCGTCGTGCTGGTGGTGGCCGGGGTGTCGCTGGTCCTGGAGCCGGTGGGCTGGCTCATGAAGGCACGCTCCTTCGATCGGTCGGGATTAATGGCTGCAGGCTCTGCGATTACTGAGGCCGGGGATCTTGGCCCCTCGCTGTGCACCCGAAGGTTAGACACCGCGCCGCCCATATCCTCGCAACGGTCTTTCTGAGACTGCGGCATGCTGGCCGGCGGCGTGCCTGCCTGGCTGATTGCCAGCCCGTCATCATCGTCGGGCTCTTCACTGGCCCCGAGGCGGCAAAGATGACATACCAGCCGCCGGCCGTCCCGCCCCGGGAGTTGACCGTGCTGGCCGCTGTCGCCGGCAGCGGACATGGACCCGAGCCGCCTGTTAATGATCTTTCGAGGCCGCCGCCGAACAAATCATGTCATCTCCTGGAAAAATTTTGCGACATTTTCCGCTGGCCCGTGTCTAACTTATAGAGCACGAGTTGGCTGAAGCTGCCCGCAATTGTTCAAGAATGAAGACCCGACCGGAGCTGAGGTTACGGCGATGGAAGATGCGCCATCCAGCAGGCGGAATATTTGTTATCAGCTCTTGCGTAACGTCGGCGCGGCTCAGGCGTTTCACAAGCAGGAGATCGTGCATCGACCGGGTTCTGCTGCGGAAGATCTGCTCATCACGGCCGGGGGGGCTCAGGGGGCCTGCTGCCGGCAGGGTTTGCAAACATTTCCTGGACGGCTGGGCACCACAGAGTCTGAGAAGTTACTTAGCCGTCCGAGTGGAATCTGGATGGCTGCACCGCGTAACCGTAAGCCGTGAAAGATACCCGGGTGCCGGGTATTTCAATCCTGAAATAAGGTGCTCGTTCATGCCTGTTGCTCTTAATTACACGACTGGGTTGTCGAACGCCTGGTCCAATGTCGCGACGTTCATTCCGAAATTCGTGGTGTTCCTGATCATTTTGATCGTGGGATGGCTGATCGCCAAGGTGATCACGAAGGCGATTTCCGCGGTGCTGACCCGGGTCGGGTTCGACCGGGCCGTGGAACGGGGCGGGATCAAGAAGGCGCTGGAGTCCAGCAAGTACGACGCCTCCGACATCCTGGCCAAGATCGTCTACTACGCGCTGATGCTGTTCGTGCTGTCAACCGCGTTCGGGGTGTTCGGCACCAACCCGGTCAGCACCTACCTGCACGCCGTGATCGCGTACCTGCCGCTGGTGTTCGTCGCGATCATCATCGTCATCATCGCCTCGGCGATCGCCGCCGCAGCCAAGGCCCTGATCGAGAACAGCCTGTCCGGCATCTCCTACGCCAAAGTGCTGGGCAACGTCGTCTCGGGCCTGATCCTGGCGTTCGGGATCATCGCCGCCCTCGACCAGCTGCACGTGGCCACCAACGTCGTCAACGCCGTGCTGTATGCCGCCCTCGCCGCTCTGGCCGGCGTGGTCATCGTCGCCGTCGGCGGTGGCGGCATCAAGACCATGTCCCAGCGGTGGGAATCCGTCGCGGACAAGTACGACGAGGAAAAGCCCAAGATCACCGAATCAGCCCGCAACGCCCCCAGCATCAGGGCCCAGGCCCAGCAGGCCAAAGACACGGTCAGCACCCAGGCCAGCAGCGCCGGCGACGGCGAACGATACGGCGCCCACCGCTACTGACCCACTAACCGCCGGCGGCCCGCTCACCGCCGGCCACCGACCCGGGGGCGGTGTCCGCATCATCATCCCGTCCCTCGTACCACTTCACCGAAGGAGCACGAAATCATGACCACCACCGACGACCTGCAGAACATGGAAGGCCGCACCGCGGTCGACAGCGACGGCGCCAAGCTCGGCAAGATCGGGCAGATCTACGTCGATGACCAGAGCGGCCAGCCGCTGTGGGTGACCATCAGCACCGGCCTGTTCGGCACCAAGGAAAGCTTCGCCCCGCTCTACGGCTCCCGCACCAGCGGCGACAACCTGCAGCTGGCCGTGACCAAGGACATGGTCAAAGACGCTCCCGGCGTCGACCCCGACGGCCACATCAGTGATGAGGAGAACGAGGCCCTCTACCGCTACTACGACGGGTACCTCGGCAACACCGCCCAGCCGGCCTCCGAGGGCCAGGGCCAGGCGTATGCGGGAGAAACCCGCGAGGACCTGTCCGGCCGGGAAGGCATCCAGGGCCGGGACACGTCCGGGCCCACCACGGATGACGCGATGACCCGCTCGGAGGAGCGGCTGCACGTCGGCACCGAGCAGGTTCAGGCCGGGCGGGCCCGGCTGCGCAAGTACGTCGTGACCGAGAACGTCACCACCACCGTCCCGGTCAGCCACGAAGAAGTCCGCCTCGAGCGGGAGCCGATCACCGACGCCAACATCGGCCAGGCCACCTCCGGCGCGGACATCAGCGAGGAAGAGCACGAGGTCACCCTGCACGCCGAGCGTCCCGTCACGGCCAAGGAGACCGTCCCGGTCGAGCGGGTCCGGCTCGGCAAGGAGACCGTCACCGAGCAGCACGAGGTCAGCGAGACCCTCCGCAAGGAGCAGATCGACGACCCCGACACCGACACCGGCATTGACACCCGCACCGACACTGACTGACATCATCCGCCAGCTCCCACACCGCGGCGGCAGCCGGGCCGGCCACCCGTGGCCGGCCCGGTTTCCCCGCAGCAACTGGCGGACCTGGGAAGCTCATGAAGATCGGCAGAGATCAGATCATGCCGCTGCTGCGCAGCCAGGGACACGATGATCAAGCTGTCCTGGCCGGCAGTGAGCTGCCCGGCCCAGCTCGATGCCAGCAATTCCGGCCCGCCCAGATCCTGTCCAAGTGCGGCATCAACCCATCTGATGGAAGACAAGCTCGGCGGTCTCGGCAAAATGCTCTGACCGCAACCCGGCCGGCAGCGCTGTAGTCAGGACACAGCCCTGGCTCACCGGGTCGAGCTGACAGCGCATGCGCTGTGAACATGATCGCGAGCGCGTTGGCTACGCGAGCTCGCGGTACACGTGAGGAGAACGATGAAGCGCCTGATGACCCTGGTCCTGTCCCTGAGCCTGGTGATGTTCCTCGCCGCCGGCTGCAAGACCTCGACGTCGAGTACCCCGGCCAGCAGTACCCCGGCCTCAGCCAGCAGCGCGATAGCGGCCCCGTCCGCTGCGGCGACAGCATGCCCGGCTCAGGCTTCCGGGTTCGCCAAGACCAAGTTCGTCACGCACGCTGCGCTGGGCTTCGGCGCCTTCCACCGCTACATCTACAAGCCTTACCGGGCCGGGACATTCCGGTCCGGAGCACATGGGCGCTTGACCGCCTTCGCCAAGGCCGCCCTGGCCGCGCTGTTCATCAAGCGCGAGATCCGGCTGTCGGCCGCAGCGGCGCAGAACAGTCCGGCCCTGTGCAAGGTCATCCTGTCCCCGCTGCGGACCGTCAGCGAAACCATCCAGACCGCCGTCACCAAACTCAAAGGCGGCGACGCATCCGGGATCAGTACCGTGCAGAACGCGATCTCCCACGCGGAATCAGGAGCCTCCAGCCAGGGGGCAGGCATCACCGAAGACCAGAACGCGCCCCTGCACTGAGGCCACCAGAACGCTGGCGGCCAGCCACCCATCCGCTCCAAGATTTAATCCACAAGTTGAGCCGCGATGCCTCCGCCGGTGAACCCGTGCGGGGCCCCAGATGCCTGCACTGACGATCCAGGGTCTGGTGCGGCAGCGGCCCGTGCCTGACAGGCATGGTCTTCCGGAAGGTGATAACCGCGATGAGTGCTGGACAATACGAGGATCTGACCGGCTGCCCCGTGCTCGACGCGGAGGGCCGCACGGTAGGGACGGTAAGCCAGGTTTACGTAAGCGACGGGACCGGCCAGCCGGGCTGGGTCCTGGTCCCTGCGGGCGCAGGCAACAGCGGCGACCGGTTCGCGCCGCTGGCCGGCTCGGAGGTCCGCGGCGGCCAGCTGATCCTGGCGGTCACCGAGCAGATGATCAGCGACGCCCCATGGCCGGGCTTGGACAGCGACGGCCACATGCCTGCCGCCGGCGCCGGGACGCTGGCCCAGTACTACGCTCAGGCCGCAACCGGGACCGGCCGGGCCGCTGGGGACCGGGACGCCGACGGCGGCCTGGTCCTGTCGGAGGAACGGCTGCGGGTGGGCATGCAACGAGTGGTGTCCGGGCGGGCCCGGCTGGTGAAGCAGGTGGTGACCGAGGAGGTCACCCTGACGGTGCTGGTATCCCATGAAGAGGTCCGGCTCGAGCTCGAGCCAGCGGCCTCCGGTGACGAGGAGCCTGGCGTTGGTGCTGACGGGGAGCTGACTAGCAGGACCGGGAATACCGGCAGTGCCGCCGGGCGCTGGATGATCCTGCACGCCGAGCGGCCGGTGGTACAGAT
The DNA here is from genome assembly GCA_964250865.1 of uncultured Streptosporangiaceae bacterium. GTDB lineage: Bacteria > Actinomycetota > Actinomycetes > Streptosporangiales > Streptosporangiaceae > Bog-532. Next base: position 10,114 of record CAXUJF010000125.1, read on the forward strand.
GGAGTCAGTGCCGGTCGAGCGAGTCCGGCTCCGCGTCGAGACGGTCACCGAGCAGCAGCAAATCACCGGCCAGGTCCGTAAGGAGCGGACTGATACTCCTGAGGTCCAGGTCATCCCCCCGGGACCCTGACCAGTCAGACCACGCCACCGCGATCAGCGCAACAGGGCTGCTTCAGCCTTACGGGCAACCGCAACCACACCACAGCGCGGAACGCGGCGGCCGAACGTATTCGGTCCAGGCGGCAGGTCGCGCTAGCGGTACCACTGCCGCATCCCAGTCTCTCAGCGCCCCCTCGGCGCAGCGGCGGCGTTCCAGCAACCAGACCTGGAACAGCGGGCATATGCCGTGCTGGGAGCTAATACGCTCTGCGGCGCTGTCACGGTCACATTCTCCCGGAAACGAATGCCATGCGAGGGGTACCGGGTGGCCTCTTAAGGGGTCACAGCGCCGGTGCTGCGTGGGTCGCGGGCAGCCGCTATTGCCTGTCGGCGGTTGAGCCGGACGCCAGCGTCGAAGTTCTGGTCAAACTGGTCTGCGCCCAGTGCCTGCCCGATTTGGGCCACCACCTGTGCTTCTCCCTGCCGTTGCAGCGGCCACGCTCGGAGGCCGACACGCTGGCGAAGGCCCTCGGCCGCCCCCGCCAGCAGCGCGGCCCTTTTTCCGTCGCCCTGGACGAACGCCAGCTGAGCGAACGCAGTTAGGCACAGGGTCACGTTGCGGGTGCTGTGGGTGGCCAAGCTCAGCTCCAGTCCCTCGTCCAGCAGCGCCTGGGCCTCCTCGGTCTGGCCCCGCATGAGGGCCAGGATGCCTAGCTGCACCTGAGACCAGGCACTTAGCCCAGCGTGATCGAACCGGTCCGCTAGGGCCCGCGCCTCCCGCAGGTGACCGAGGGCGGCCTCGTGGCGTCCCATGGCCGTCTCCATCAGGCCGCAGGAAAGGATGGCCACGGTCGTCCAGTACGGCTCGTCCTGGCCGCGGAGTTCGTCCAGGGCGGCCAACTCTCCCCGCAAGGCGCCGTCGAAGTCACCGACGACCGCTGAGATTCCCGCCATGGCCACCTGGGACACCGCGTGCAGGTAGGGATCCTGGATCTCTGCCAGCAGCGGGCTGAGGCGCTGGCTGGTGGTCAGCGCGGCCTGGTCGTCGCCCACCACCTCAAGGTCAGTTACTGCCGCCGTCCACAGCAGCTCAGCCTGAGCGTGTGGCTCCAAACCATCGCCAGCGCGCATTAGCTGGTCGATCCAGGTTCGAGCCTCGCCCAGGTGGTCCCGCAGCCCCCAGAACAGCCACAGGACCCGGAACAGGTGCGGCAGCGGGCCGGGGTCATTGGCGAGGTGCCAGCCCACTGCGGCGGCCAGGTTGGCCGCCTCCGGCTCCAGCCCCTCGGCCGCGTGATCCTGGTCGAGGCCCCGTAGCATCCGGTCGGCCTGCTCGGCCAGCGCCCGGTAGTAGTCGGCGTGGCGGCGCCTGATCTCGGCGACATCGGGCCGCGCCGCCAGACGCTCCGCGACGAACTCGCGGATGATGTTCAGCATTCGCAGCCGCGGGCCGGTTTCGGTGCTGTCGAGCTGGATCAGGCTGCTGCGGGCCAGTGCCTCCGACAAATCCAGCACCCGGTCCTCGGCCAGGTCTGCGACCTGACCGGCGGCGGCGATGGTCCAGCCGTCCACGAAGATCGCCATAGTCTCCAGGAGCGACCGCTCGTCGTCGTCCAGCAGGTCCACGCTCCACTGCACGGTGTCCCGCAGTGTGCGCTGCCGTTGCGGCAGGTCCACCGGACCCTTCCCCAGCACATCCACGGAGGTCGCCAGCCGGCGCAGCAGCGCCTCGGGGTCCAGCAGCCGGATCCGGGCCGCGGCCAGCTCGATGGCCAGCGGCAGGCCTTCCAGGCGCCGGCAGATCTCGGCCACCGCCGCGGCGTTTGCCTCCGTGAGCCTGAAGTCGGGACGGACCGCGCGGGCCCGATCCACGAAAAGCATCACCGCAGGCGACGCGAGCAGGGTCTCCACCGGCACGGTTGGGTCATCCGCCAGCATCAGCGGCGGCACCGGGTAGTCACGCTCGGCCCGCAGCCCCAGCACCGTCCGGCTGGTTACCAGGATCGCTACCTGCGGGCAGCGGCCCAGCAGCTCCCCGAGGTCGCTGGCGACCTCGAGCACCTGCTCGAGGTTGTCCAGGATAAGCAGCCAGCGACCGCCGCCCAACTGCTCGACCAGGACCTGCAGAGGCG
>CAXUJF010000126.1:0-12333 GCA_964250865.1 uncultured Streptosporangiaceae bacterium
GGGGTGAGCGGGGGTCAAGTGCCGGTGACCAGTTTGCGGAGAGCCTGGGCGGCGGCGGCGTTGCGCTCGGCGTGGGTGACCAGGGCGCTGGCCAGGGCGGAGTACCAGTCGGCCAGCGGCACCGGGGTCCGGGACAGGACCACCCCGCGGACCTCGCGGCAGATCTCGGTCACGGGCTGGCCCCGCTGCACGGCCAGGGTCATGACCTGGTCGTCCAGCCGGACCACGATCTTGGACACCTGGCCGGGGCGGCCCTTCATCCGGTCCGACATCGAGCGCTCGCGTTCCACCACCACGGTGCCGGGCGGCAGCGCCTCGCTCAGCGACTCGGTCAGCACCCGGGCGTAGATGGCCACGTCGGCGCTGTCGGCCCGCAGCGCCGCCGTCACCATGTCCAGGTTGAGGCCCGGGTCGGCGGGCGTCAGTTCATCGGCCACTGAACGTCGCCTTCCCGGGGCCGTTCTCGACGAAGCTGCGCAGGCCGGCCCGCCCGTCCTCGGTGGCGAACAGGCCGGTGAAGTGCAGCCGCTCGATCTCCAGGCCGTCGTCGAGGTCCACGTCCTGGCCCGCGTTGATGGCCTGCTTGGCCGCGCGCAGGGCCAGCGGGGCGCCGGCCACGTAACGGCCGGCCAGGCCCTGGGCGGCCTGGTAGACGTCGGCGTCCGGCACGACCAGGTCGGCCAGGCCGATGGCCAGCGCCTCGGTGGCGTTGACGAAGCGGCCACTGTAGACCAGGTCCTTGGCCTTGGACACGCCGATCAGCCGGGGCAGCCGCTGGGTGCCGCCCGCGCCGGGGATGATGCCGAGCAGGATCTCGGGCTGGCCGACCTGGGCGCCCTCCCCCAGGACCCGGAAGTCCGCACACAGCGCCAGCTCCAGGCCACCGCCCAGGGCGTAGCCGGTGATCGCGGCGACGACCGGCTTGGGGATGTGCGCCACCGCCTTGAACGCGGCCTGGATGCCCGCGGCCAGGTCCATGATCTCGGCCGGGCTGGACTCGGACATCTCCTTGACGTCGGCCCCCGCGGCGAAGATGCGCTCACCGCCGTAGAGGATGACGGCGTGCACCTCTGAGTCGGCACTGACCTCAGCCGCGGCCGCGCCGATCTCCCGCTGTAGCTGGCCGTTGAGCGCGTTCATCTTCGGCCGGTCCAGCCGGATGGTCGCGATACCCGCTGCGGTCTCCACACGGACGAAGTCGCCCATGACAGCCTCCTGACGTTGCCAGCGTTCCGCGATACAGCCTCTCAGCCGTGACCTGTCCGCCGCGAGCGGGGCGGCTCAGCGCAGAGCCGGGCGGCTCAGCGCAGGTCGCCGTTGGTCATCCCGGCGGGCGCGTCGGGCGCGGTGACGAGTCCCAGCTCGGCCCGGCTGGCCAGCAGCGGGTGACGGGGCAGCACGCGCACCGTGTAGCCGAACGGGCCGGGCTGGGCCAGCTCGATGTCACCGGAGTAGCGCACGGTCGCGTCGCCGTCGTGGCCGCTGGCCGGGTCGGGTGACAGCGACAGGAACGACGGGTCGATCAGCTCGTCGTGCTCGTTGGCCGAACCGTAGACCACCTCGACGCACACGTCGTCCGGGGTGAGCTCGCTCAGGGCCACCGCGGCCCGGATGGTGAGCGGCGTGCCCAGCTGGGGCTCCCCCGCGTCGGCCTCGACGTGGTCGATCCGGACGAACGGCCAGGCCAGCTCGACCCGGCGCTTCCACGCCGACAGCTCGCGGGCGGTGGTGAACGAGCCACCGTCGGCCAGCGCCCGGACCGACGCCGCGGCCGGGGCGTACAGCGTGGTCACGTAGTCGCGGACCATCCGCTCGGCCGGGACGCGCGGGCCGAGGACCCGCAGCGTGTGCCGGATCATCTCCACCCAGCCGTCGGGCACGCCGGCCGCGTCCTGGTCGTAGAACAGCGGCGCCACCGAGTTCTCGAGCAGCTCGTACAGGGCCGAGGCCTCCAGCTCGTCCCGGCGGTCCGGGTCGGCCACGCCGTCAGCGGACGGGATGTCCCAGCCATCGGCGCCGTCGGACCACTCGTCCCACCAGCCGTCCCGGATGGACAGGTTCAGGCCGCCGTTCAGCGCCGCCTTCATGCCGGACGTGCCGCACGCCTCCAGCGGGCGGAGCGGGTTGTTCAGCCAGACGTCGCAGCCGCGGACGAGCGAGCGCGCCATCTCCATGTCGTAGTCGGGCAGGAACACGATCCGGCCGCGGACCCGGGGGTCGTCGGTGAACCGGACCATCTGCTGGATGAGCCGCTTGCCGCCCTCGTCGGCCGGGTGGGCCTTGCCCGCGATCACGATCTGGATCGGGCGGTCGGCGTCCAGCAGCAGCTCGCACAGCCGGTCCTGGTCGTGCAGCATCAGCGTGAGCCGCTTGTAGGACGGCACCCGGCGGGCGAAGCCGATCGTCAGCGTGTCCGGGTCGAGCACGTCGTCGATCCAGGTCAGCTCGGCCTCGCTGGCGCCGCGCTGCTTCGCCGAAGCCCGCAGCCGCTGGCGCGCGTCGGCCACCAGCACCGCCCGCTGCTCCCGCCGGGCGGCCCAGATCCGGTCCGCGGGCAGGTCAGCGACACGTTCCCAGTCCCAGTTGCCGCCCTGGCTGAGCACCTCGGCGCCCGGGTCGGCCAAGCCCAGCAGGCCGGTCGAGACCCAGGTGGCCGGGTGCACGCCGTTGGTGATCGAGCCGATCGGGACCTCGGCCTCCTCGAAGCCGGGCCACAGGCCGGAGAACATCTCCCGGCTGACCTGGCCGTGCAGCTTGCTCACGCCGTTGACCCGCTGGGCCAGCCGCATGCCCATCACGGCCATGTTGAACACGTGCGGGTCGCCGCCGGGAAACGTCTCGGCCCCCAGCGCGAGCACTCTCTGTACATCCAGCACGGCGATCGGCAGCTCGGGGTCGGAGCTGTCCTTACTGAAGTAGCGCTCGATGAGGTCGCGGGGGAAGCGGTCGATGCCCGCGGGGACCGGGGTGTGGGTGGTGAACACCGTGCCGGCCCGGACCGCTTCCAGCGCCTCGTCGAAGCTCAGGCCCTGGCCGATGTAGGTGCGGATGCGCTCCAGGCCGAGGAAGCCGGCGTGCCCCTCGTTGGTGTGGAACACCTCCGGCTCGGCATGCCCGGTGATGGCGCAGAAGGCCCGCACCGCGCGCACGCCGCCCACGCCGAGGAGCAGTTCCTGGCGCAGCCGGTGCTCGGTGCCGCCGCCGTACAGCCGGTCGGTGACCTCGTGCAGGGCCGGCTCGTTCTCCTCCACGTAGGAGTCGAGCAGCAGCAGCGGGACCCGGCCCACCCGGGCCAGCCAGACCTGCGCGGTCAGCGTCTGATCCTCGGCCAGGGTCACGGTGATCCGCACCGGGGTCCCGCCGGCGTCGCGGAGCAGCTCCAGCGGCAGGCCGTTCGGGTCGCTGGCCGGGTAGCGCTCGCCCTGCCAGCCGTCGGCGGACAGCGACTGGGTGAAGTAACCGTGCCGGTACAGCAGGCCCACGCCGATCAGCGGCACGCCCAGGTCGCTGGCCGCCTTGAGGTGGTCACCGGCCAGGATGCCGAGGCCGCCGGAGTACTGCGGCAGCACCTCGGTGATGCCGTACTCGGGCGAGAAGTACGCGATCGCGGCCGGCGCCGCGGGCAGTTCGGCATCCGCGGTCCCGGCGGCGTCCCGGGCCCGCTGGAACCAGCCCGAGCCGGACAGATAGCCATCGAGGTCCCCGGCGGCGGCGGTCAGGCGGTCCAGGAAATCCTGGTCCGCCGCCAGCGCGGCCAGCTTCTCCGGGCGCAGGGAGCCGAGCATGGTGATCGGGTCGCCGCCGGAGGCCGCCCAGACCGCCGGGTCGATCGATGCGAACAGCTCTACCGTCTCCGGGTTCCATGACCAGCGGAGATTGAGCATCAGCTCGCGCAGCGGCGCCAGCGCGTCAGACAGTACGGTACGGACGGTGAACCGGCGAATGGCTTTCACGATGAGTGACCTTAGTTGGTTTGTGCCGATGAGCGGGAACCGGACAGGAACTCCAGCGCCGGCCCGCGCCCCGGACGGAGCGCCGTCCGGCACATGGACCGCACGAGGTTACTCACACCACGGGTGAACCAGTTAATTATGAAAAAGTGTCTCCCGGGCAACCAGTGGCAGAGATGTTATTGACCACCGCGGGTACCGCACTGGCATGGCTACCAGCAACGTCGGTACCGTGACTGCCGTGATCGGACGAATTCCCATCCTCGACGTTCAGCCCGCGGTGGACTGCGGGCGGCGCCCGGCCAAGTCAGTGGCGGGAGAGACGTTCCCGGTGAGTGCGACGGTGTTCCGGGAGGGACACGGCGCGGTGGCGGCGGCCGCAGTGCTGCGCGACCCGGACGGCAGCAACCTGCCGATGGAGATGATGCACGAGCTCGCACCGGGCACCGACCGGTGGGGCACGGACGTCACGGCGACCCGGGCAGGCGACTGGTCGTTCCGGGTCGAGGCCTGGTCGGACCCCATCGCCGACTGGCACCACGACGCGGGCATCAAGGTGCCGCGGGGCCAGGACGTCGAGCTGGTCATGGCCGAAGGCGCACTGCTGTTCGACCAGGCGGCCAAGTCGATCATCCGGTCGTCCCGGGTGCGGCTGCCGGCCCCCGGGCCCGGTGAGCCGCCCAGCGACAAGCCGCTGCCCCCGGACGTGGTCCGGGCCGCGCTGACCGAAGTGGCCGGGCTGCTGCGGGACCCCAAGCTGACCCCGTGGGACCGGCTGGCCGCCACCCGCGAGCCGGAGATCATCCGGATGCTGGCGGCCTACCCGCTGCGCAAGCTGGTGACCAGGTCCCGGCGGATGCCGCTGGTGGTGGACCGGGAGCGGGCCCTGTACGGGTCCTGGTACGAGTTCTTCCCCCGCTCCGAAGGGGTCCAGATCGACCCCATGGGCCGCCGCGAGCCGGTGTCCGGCACGTTCCGGACCGCCGCGCACCGGCTGGACGCGGTGGCCGAGATGGGCTTCGACGTGGTGTACCTGCCACCGGTCCACCCCATCGGGACCGCGTTCCGCAAGGGCCGCAACAACACCCTGGACCCGCAGCCGGGCGACCCGGGGTCGCCGTGGGCCATCGGCGCGCCGGAGGGCGGCCACGACTCGATCCACCCGGACCTGGGCACGTTCGAGGACTTCGACGCGTTCGTGGCCCAGACCCGGGAACTGGGCATGGAGGTGGCGCTGGACTTCGCGCTGCAGGCCTCGCCCGACCACCCCTGGGTCAAGGAGCACCCCGAATGGTTCACCACCCGGGCCGACGGCACGATCGCGTACGCGGAGAACCCGCCCAAGAAGTACCAGGACATCTACCCGATCAACTTCGACAACGACCCCGAGGGCATCTACGCCGAGTCGCTGCGGGTGCTGCGGCTGTGGATGAGCCACGGGGTGCGGATCTTCCGGGTGGACAACCCGCACACCAAGCCGCTGGCGTTCTGGGAACGGCTGCTGGGCGAGATCCACGACTCCGACCCGGACGTGCTGTTCCTGGCCGAGGCGTTCACCCGGCCCGCCATGATGCACGGGCTGGCGATGGCCGGTTTCCACCAGTCGTACACCTACTTCACCTGGCGGAAGCACGCCGACGAGCTGACCGAGTACCTGCAGGACCTGTCCGGTGAGACGGCGGCCTACATGCGGCCGAACTTCTTCCCCAACACGCCCGACATCCTGCACGAGTATCTGCAGCACGGAGGGGAGGCGGCGTTCAAGATTAGGGCCGTTCTCGCGGCCATGCTTTCGCCGACCTGGGGTATCTACTCGGGGTACGAGTTGTGCGAGAACGTTCCGGTACGCCCCGGCAGCGAGGAGTACATGGATTCCGAGAAGTACCAGTACCGGCTGCGGGACTGGGACCAGGCCGCGCGGGAAAACCTCGGCATCGCGCCGTACATCGCCGCGCTCAACAGAATCCGGAAATCGCACCCGGCCCTGCACCGGCTGCGTAACCTACGCTTTCATACTGTCGATCAGCCGGACTGGCTCGCGTTCTCCAAGAGCGTCACCCCGCCGGAGGAATCGGGCCTGGCTGGCACGGCAGGGTACGGCGGCACAGCGGCCGACACCGTCCTGACGGTCATCAGCCTCGACCCGCATCAGGCCCGTGAGGCGACCGTCTGGCTGGACCTGCCGGCACTGGGTCTGGACTGGGGCACTGAGCTCAGCGTCACCGACGAGCTCAGCGGCGAGTCCTACCGATGGGGGCAGGCCAACTATGTTCGCCTCGATCCGTCTCGTCCTGCGCACATCTTCACGGTCCGGCCCGGCTGACGGGCGGACCGCGAGGCTGGCCAGGAGGCCCTGAACGCCCAATCGGCCTGGACAGTGCCCGATCGTCTCAGACAGACAGTTCGGCCTGGCCAGTGACAGCACGGAACAAGCAGGAGAACCCAGTCGTGACAGACCCTCACGCCGCCAGCGACCCGAGCCCGTTCACCGCCCAGATGGGCGGCTTCCCGTCGACTCCCGGCGAGCCGATACCCGATCCGTTCTCCTTCGAAGGGGCCCGGGACCCCGAGTGGTACAAGCGCGCGGTGTTCTACGAGGTGCTGATCCGTGGCTTCGCCGACTCCAGCGGCGACGGCACCGGCGACCTGCGCGGGCTCACCTCCCGGCTGGACTACCTGCAGTGGCTCGGTATCGACTGCATCTGGCTGCTGCCGATCTATGAGTCCCCGCTGAAGGACGGCGGGTACGACATCTCCGACTTCATGAAGGTGCTGGACGACTACGGCACCATCGGCGACTTCGTGGAGATGGTGGAGGAGGCCCACAAGCGGGGCATGCGGGTGATCGCCGACCTGGTCATGAACCACACCAGCGACCAGCACCCGTGGTTCCAGGCCTCCCGGTCCGACCCCGACGGGCCGTTCGGCGACTTCTACGTGTGGTCCAGCACCGACGACCAGTACGCCGACGCCCGGGTCATCTTCGTCGACACCGAACAGTCCAACTGGACCTACGACCCGGTGCGGGGCCAGTACTACTGGCACCGGTTCTTCTCCCACCAGCCCGACCTGAACTTCGAGAACCCGGCCGTGGCCGACGCCATGATCGAGGTGCTCCGGTTCTGGCTGGACCTCGGCATCGACGGGTTCCGGCTGGACGCGGTGCCCTACCTGTACGAGCGGGAGGGCACCAACTGCGAGAACCTCAAGGAGACGCACGAGTACCTGAAGCGGATCCGGGCCGAGATCGACCGGCTCTACCCGGACCGGGTGCTGCTGGCCGAGGCCAACCAGTGGCCGGCTGACGTGGTCGAGTACTTCGGCGACCCGTCCACCGGGGGCGACGAGTGCCACATGGCGTTCCACTTCCCGCTGATGCCGCGGATCTTCATGGCCGTGCGGCGGGAGCAGCGTTACCCGATCTCGGAGATCATGGCCCAGACGCCGAAGATCCCGTCCGGCTGCCAGTGGGGCATCTTCCTGCGCAACCACGACGAGCTGACGCTCGAGATGGTCACCGACGACGAGCGCGACTACATGTACACCGAGTACGCCAAGGATCCCCGGATGAAGGCCAACATCGGGATCCGCCGGCGGCTCGCGCCGCTGCTCGAGAACGATCGGAACCAGCTGGAGCTGTTCACCGCGCTGCTGCTGTCCCTGCCCGGGTCGCCGGTGCTGTACTACGGCGACGAGATCGCCATGGGCGACAACATCTGGCTTGGTGACCGGGACGGCGTGCGCACCCCCATGCAGTGGACGCCGGACCGCAACGGCGGCTTCTCCACCTCCGACCCGCAGCGGCTGTACCTGCCGCCGATCCAGGACCCGATCTACGGCTACCAGGCCCTGAACGTGGAGTCGCAGACCCGCAACCCAGGCTCGTTCCTGCACTGGACCCGGCGGATGATCGAGATCCGCAAGCGGCACCCGGTCTTCGGCACCGGCGAGTATCAGGAACTGGTGTCGTCCAACCCCAGCGTGCTGGCCTTCGTCCGGATGACCCCGGACGCCGAGCCGGGGGCCGATTCCGGCTCCGACGGCACGGACATGATCTTGTGCGTCAACAACCTGTCCCGGTTCCCGCAGCCGGTCGAGCTGGACCTGCGGCGGTTCCGCGGGGTGACCCCGGTGGAGTGCATGGGCGGCGTCACGTTCCCTCGCATCGGCGAGCTGAACTACCTGCTCACGCTGCCCGGGCACGGGTTCTACTGGTTCCAGCTGCACCCGTCCAGGGAGGACCACGACCACTAGGCGGGCAGGCCCGGGCAGGGGGGAGAACGGATGACCGGGCGGCCCGGTAGCCTGTGGTGCCATCCGAACGCCGCCCGAGTCATCCCCGGACACTCGATTCCCGGGAGTTTCACGGGACCCTTCAGGGGGAGTGGGTATGTCAAGGTGATGAGACTCGAGGATGCGCTCGCGCCCTGGCTGCAGGAGCAGCGGTGGTTCGCGGGCAAGGGCCGGATGCTCCGTGACCTGGCGGTTGTCGCTGACACCGAGGTCGTGGCGGGCGATCCTGCCCTGCGGCATCTGCTTGTCCTGGTCTCCCACGGCGCCAGCGCCGACCACTATCAGATCTTCGTCGGGTTGCGGCGCGAACTGCCCGACTGGCTGGAGCACGCCAAGATCGGCACGCTGGAGGACGGCGTGCACGCCTACGACGCGCTGCACGATCCCGAGCTGACCCGGACCCTACTGCGGGCGATCGCGGGCAACGAGACCATCGGTTCGCTGGCCTTCCAGCGCGAGCCGAGCGCCGAGATCGACACCAGCCTGGACAGCATCGTGCTGACCGCGGAGCAGAGCAACACCAGCCTGGTCTACGGCGAGGAATCGATCCTCAAGGTGTTCCGCCGGGTCTTCGCCGGCCCCAACCCCGACCTGGAAGTCACGTCCGCGCTGAACCAGCTCGGCTCCCAGCACATCGCCGAGCCGTACGGCTCGGTCGAGACGCTGATGGACGGGGTGACCACCACCCTGGCTATCTTGTCCAAGTACCTGCGCACCGCGACCGACGGCTGGACGCTCGCCGCGACCAGCGTCCGCGACCTGTACGCCCGCGACCTGTACGAGAGCGACACGGTCAGCGCGGCCGACGCCGGCGGTGACTTCTCCGGCGAGGCGCACCGGCTCGGTGCCGCCACCGCCGAGGTGCACCGGGACCTGGCCGAGGCGTTCGGCACCGACGTGCTGCCCCCGGAATCGCTGCACGAGACGGCCGAGCAGATGTACCGGCGGCTGGACCTGGCCGCCGCGGCCGTGCCCGAGCTGGCCCGGTACGTGGACATGATCGGCCACGCCTACTCGGCCCTGGCCAAGATCAACGAACCGGTGCCCGCGCAGCGGGTGCACGGCGACTACCACCTGGGCCAGGTCATGCGGACCGAGACCGGCTGGGTCCTGCTCGACTTCGAGGGCGAGCCTGCCTCCCCGCTGGCGCAGCGGCGGGCCCGGTCCTCGCCGCTGCGGGACGTGGCGGGCATGCTCCGCTCGTTCGACTACGCGGCCCGGTTCCAGCTGCTGACCAATCCGGACGCCGAGCGCCTGCACGGCGCGGCCCGGGAGTGGAGCCGGCGCAACAGCGGCGCCTTCTGCGCCGGGTACGCCGAGGCCGGCGGCCTCGACCCGGTGGCCAACGAGGTGCTGCTGCGCGCGCTGACCCTCGACAAAGCGGTCTACGAAGTGATGTACGAGGCCAGGCACCGTCCGTCCTGGTTGCAGATTCCCCTGGAGTCCCTGGCGGACTTCCCCGACTGACCCGGAATGCGGTCTCCTGATATGCCTTCTTCTGATCGAACTTTCACGTCCGAGCGGCCCGCCGAGGAACCGGTAGCTCCTGACGTCCCGCTGGTGGACGGCGGGGCCGAGGTTTCCGGCGCGGCCCCGGAGCCCGACGCACCCCAGCAGGCGGCGGCCGCCGCCGGGGTCAACCTGGGCGAGATCGAGCGGATCGTGGCGGGCACCCATCACGACCCGCATTCGATCCTCGGCGCCCACCCCGGCCCGGACGGGTTCGTCATCCGCACGCTGCGCCCGTTCGCCGCCACCGTCGAAGTGGTGCTGGCCGACGGCCGCCGGTTCCCCATGGAGCACGTGCACCTGGGCGTGTTCGCCGCCGTGCTGCCGTACGACTCTGGCCCCGACGGCGCCCCCGCCGGGCCGCCGGCCTACCGGATCGCCACCGCTTACCCCCAGGCCGACGGCTCCACCGGCCCGGTTTTCGTGACCGACGACCCGTACCGGCACCTGCCCACCCTGGGTGAGTTCGACCTGCACCTCATCGGTGAGGGCCGGCACGAGGAATTGTGGCAGGTGCTCGGCGCGCACCTCCGCGACCTCGGCTCCGACGGCCTGGGCAAGATCACCGGCACCGCCTTCGCGGTGTGGGCCCCGAACGCCCACGGGGTCCGGGTCATCGGCGACTTCAACCACTGGAATGGCCAGGGGAACCCCATGCGCTCCCTGGGCGGTTCCGGCATCTGGGAGCTGTTCATCCCGGGCGTGGCCGAGAACACCCGGTACAAGTTCGACATCTGCAGCCCGGACGGCACCTGGCGGGCCAAGGCCGACCCGATGGCCCAGGGCACCGAGCGGCCGCCGGCCACCGCGTCGGTGGTGGTGGCCGGCCACCACGAGTGGCAGGACGGCTCGTGGATGACCGAGCGGCCGCGCAAGGAAATGGTGCGCGAGCCGATGAGCGTCTACGAGGTCCACCTCGGGTCCTGGCGCCCTGGACTGTCCTACCGGCAGCTGGCCGAAGAACTCCCCGCTTACGTCACTGAACTCGGCTTCACGCACGTGGAGTTCCTGCCGGTGGCCGAGCACCCGTTCGGCGGTTCCTGGGGCTACCAGATCACCTCGTACTACGCGCCGTCCTCCCGGTTCGGCAGCCCGGACGATTTCCGCTTCCTGGTCGACGCGCTGCACCAGGCCGGCATCGGCGTGATCATCGACTGGGTGCCGGCCCACTTCCCGCGGGACGAGTGGGCGCTGGCCCGGTTCGACGGCACCGCCCTGTACGAGCACCCGGACCCGCGCCGCGGCAGCCACCCCGACTGGGGCACGCTGATCTTCAACTACGGCCGGACCGAGGTCCGGAACTTCCTCGTGGCCAACGCCCTGTACTGGCTGGAGGAGTTCCACATCGACGGCCTGCGGGTCGACGCGGTCGCCTCCATGCTGTACCTGGACTACTCCCGCCAGGCCGGCCAGTGGGCCCCGAACCAGTACGGCGGCCGGGAGAACCTGGAAGCCGTCGCGTTCCTGCAGGAAGTCAACGCCACCGCCTACCGGCGCCAGCCCGGCATCATGATGATCGCCGAGGAGTCGACGGCGTGGCCCGGCGTGACCCGGCCCGTGCACCTGGGCGGCCTGGGGTTCGGCTTCAAATGGAACATGGGCTGGATGAACGACACCCTGAACTACTTGTCGCGCGACCCGGTCTACCGGCAGTACCACCAGAACGAGCTGACGTTTTCCCTGGTCTACGCGTTCAGCGAGAATTACATCCTGCCGCTGTCGCACGACGAGGTGGTGCACGGCAAGGGTTCACTGCTGGGCAAGATGCCCGGGGACGACTGGCGCCGTTTCGCCGGGCTGCGCGCGCTGCTGGCCTACATGTGGGCCCACCCCGGCAAGCAGCTGCTGTTCATGGGCTCGGAGTTCGGCCAGGGCGCCGAGTGGTCGGAGGAACGCGGCCTGGACTGGTGGGTCCTGGGCGACCCCGACGGCTACCACTCCGGTGTGCAGCAGATGGTCAGCGACATGAACGGGTTCTACCGCTCCTCCCCTGCGCTGTGGGCGCTGGACACCTCGCCCGAGGGGTTCAGCTGGATCGACGCCAACGACGCGGCCGGGAACACGCTGTCGTTCCTGCGGTTCGCCGCGCCGCCATCGACCGAACCGGCGGCCATGCCGGTGCCGTCCTGGCTCGGCGGCGGCCAGGCTGTCGAGTCTGACGGGGCTCCCGCGGCCGGTGAGGTTGCTGCGGTGGATGAGGCCGCTGGGGCCGCTGGGGCGGCTGAGCCTTCTGTGACTGAAGTGGAAACTGGTGGCTCTGGGGCTTCTGGGGCTTCTGGCGCTTCTGGCGCCTCGACGGTGGTGTGCGTGGCGAACTTCTCCGGCGGGCCGCACGAGAACTACAAGATCGGCCTCCCGCACGCGGGCCGTTGGGTCGAGGTCCTCAACACCGACGCGGCCAACTACGGCGGCAGCGGCGTCGGGAACCTCGGTGCCGTCGAAGCGGTCGAAGAGGAGTGGCACGGGCGCCCCGCCTCCGCGGTCATCCGTGTTCCTCCCCTGGCCATCCTCTGGCTGGCCCCCGAGTCTGGCTCCTGACCGTCTGGCTCGCCGCGAAGGTAGCTTTGGTGCCCTAAGAGGG
>CAXUJF010000127.1:0-266 GCA_964250865.1 uncultured Streptosporangiaceae bacterium
GCGCGGCTACGCCGGCCCCATGCCGATCCGGTCCCACGGACCCCACGCCTACGTGTTCCAGCTCTTCGCCCTTGACCAGGCCCCCGGCCTGCCCGCCAGCTTCACCCTCGATGACGTGCTCGCCGCCATTAAGGGTCACCTCATCGGCCGCGCCCGCCTGGACGGAACCTACGAGATCCGCTAGCCCTCAGATCAACGACACCGCGAACTGGCCCCGCCCCGGGGAGGACCCGCCCGGGCCCGTGGTGTGGGGGGTCGCCAAGGCC
>CAXUJF010000127.1:276-3568 GCA_964250865.1 uncultured Streptosporangiaceae bacterium
GTCCGCGAGCGGCCAGTTGATGTGCGGGTACGCAAGGTCAGGGCGTATCGGCGCCCTGGACGGAACCGTCGGCGATCAGCCCGTCTCCGGGCGTCGCGCTGACCGCGGGAGCGGAAGCGGGCGCGGTCGCGGGAGCTGGCGTGGGCGCCTGCGCCGCGTTCCGCAGCTCCTCCAGACGGCGCCGGGACGGCACCAGCAGAGCGGCCACCACCGCGCCAACGCCGAACAGGATCGCCGACACCGTGAACGCCACGCTGTAACCGTGCACCGCAGCCGTGGCCGGGGCCAGCCGGCCGGCGTGATGCGCGGTCAGGTAGCTGGCCGTGGCGGTGAGGGCCACCGTGCTCAGGGCCGCGGTCCCGATCGAGCCGCCGACCTGCTGCATGGTGTTGACCAGGGCCGATGCCACGCCTGAATCCTGGCGTTCGACTCCGGCGGTGGCGGTGTTGATGGCCGGGGAGAAGATCATGCCGAAGCCCAGGCCCATGGCCAGGAGGGCCGGCACGACGTGCGTCGCGTAGCTGGAGGTGACGGTCAGCGTGGTCAGGTAGCCCATCGAGAGGCCGCCGAGGACCATGCCGCCCGTGATCAGGTTCCGCGGGCCGACCCGGGGCAGCAGCACGATGCTGGAGGTGTTCGAGGCCAGCAGGATGCAGGCGATCATCGGCAGGAAGGCCAGCCCGCTGATCACCGGGCTGTAGCCCTTGATCTGCTGGAGGTAGTACGTGAGGAACAGGAAGACGCCGAACACCGCGATGCCGGTCAGCCCGACCGAGATGTAAGAGCCACCCCGGGCCCGGTCCAAGACCACCCGCCGCGGCAGCAGCGGGTGGCTGACCCGGCTCTCCGCGAAGGTGAAGGCGGCCAGCAGGACCACCCCGGCGACGAGCGAGCCGATGGTCAGGGCGGCGCCCCAGCCGGCCGTCTCCGCGTGGGAAAACCCGAAAACGATCAGGAACAGGCCAGCCGAGGCGAGGATGGCGCCGGCCCAGTCCATCCGCGGACGGGTGCCGGGCCGGTTGCTCTCCATGTAGACCAGCGCGCCGGCCACCGCGACGGCGGCGAAGAACAGGTTGACGTACAGGGTCCAGCGCCAGGAGGCGTACTCGGTGAGCACGCCGCCGAGGATGAGGCCCACGGCGCCGCCGCCCCCGGCCACCGACCCGAAGACGCCGAACGCCCGGCCACGCTCGCGCGGGTCGCGGAACGTGCTGACCAGCGTGCCCAGGGCGGCGGGGGCGAGGATCGCGCCGAAGGCACCCTGCAGCGTGCGGGCGGCCACGAGCATGCCGAACGACACGGCCGCGCCGCCGAGCGCCGAGGAGAGGGCGAAACCGACCAGGCCGGTGATGAAGACCCGCTTACGGCTGAACATGTCACCCAGCCGGCCGCCGAGCAGCAGCAGGCTGCCGAACGCCAGGGCATAGGCGGTCACCACCCACTGGCGGTCACTGTTCGGGAAGTCCAGCGCGCGCTGGGCCGAGGGCAGGGCAATGTTCACGACGGTCGAGTCGAGGATCACCATGAGCTGGGCGATCGCCACGATGACCAGGATGAGCCAGCGATGGTCGTTGGCCTTGGCCTGCTGACCGCCGGCATCCGATGTAACAGAGGACATGACGAGCTATACCCCTCGTAGGAAAACGTGACTGTGCGTGGTGTCGGGACGGAACGGCGCGATCATGCCGGGACCGCCGCCGGGCCCTGCGTGGCCGGGGCCGTGATCACCTGCTGGACCGCCTCGTCCAGCTGGCCGAGCAGGCGGAGCAGCGCGGCCCGGTCATCCTCGGTCAGCGAGCCGAAGATCTGCGTGAGCAGCCGCTCCCGGGTGACGCTGGCGACGTCCAGAGCGGACTGGCCCGCGCCGGTGATCGCGACGAGCTTGGCCCGCCGGTCCACGGGGTCCGGCCGGCGCTCGGCCAGGCCAAGGCGCTCCAGCCCGTCGACGATGTCGGTGATGGAATGCGGCGACAACTCGAAATCGGCCGCCAGCACGCTCTGCCGGGTCGGTCCCTGCTCCTGGAGGCGCCGGAGCATCTTGGTCCGGGCCATCGACAGGCCGGATGCGCTCATCTCGTCGTTGACGGCTCGGAACATCCGGTGGTGGAAGGCGAGGTACCGCTCACCTACCAGCTCGGGCGTAATCGGCGCTGCATGTTGCACACCCGCATAATGAGGACCCTCACGAATCTATTCCGCCCCCCGGCGGGCCTGACGTGCCGTCTTCGGTCGTCAGGGCGAACGGCGAGCAAGGGTGATGGTCAAGGCCGCTGCCCTCCTGAGCCGGCTGGCTGGTTCGCGCACCGGCTGAGTAGGAGAGGCTTGGAGGCGGTGGCGTCACCCGGAAGTGCCGCGGTGCACACGGGCCGCCCAGCGTTCTTGGGCGGGCGCCCGCGGGGTCTTTTCATCGCGATGACCGAGCCTTGGCCGAAGATTTCGCCGCCCCAGACCCCGTGTGGTTACCGGCGATCCTCAGAACTTGGCCGCTGACCGCGCAGGGTCTAGGGTGCGGGGTCATGGCCGAGATCGTGCTGCGCGTCCGTCTCGTCGGCGGCGAACACCTGGATGTCACCTACGACGAGCCAGGAGGTACACCAGATGATGCTCTGGAAAACGTCATCGCGGTTCTGGCCCAAGCGGACAGCGCGCTGCGCTGCAGGCACGGCGGCCGGCTCCTGGTGATCTACAGCCGGGGTGTCGCCACCCTGGAGGCGGCCCCGCGCGGCGCCGTCCTGTAACCAGCCGTCTGCCTGGCCAAGCACGGCAACTCCAGTTCGGAGCGCCGGGGTCAGAGCTTGGTCATCCTCGGGCATGGCAGCCGGATACGGGTCACCCGTGAGCCGAAGTCGACGATCAGGGAGGACTCGTCCTCGAGGGCCACGACCCGGCCGAGGCCGTAGCGGTCGTGGGTCACCTGGTCCTGGAGGGCGTACTCCTCGGGGGGAGGCTCGTCTACGGCCGGCTTGTTGAACGGGCTTCCAGCGATGAAGCGCCGGGGGCGGGCGCGGTCAGCCATGGCGCATCACCGGCGCCGGCCGCGGAAACCGGCGGACAGCGCTGCGGCGCCGCGACCGGTGGCCTGGACGGGTGGGGCGGCGACCGGTTGAGGGGCGCGCGCTTGCGGCGGCACCGGCGGAACGGGGTCACCGGCGATCGAGCGCAGCAGGGCGGATCGCGGGGTGACGGCGGCGGCCAGCGGAACCACATGGGCCTTGCGCATCATGGCTCGCACCTCATCCGCCTGGGCCGGGGTCTGCAGCGTGATCACCACTCCGTCGGCGCCGGCCCGGGC
>CAXUJF010000127.1:3578-12212 GCA_964250865.1 uncultured Streptosporangiaceae bacterium
TTGGTCTTCTGGGCGCGCCCGTCTGGGGGGGGGGGGGGGGGGGGCTGGTTGACACCCCGGCGGGGGGGGCGGGCGGGGGCGCTCCGCCCGGCCCGGTGCAGGTAGGCCTTGTGTTCGGTGGGCGAGTCGGCGTGGACGACTAGATCGATGCCGTCCACGTGGATGCCCCGGGCGGCGATGTCGGTAGCGACCATGACCCGGACCTGCCCGGCCGAGAAGGCCGCGAGGTTGCGTTCGCGGGAACTCTGGGTCAGATTGCCGTGCAGCTCACCGGCGGGGATGCCCGCCCGGGTCAGCTGCCGGGCGAGGTGGTGCGCGGCGTCCTTGGTCCGGGTGAAGACCAGTGCGCGGCCGGGGCCCCCGGTGATGGCGGCCAGCACGCCGATGCGGTCGGCGGGGGTGACCGTGAGCAGGTGGTGGATCATCGCGGGCGGCGCTTCGGCCGGGTCGGCGTTGTGCCGGGCCGGGTCGTTCATGAAGCGCCGGACGAGGACGTCCACGGCGTGGTCGAGGGTCGCGGAGAACAGCATCCGCTGGCCCTCGGCCGGGGTCGCATCCAGCAGCCGGCGAACGACGGGCAGGAACCCGAGGTCGGCCATGTGGTCGGCCTCGTCCACGACGGTGATCTCTACGTCACCGAGGTGGCAGTGGCCCTGCTCGATCAGGTCGGCTAGGCGCCCCGGAGTGGCGATGACGATGTCGGCCCGGTTGCGCAGCGCCGCCACCTGGGGATTCTGCGGCACACCGCCGTAGATCGCGGTGACGGCCAGCCCGGCCGCCTGGGCCAGCGGCACGAGGACGGCCTGGACCTGGCTGGCCAGCTCGCGCGTCGGCACCAGCACGAGGCCGCGTGGGCGGCAGGCACTGGTGAATCCGTCGGCCAGGCGGGCCACGAGCGGTATGGAGAAGCCGAGCGTCTTACCGGAACCGGTCTGCGCCCGCCCCAGGATGTCCCGTCCAGCCAGGGCGTCCGGCAGCGTGGCCGCCTGGATCGGGAACGGTGTGACGATGTCCGTCTCGGTCAGCGCCGCCACCAGCTGCGGGGGCACGCCCGCAGAGGCGAACGTGATCAGAGGTGGGACGGCGTGCGGTTTACCGCCGGATCGGCTGCGACGTACTGGGGCCGATTGCTCGGCCGGCAGAACGGTCATAGAGGTTTCTCCTGGATTCGGGTGGCCGCATATGGGCCGCCACGTCCGTGGAAACCGGCTCGCCAGGGAGCAGTGCGACCGGCGCGTTGTGCTGGCTGCGCCTTAAATCGTGTACTTCACGTTCAGGCTGCCGGGCCAGGTGCGTCGGCAGTAGAGAAGAAAAAAGAGGGTGGTGACCCCCGGCCGCAGAGCGGCTCAGGGGCACCCGCGTTCCTGGCATCCGGCGAAACCGGATGCCGCTCCCTCAGTGGTACAGGCTTAGAGAGGCCGGACTCGCTCGGCCTGGGGGCCCTTCGGACCCTGGGTGATGTCGAACTCCACCCGCTGGTCCTCGTTCAGGCTGCGGTAACCGCTGGACTCAATCGCGGAGAAGTGAACGAACACGTCCGCGCTGTTGTCGTCGTTGCTGATGAAACCAAAGCCCTTGTCGGCGTTGAACCACTTCACAGTTCCCTGTGCCATGACATATCTCCTTGAAACATGTCCCCGCACCGTGCGGGGAAGCCGCTGCGGGCAGCAGCCTCACCAGTTCGGTGTGCCGGGACCTGCCCGCAAGTACATCCGCGAGCGCGGCACCAGCCACGTACACAGAAAAACTACGACCGTTGAATTTAACCACAGATCGGGTCGTGCGGTTCGTGCAACGCTGCCGTGATGTCGACGGCGTTACCGCACTGCCCGTGCTGATCGAGGAAGAGGCGGACCAGCGACCCGTACTGCTGTTCGCGGGCGTCGAACTGGGTCGCAGCCCCGCAGCCACCGCAATGGAAGGACGTGGTGCACCTCAGTTCTAGTCCGCGACGAGCAGGCCGATGACTCGCCTCGCTCTACCCTTGTTACGTTATACCGGAAAAAAGAAACTAGCAAAATATTTCAGGAATTAGGGTTATCATCATGGTATGGGCAGCTGGGGTTTCCTGACCAACCACGCCCGGGTGCTGCTGTGTATCGCGGACGACCCGGGCGCCCGCCTGCGCGATATATCGGCCACCCTGGGCATCACCGAGCGCAGCGCCCACACCATCGTCACTGACCTCATCCAGGACGGCTACGTCGGCAAGGTCAAGGACGGCCGCCGCAACCGCTACCAGATCCGGGCCGAGCGCCCGCTGCCGGAACCCGCCAGCCGCCAGCCCACCATCGGCGAGCTGGTCGCCCTGCTGGGCCACGCCGGCCCGACGCCGGAACAGGGCCGCGACTGACCCCGTTGGTCCTGCGGGACAGCGAGCCGCACCCTGCCTGTGCGCCCCCTTTGACCTGGCTACACCCGACGACCTCAAGGAGTCCATCGGTGTCCACCCCTCTCGCTCTCGGTACTGACGCGAGTCCAAATTCCCCGCCCGACGGGCCGTCCGGCAGTGAGTACGCGGCGTTGTCGCGGCTGGTACGGAAGGCCGGGCTGCTGGAGCGGCGGCGGGCCTGGTACGGGTGGCGGATCGCCGCCACGTTCCTGGCCCTGGTGGGGGGCTGGGTCCTGTTCGTGCTGGTGGGCAACTCGTGGTGGCAGCTGGCGGTCGCGGTCTTCCTGGCCGTGGTGTTCGCCCAGCTCGGTTTCCTCGGCCACGACGCCGGGCACCGGCAGATCTTCGCCTCCCGCAGGTGGAACTACGTGCTCGGGGTGGCCTGCGGCAACCTGGCCATCGGGCTCAGCTACGGCTGGTGGGTGTCCAAGCACAACCGGCACCACGCCCACCCCAACACCGAAGACGAAGACCCCGACATCATGATCGGCGTGCTGGCCTTTTCCGGGGGGCAGGCCCGGGCCGCGGACGGGCTGCGGCGCATCATCTTCCGCTACCAGGCCTGGCTGCTGGCCCCGATGCTGCTGGCCGAGGGGCTGTCCTTGCACGCATCCAGCATCCGGGCGCTGTCCCGGCGCCGGTCGGCCCGGGCGATCCGTAGCCGCACCGCCGAGACCGCGCTGCTGGCCCTGCACTTCGCGGCCTACCTGAGCGCGGTGTTCCTGGTGCTGTCGCCGGTCAAGGCGGTGGTGTTCATCCTCGTGCAGCAGGGCCTGTTCGGCTTCTACCTCGGCTGCTCGTTCGCCCCCAACCACAAGGGCATGCCGGTGCTGGCTCCCGGCGACAAGGTGGGGTTCTTGCAGCGGCAGGTGCTGACCTCCCGCAACGTCCGCGGCGGCTGGCTGACCGATAACGCCCTGGGCGGCCTGAACTACCAGATCGAGCACCACCTGTTCCCGTCCATGCCCCGGCCCAGCCTGCGCCGGGCCCAGCCCCTGATCGCCGCATTCTGCATCGACCACGGCCTGACCTACACCGAGACCAGCCTGTTCGCCTCTTACGCTCAGGCCCTGAGCTACCTCAACCAGGTCGGCAAGGCCACCCGCACGGCCGCGGCCCCAGCCTGACTAGCCTGGGGCTACCTCGGCGAGGGGAGAGACGCATGACCGCCGACGCAGCCGCCGTGCGCCGCCGGCCGAAGGACCGCAAGCAGCAAATCCTCGTCCAGGCCCGTGATCTCTTCCTCGGGCTGGGGTACCCCAACGTCTCCATGGCCATGATCGCCGACCGGGTCGGCATCACGGCCGGGGCGCTCTACCGGCACTACTCGACCAAGGCGGAGCTGCTCGAGGCCGTGGTGCGGGACGCGTTCCGCACCGTCACCCCGCCGGCCGAAGGCGTGGCCCTGGACGAGCTCATCGACCGGGAGATCGCCGCCGTGGCCGGGCGGTCCCACCTGGCTGACCTGTGGTCCCGCGAGGCCCGGTACCTGCCCGAGCAGGTGCGGCACGAGATCCGGGCCATGATGCGGGAGGCCGCCCGGGCCTACCTGGCGCCGCTGCAGGCCAGCCGGCCCGAGCTGTTCCTGGCCCAGGCCGAGATGATCGCGTGGTCGGTCCAGTCGGTGCTGAGCTGCCTGGGCCGCGACTCGGTCCGGCTGCCCTCGGCCGGTGGCCAGGCGCTGGTGCGTGGCGCGGCCCGGGCGCTGCCCGGCGTGTCCCTGGCCGATCCGGCTGAACCGCGCCCGGCGGCGGGGCTGGCGCCGGTCTCCACCCGCGAGCGCCTGCTGATCGCGGCCCGGCGCCAGTTCGCCACGGTCGGGTATCAGGAGACCTCGATGGCCAGCATCGGGGCCGAGGCCGAGGTCACCGGGCAGAACCTGTACTTCTACTTCGACAGCAAGGCCGCACTGCTGCGGGCCGTGCTCGTCCGCGGCACCCACGCGCTCTGGCTGGAGCTGGACGCGGCCCTGGAGACGGCGGCCGACCCCGCCGCCGCGCTGAGGTCGGTGGTCGCGGGGTACGTGCGCCTTTCGCGCGACTGGGCCGGGCTGCGGGTGGACCTGGTCGGCGAGCCGGGACTGGCCGAGGAATTCCGGGGCGCTCAGCGGGAGTACGTGGCCGAGTGGGTGGCCCTGCTGCGCCAGGTCCGGCCGGAACTCAGCCTGGCCGAGGCGCGGGCCCTGGTCCAGATCACGCTGACCACCGCCAGCGACCTGCCCCGCATCTGGCACCTGACCCAGCAGCCGTCGTTCAACACCTGGCTCACCTCGATCGCGGTCGCGATCCTGGCCAGCACGACCGAGGGTTGACATTAAGTAAATCAAGAGTCAGTCTCTGAACCATCAGTTCGATCGTGGTTAAGAGGGTCACCGATGGTTCAGGTCGTGGTCGCTGGCGTCGGCATGGTTCCCTTCGCCACACCTGGCCAGAGCGAAACCTACGTCCAGATGGGAGAGCAGGCGGCCCGGCTGGCGCTGGACGACGCCGCCGTCGCCTACTCCGGCATCCAGCAGGCGTTCGCGGGATATGTATACGGTGATTCAACGTGCGGCCAAGCCGCGCGGTAGCAGGTCACCGTCATCGACCGCTGCCTCCAGCAGTACGGCGGGTATGGCTGCATGCGCGAGTACCCCATCGCGCGCATGTACGCCGACGCCCGCGTGCAGAAGATCTACGGCGGGGCCAATGAGATCATGAAAGACCTCGTTGCCCGCTCCCTGCGGTAACCAGCCCAGCGCCGGGCGGACCCCTAGGAGCCACCATGTACCTGACCCAGCCGCTGCACCGCGCGGTCCAGCAGACGCCCGATGCCGTCAACTCCGTCTACCGTGACCGGGCCCTGACCCACCGGCAGGTCCGCGACCGCGTGGCCCGGATCGCCGGGGGCCTGCGGGCCCGGGAGATCAGGACCGACTCCCGCGTCGGGCTGCTGTCGCTCAACACCGACACGTTCTTCCACGCCTGCCTGGCCGTCGCCTGGGCCGATGCCGTCGTGGTGCCGCTCAACACCCGGTGGAGCGTCAAGGAGATGAGCTACGCCCTCAACGAGGCCGACGTGGAGGTGCTGCTGGCGGACGACCCGTTCCTCGGCCTGGCGGCTCAGCTCCGCGACGCGGTGCCGGGCCTGCGGGAGATCATCGGCCTGGGTGACGCGCCCGTGCCCGACGGGCTCACCCCGCTGGCTGACCTGCTGGCCGCCGACCCGGTCGAGGATGCGCACCGGCAGGGGGCGGAGCTGGCGGGCATCTTCTACACCGGCGGTACCACCGGCCTGCCCAAGGGGGTCATGCTCAGCCACCGGGGGATCTTCACCTCCGCCCTCGGCAGCCTGACCGCCCTGGCCCGGATACCCCGCGGCGGCGGCAACCTGCTGGTCGCCCCGGCCTTCCACATGGCCGGCTTCGCCAGCTGGGTCCAGGGGATGCTGCTGCAGATGACCGCGGTGCCGCTGCCCGGGTTCGACCCGCCCGGGGTGCTGAAGGCCATCGAGGACCATCAGATCAAGCAGGCCCTGCTGGTGCCGACGATGATCCAGATGCTGGTCGACCACCCGGAGGCCCAGCGCCACGACCTGTCCAGCATGGAGTCGCTCATCTACGGCGCCTCGCCGATCTCGGAGGCGGTGCTGGACCGGGCGCGCAAGGTGTTCACCGGCACCGCGTTCACCCAGGCCTACGGCATGACCGAGCTGTCGCCGACGACCACGATCCTGACCGACCAGGACCATGCCGACCCGGTGCTGCGCCGGTCGGCCGGGCGCGCGGCCCCGTATGCGCGGGTGAAGATCGTCGATGAGCACGGCGCCGAGGTGCCGCGGGGGACCGTGGGGGAGATCGTCGCGGCCGGGGAGCACGTGATGCTCGGCTACTGGAAGCAGCCGGAAGCGACGGCCGAGGCCGTCCGCGCGGGCTGGATGCACACCGGAGACGGCGGCTACATGGACGAACGCGGTTACGTCTACGTGGTCGACCGGATCAAGGACATGATCATTTCCGGCGGTGAGAACGTGTACTCGATCGAGGTGGAGAACGTCGTGGCCAAGCATCCGGCCATCGCCCAGGTGGCGGTGATCGGGGTGCCCGACGAGATCTGGGGCGAGCGGGTGCACGCCGTCGTCGCCCTGGCCCCCGGCTCGGCTCTCGAGCTGGACGAGCTGCGCGACTTCTGCAAGCAGGAGATCGCCGGCTACAAGGCGCCGCGCAGCCTGGAGATCGTCGAGCGGCTGCCCCTGTCCGGGGCGGGCAAGATCCTCAAGCGGACTCTGCGGGCGCAGTATCAGTGAGCCGGGCCCGGCCGGACCAGGCCGGCCCGGGATGGCGGGTGGCGACCCAGAAGCTGAGGGCGGCCAGTGGCAGCTCGACGAAGGCCATGGCGATCGCCTCGTAAAAAGCCGCCCCGGTCGCGGGGATGATGTTGATCCAGGCGTCGCAGACGAGCAGGGTCCCGGTGATCGTGGCCGGTACGGCGGTGAGGGCCGACCGGCGCTGCAGGGCAAATCCCGTAGCGGCCAGGGCCGCGACCTCGAACACGTCGAGGCCGGTCCAGGCGATCTTGAGGTGATGGGCCGTCTGGGCCGCCGGCACCACGGTCAGCTCGACGACGAGGGTGGGCACCAGGGCGAGCACCGCGGCGCCGACCACGATCGGCAGCCAGCGGGCCGGAGGCGGAGGGCGGGCCAAGAAGTCGCGTCGAATCACGAGGACGCACAGCCCGATGATGATGACGACGGCGAGCACGGCCAGGAATACCGGCACCGGGCCGGCCCAGTGCGTACCGCCCGTCCGGGTCAGGGTCCGGAACCAGGCCGAGATGAAGGCGGCCGCGGCGGTGAACGAGGCGGCCATGACCGACCGCGGGGAGCCCCGGTGGTACGTCCACGCCGTCAGCAGAACGCCCGCCATGACGGCCAGGATCAGGCCCGCGGCCAGCGGGCCGATCTGGTGCGCCTCCGTCCGCCGAACCTGGGTCACAAAGAGAAAGGCGACCCAGGGCGTCAGTCCGGCCGCGCAGACCCAGTACAGCCACTGGAGATGGCGCTCCGCCCAGGAAATCCGGCCCGGGCCCCCGCCCGGCATGCCAAGCACAGCTGAAGCCTACCGGCTGTGCCCCGGCCGGTCCGGTGGCGGCTCAGAGGCGCGTCTTGGCGGCGATTGCGAAATGTCTTGTGACCGCGCGGTCCAGCGGGCGTAGGTTGCCTACGTCGCAACTAGTTCGCATCGACGGGAAGCGCCGTGGGCCGCGAGATCACCTCCGCGCATGCGCAGCAGGCCGCCTTGGCCCTGCAGCACCTCCTGCTGCGTGACTACCGCGACCGGTGGGTCCGTTACCAGCGGGAACGGGAGCGCCCGGGTGAGGTGCACCAGCGCGCGGTGACCGAGGTCCTGAAGCGGTTCGTCGACCTCAACCGGGCCCAGCCGCGGTACCAGGGGGTGAGCCTCGACTCACTGCCGCAGCGGGTGTCGCGGGCCTTGCGGGGTGACACGCTGAGCCGGGCCACCCTGGAACTGTTCATCGACGCCTTCGGGTTCAGCCCGACCGACGGCAGCCGGCTCCGGCGGATCCACGACGGCACGGACAAGATCCGCGTGCTGACCGGCCCGAGCGCGCTGCCGCCCGAGGCCGCCGCGGCCCTCGGGCCAGCCCGGCACCGCACCACCTCGGTGCACGAGCACCACTACGTGGGCCGGGACGGGAGACCGGCCTGGCACCGCACCCAGCAGGTCATCGAGGCGACCGAGGCCCGGCTCGACCGGTATCCCTACCGCTGTGACACCAGCGCCCTGGCCGTCGAGGTCGAGGAGGGCGGACGGCTGGGTGGCCCCCTCTACCCGCTGGACGGCGGGCTGTTCGCGCTGGACATCCTGCTGGATGAGCCGCTGGCGCTGGGGGAGGAGACCTCGCTGACCTACGTCACGCTGTTCCAGTACGAGACGCCGCCCCCGCCGGAGATGCGCCGGGCGTCCCGCCGGGTCATGCACAACGTGTCCATGCGGGTCGAATTCCATCCGGACAAGATCCCGCGGCACGTGTGGTGGGCGGTCTGGGACGGCATGAACGGGGAGATCATCGAGCGGGACGAGTGCGGGCTGCGCGCGTCGTGCTACGTGTTCAAGCGGCTGGACGCGATCGAGCAGTCCGTGGCCGGGTTCACCTGGCAGTGGTGACGGCCCCCGGGCCCCCACCGGGCTCCGGCCGGGCACGGGCCGGGCCGAACTTTGTCCGGCTGAGCCCGGTCCGGGG
>CAXUJF010000128.1:0-12194 GCA_964250865.1 uncultured Streptosporangiaceae bacterium
GTGCTGTCGCTGCCGGGCGTTCCGAGAGCATGCGCCATGGCGGCGGCCAGGCGGGCGTGGCCGAGCGGGCTCAGGTGCAGCCGGTCGGGGCTCCACAGCCGGAGATCGGTCGTGACGGCGTAGGCGAAGCCGTCGAGAACGGTGACGTCGTGCCGGGCCGCAGCATCGCGGATGCGCGCGTTGAGGTCGAGGACCCTGGGCAGCAGCGGGCGCGCTATCGGCATGATCTTGCTGGCATCTGGGAAGGTGAGGGTGGCCACGCGGGTGCCGGCTGCGGTCAGCGCGGCGAACATGTCCTCCAGGCAGGCCGCTACCTCGGCGGCGCTGAAGCGCGGGCGGATCAGGTCGTTCATCCCGGCCACCACGGTGGCCAGGTCGGGACGGAGTTCGAGGGCGGGGCCGAGCTGGGTGTCGCGGACCTGGGCGGCGAGCCGTCCGCGCACGGCGAGGTTGGCGTAAAGCAGACCGGGACTGGCCGCGGCCAGCTGCCCGGCGAGGCGGTCGGCCCAGCCGCGGTAACCGCTGATCTCATCTCCGTCGAGCAGGCCCTCGGTCTGGCTGTCCCCGATCGCGACGTACCGGGCATAGCTCATCTGGTTGTCTCCTTGCTGGTCGCGTTACGGTTGGCGCGCTCCCGCAGGACCCTGGCGGTGCTCAGGCACCAGCTGTACATCTCCCGCTCGAGGCGGCAGCCCGCCAGGCAGGTCAGGTAAGGCCCGACCCGCTCGCCGCCAAGCAGGAAAGACTCCTCGTCTTGGTCTCCGCGCAGACGCCACAGCTCCTGCTCGAACAGGGCAAGCCGAGCGGCCGCCCCAGCCGCGCGGTCCGCTAGCTGGGCGATGACCGGCGCCGGGTCAACAAGGTCTATGACCTGGACCTTGACCGCAAGGTCATCGCGGATCGCCAGCGGCTTGGCCGTCGCGGCGGCGAACGCCCGCAGTTCGGCGGTCCCGGCTGGGGAGACGGTGAAGACCCGTTTGTCGGGGCGGCCGTGCTGGGTGACCTGGCGACCGGCGATCAGCCCGTCGTTCTCCAGCTTGGCCAGCTCGGCGTAAAGCTGCTGCGGCGCGGCGTACCAGAAGTTGGACACGCCGACGTCGAAGGCCTTTGCGAGCTGGTAGCCGCTGTACTCCCCGTCGAGCAGCGCGGCGAGTACCGCATGGCGCAACGCCATCGGGCGTCCTCCTCGGCCGCACTCACCAGATAGTCATGGGCATGAGTACTCAATAAATTGACTATAGGTGCCGCCGCCCAGGTCCGCTACCCCACAGCCTTGGGACTGCGCTGGATTATCATTCGGCGCGGCATCGAAAGCGCCCGGCGCATCGTCCCTGAGCACGCCCGGCCGGCGGCTACTTACGAGTCTTCCCCGGCGTGGAGATGCGGCTATCGACGTGTCAGCTCGGGGCCATGTCCACGAAGCGGCTGTAGTGGCCCTGGAAGGCGACGGTCACCGTGGTGGTGGGTCCGTTACGGTGCTTGGCCACGATCAGGTCGGCCTCACCGGCCCGGGGCGATTCCCGCTCGTACACGTCCTCGCGGTGGAGCAGGATCACCATGTCGGCGTCCTGCTCGATGCTGTTGTGGAGGCTGATGCCGTTGGCGACGAAGTTGTGTGATCCGAGGACCGTGGCGTCGTACACCGGTTGCTCACCGAGACTCTCGACCGACGCGATCTCATCCCAGAAGACGTCATTGGTGGCGATCATGTCCAGCTCGGCGTCGTCCAGGATCGTGGCCACTCGGGACAGCCGTTCACGGCTGGGTGCGTGCCTCCACGGGGCGCTGCCGCAATATTGCGTCCCCAGAGCCGCCGCGAACTCGCGAACGGGCATCTTCTGCTCGCCGAGTACGGTCCGTACACGGTCCCAGACATCCCGCGGAATAGTGTCCAGGTTCGTGTTGCCTTTGACCGTGCTCAAAATGTCGATCAGCCGGGCGGCCGTAACGCCCCGGGCACCGTGCACCCCGATGCCCTGAAGAAACCTCAGCTGGTTCTCGGCACCGTGGATCGTCAGGTGATAACAGGGCCGATAGGTGCCTTTCCTGGTCTCCTTGATGCGCGTCATGATGTTGAAGCGCAGGAGCAGCCGGGCTAGATCGTCCACCATCCGCCGACTGGTCGACGCATAGTAGAGCCGGGCTTGGTCGGCGGTTGCGTCCCACCAGACACATCCGTCGGTCGCCCACAGATGGCGGATGAACAGCGCGGTCTGCTGCTTGGGCAGGGCGAAGACCGTAGCGGGAATGAACTTGTCGTAGCTGCGCAGCCCGAACAGACCCAGTGAGTCGAGCCATTCCGCCACCGGGTTGCGGCGGCCACGGGCGAGCCGGTACGGCGCAGGCAGGCGCATCGACGTACACCGGGCCGCCGGGTACTCGTCGCGGACGGCAGTTATCCCGAAGTGCCGAGCCGCGTCGGCCACGACGGTCAGGTTCTCCTCGTCAACACTCGCGTACCGGATCGGCTGTCTCCGGACGAACGACCCGTCACCGAGCAGGTGGGCCAGCAGGATGATCTCCGGCTCGGCCATCGGCTGCTCTTCGAACGGTTCCGGTGCGTGCCGCGGAACAGCGACCCGGGTCCCCATCGTGAGTTCGCTCAGCGGGCGCCAGCCGTCATAGGTGAGGAACGGATGGTTGGCCGTCGCCTGCACCTCGCGCCCAGACCTCAGCTGAACCCGGAAGACTTCCCTGGTTCCACTGGAGAACACGTGCGTCATAGTCCGTGGCACCAGACGCAGCCGCTCATCGAGCGACCACACCGGCACGTCGCGTTCACCCGAGGCCAGCAGCTCACCGAGGGTGCTCTCTGCTCCCGTGTCCGCCCTCAAAATTCGCGTGCCGCTCGTCAGGCAGCCCGACTCACGCAGGTCCGACAGCTGCGGCTTCTTGTCGGTGCGCTGCTCCGGGCCTCGGTTGAGCTGGGACAGCGCGATGACGGGCACCTCCAGCTCCTTGGCCAGCAGCTTCAGCGACCGGGACATCTCGGACACCTCCTGCTGGCGGTTCTCGACCCGCTTGGGCGAGGACATCAGCTGGAGGTAGTCGATGATGACCATCTTCAGGTCGTGCCGCTGCTTGAGCCGGCGGCACTTGGCCCGGATCTCCATCATCGACATGTTCGGCGAGTCGTCGATGAACAGCGGGGCGTCCGCGACCTCGCTCATCCGCCGGGCCAGCCGGGTCCAGTCGTCGTCGCTCATCTGGCCGGTCCGCATGGTGTGCAGCCCCACCCGGGCCTCGGCCGACAGCAGTCGCATGGTGATCTCGTTGCGCCCCATCTCCAGGCTGAAGAACGCCGTGGTCAGCTGGGTCTTTATGGCTGCGGCGCGAGCAAAATCCAGGGCCAGCGTGCTTTTGCCCATGGCAGGCCTGGCCGCGATGACGATCATCTGGCCGGGGTGCAGGCCGTTGGTGAGCGAGTCCAGATCGGCGAAGCCGGTCGGCACCCCGGTCATCCCGCCGCCGCGGCTGCCGATGGCCTCGATCTCGTCCAGCGCGCCCGGCATGATGTCGGCCAGCGAGTGGTAGTCCTCGGTCGTCCGCTTGTCGGTGATCGCGTAGACCTCGGCCTGGGCCCGGTCGACCAGGTCGTCGGCGTCGGCGTCGCCGGCGTAGCCGAACTGGACGATCCGGGTGCCGGCCTCGACCAGCCGCCGCAGCACGGCCCGCTCCCGCACGATCCGGGCGTAGTAGCCGGCGTTGGCGGCCGTCGGCACCGAGGCGATCAGCGTGTGCAGGTAGGGCGCGCCGCCCACCCGGCCGATCTCACCGCGCCGGGTCAGGTCGTTGGCCACCGTGATCGCGTCGGCGGGCTCACCCCGGCCGTACAGGTCCAGCACCACCTCGTGGATGACCTGGTGGGCGGGCCGGTAATGGTCCTGCGGCCGGATGACCTCGATGACGTCGGAGATGGCGTCCTTGGACAGCAGCATCCCGCCGAGCACACACTGCTCCGCGGCGACGTCGTGCGGGGGTGTCCGCTCGAACTCGCCGCCGCGGGGCGCGATCTCGGCGACACTCACCCGGCTGCACCTCCTGGCTGTACGTCGCGCGGAACCCGCGCGAGGTGGTGATGGTTCCGTTCTAGCGGACGAGTACGACAGTTTGCCGGCGTTGGCTCCGGTCCGCCAACTCATCGTGTGCACAGCCCTGTGGACAGTCTGTGCAGACACGCCGGTAGCACTGTGCACAGCCTGGGGACTTCGCTGTGAAAATCGCTCCGCCGATGGCTCGGAAAGCCTTCTGAGCTGCAATAACGTCGCACACGTCCTGTGGGCGGAAAAAAGATTGGCCCTCAAGATCCATCCCAAGAGGCCGGAGTTATCCACAGGATCGGGCGCCCCCCGCCCGTAACCCGCCGTAGACCTGCGATCCCGCCAGCGTCGCCATCCGCGCCGAAAATCAATATTTAACGAGCCTGGCGCGTGGGTCCCGCTGAGCCTTCGATGCTCGTCCCCAGCCTGCGGCGCTCGCCTCGCAACCGCGTCCCCGAGTCCTAGCGGAGATTAACCTGATCACGGCGTGTCTTGTCACCGGCCCCCGCTAGTATCCGAGCGTGTGTTCGATCGAGGGTGGGGCGATCGCCGGGGTCATCAGCGCAATTGACCAGCTGGCGGAAGACGCGGCCGGCTTGGCGTCCGCCGAGCTGAGCGCGCGGGTGGCCGCCATCTGGGCCATGCTGGCCGACCTCGACCCCGAAGTCGCCCGCCTGCAAGCCGCCTATGAACACCCCCGCCCCGATTAGCCGGGCGCAGGGCGGCACCGCGCCCGGCCGTGGGTCGCCGCGGGTAGACCTGGGGCAATCGGGCCCGACCTTCCCACCAGGCGCACGCGCCCCAGGAGCCTGCCGCCTTAAACCGGGACACCCTTCGGGCCGCCGCGCGGGTGCTCAGGGCCTCAAGGGCCACTACGGCCACAGCCGTCACGGGAGTTGGGAGAACCGGCGATGGTGGAAGCGTTCTCAGGCGTATTCACTGAAGCTGCTTCCCTCATCCGGGACCGGTGTGGTGCTCCAGAGGTCAGACTCTCCGGAGACGAAACGGCCGCGCCGGGGGACGTGGGTCCCGGGGCGCGGCCGCCTGGTGTGTAACCCGTGCCTTGGTCAGCCCGCGACGACCTCGAGGTCGATGGTGGCGGTGACTTCGGGGTGCAGACGCACCCGGACCTGGTGGGTCCCGGCGGTCTTGATCGGGTCGGGGACCTCGATGCGGCGGCGGTCGAGTTCGGGACCGCCCGCAGCGCGGACCGCGTCGGCGATGTCTGACGAGCCGACCGACCCGAACAGCCGGCCGTTGGCGCCCGCACGCCGGGGCAGGCGCACCCGGAGACTGGCCAGCTCGCCCGCGACCACCTTGGCGTCGTCCAGGCTGCGGATCTCGCGGACCGAGCGGGCCCGGCGGATCAGGTCGACCTGCTTCTCCGCGCCCCGGGTCCACTGCATCGCGAAGCCGCGGGGGATGAGGTAGTTGCGCCCGTAACCGGCGGCCACGTCTACGACGTCGCCGGGGGCTCCGAGGCCGCCGACCTCCTGGGTGAGGATGAGCTTCATCGGTGTCCTGCTCATATCGATTCCTCCCCGCGGTCTCAGCGAGCCGTGCTCGTGTAGGGCAGCAGCGCCATCTCACGGGCGTTCTTGATCGCCGTGGCGACGTCCCGCTGGTGCTGCGTGCAGTTACCGGTGACCCGCCGTGCGCGGATCTTGCCGCGGTCGGAAATGAACTTCCGCAGCAGGCCGGTGTCCTTGTAATCCACGTAGGAGATCTTCTCCTGGCAGAAGACGCAGACCTTCTTCTTTGGCTTTCGAATTGGTGGCTTGGCCATCGTGGTGCTCCAGTTCAGAGCCCCGCCCCAGGCGGGGATGGTCGGTATGGGTAATGGTGTTGAACGTCCGGCCCCGGCGCGAACGGCTAGAACGGCGGCTCGTCGGAGAACCCGCCGGAATCCGAGCTGGCCCAGGGGTCAGCCTCGGCCCGGCTCCCGCCGCCGCCGGAACCACTGGATCCGCCGGAACCGTTGCCGCCGCCGCCGTTGCCGCCGTAGCTCTGGCCGCCCTGGCCGCCGCCGAATCCGCCGCCGGACCGGCTGACCTTGGCTACCTTCGCCGAGGCGTTACGGAGCGACGGGCCCACGTCGTCGACTTCGACTTCGTAGACGGTGCGCTTCTCGCCTTCTTTGGTCTCATACGAGCGCTGCCGCAACCGGCCGGAGACGATGACCCGCATCCCGCGCTGCAGGCTCTCGGCCACGTTCTCGGCCGCCTGCCGCCAGACGTTGCAGCTCAGGAAGAGGCTGTCGCCGTCCTTCCACTCGCCGGAGGCGTTGTCGCGGAAGCGCGGCGTCGAGGCCACGCGGAAGCGCGCCACCGGTTGCCCGGACGGCGTGAATCGAAGTTCGGGGTCGTCAACGAGGTTGCCCGAGATCGTGATCGGGGTGTCGCCTGCTGCCATCGGGCTCTCCCGGTTCTAGCGTTTCCTGCTGATTGGGTGGCTGTGCCCCGTCAGTGGATCTGCGGCCGCACGACCTTGGTGCGGAGCACGGCTTCGTTGAGGTTGAGCTGACGGTCCAGCTCGCGGACGGTGTCGGGCTCGGCGGCCAGGTCGACCACCGCGTAGATCCCCTCGGCCCGCTTGTCGATGTCATAAGCGAGGCGGCGCCTCCCCCAGATGTCCAGCTTCTCCACCCGGCCCCCACCAGTGGGGACGACCTGGAGAAACTGCTCAAGGGACGGCTGTACGGCTCGCTCCTCGATGGTTGGGTCGAGGATGATCATCATCTCGTAGTTACGCATGCGCGATCCTTGCCTCCTCTGGACTGCGCGGTCACGGTCTCTCCGTGACAGGAGGAGCTGGAGAACGGCGGCTCCGGTGGCCCTCCGTTAATCTCACAGCGCGGCCAGCATACCGTGGGCCACCGACAATCCGGGCCGCATCGCGCCGCACCAGGTCAGCAACCGGTCATAACCACCGCGCGGCGGCACATCTCATCCGCAACCGCCGCACCATCTGCCGCGCTGGCCACCGGTACGTCCGATGTGATCATCCTGCCCGGGGGGTGGGGGTGATTCCGTGACCTGAGCGGGGAACAATCGGGGTCAGCAGTTGTGCGGGGCAGTCCCGAATTGGAGGTAGCGGACGTGGCGGACACCAGATCGCCCGGTGCGGAGCGGACCGAGGATCAAACCGGGGAGCGGCACCTGACGCTCTTTCCGCCCGGCGGGGTTGGCACCAAGGCCGTGACCTCGGCCGCGGCAGTGACGATCGTGCTCGGCCTGGTCTCGTTCGTGCTCGGCATGATCGTGCGCAACGTGCACGGGACCCCATCGGCCCTGCACTTCATCGCCACCGTCACCGGTGCGCTCTCGATCTTCATCGGACTGTTCTTCCAGATGATTTCGGGCACCAGGAACGAGCGCATCATCATCGTCACCGGGATGATCGCCGGTTTCGTCGGCGCCTGCCTGGGCCTGGCCGCGGGCGGGATCGGCTGACCGCCGGAACTTCCGGCTGCCGGGCCAGCGGACAGTCCCAGCGGACGGTCCCAGCGGACGGTCCCAGCAGACGGAAACTGACAGCACCGGCGGCTAGGCTCGGGGCATGGTGCGTATTGGGGTGCACATCGACGAGCCTGACCCGCTCGGCCAGGCCACCGCGCGCGGCGCCGACGCGGTGCAGTTCTTTCTGGGGGACCCGCAGGGGTGGAAGGGGCCGGTGATCCCCGGCGACCCGGCCGAGCTCAAGGCGTCGTTCGCCGCGGCCGGGGTGGAGGCCTACATCCACGCGCCGTACGTCGTCAACGTGGCCACCACCAACAACCGGATCCGGATCCCGAGCCGGAAGATCCTGACCCAGCAGCTGGCCGCGGCGGCGTCGATCGGGGCCAAGGGACTGATCGTGCACGGCGGCCACGTGACCGGGGACGTGGACCCGGCCGAGGGCTACGCCAACTGGCAGAAGGTCATGGAGCGGGTGGAGCGGCCCATCCCGCTGCTGATCGAGAACACCGCGGGCGGGACCAACGCGATGGCCCGGACGCTGGACGCCATCGGCCGCCTGTGGGACGCGGTGACGGCCGGGATCTCCGGCGGCGAGGGTGACGGGCAGGTCGGGTTCTGCCTGGACACCTGCCACGCCAACTCGGCCGGCCTCGACCTGGCCGATGTGGTGGACAAGATCAAGGCGATCACCGGCCGGATCGACCTGGTGCACTGCAACAACTCGCGGGACCCGTTCGGCTCCAGCCGGGACCGGCACGCGAACCTGACCTCCGGCACCATCGACCCGGAACTGATCCTCGGGGTGGGGCGGGCGGCCGGGGCGCCGGCCGTGTGCGAGACGCCGGACACCGACGGCAGCCTGGCCGCAGACGTGCGCTGGCTCAGAGAGCACCTGGCCGCGGGCTGACCGCGGTCGCCTCGGCCGGGGCTGCGGATCGCCGCGGCCGCAGCACGAACCGGTCCGGTGCGCCCGCCAGGACGCCGCCCGCCGGGTCGTCCTCACCGCCCCGGCGGACCACATCAAGGTCCGGCCGCAGGATGTCGCCGACCACGTAGCCGCAGAGCAGCACGACGGTCAGGAACCGCGCCAGCAGCGCCGCGAAGTACCAGCCGGTGCTGATGCCGTTGTAGCCGGGGATGATCGCGCCGTTGCGCGAAATGAAGATCAGATAACCCCAGATCCCGAAGAAGTAGGCCACCTCGGCCAGTTGCCACAGCACGTAGGGCCAGAACCGGGGCCGGGCCAGGACCGCGAACGGCACCAGCCAGATCACGTACTGCGGGGACCAGACCTTGCTGGTCATCAGGAACACGGCCAGCACCAGGAAACAGAGCTGGGGGAGCCGGGGACGGCGCGGCGCGGTCAGCGCCAGCCAGGCGATGGCCAGGCAGCCGAGCGCGAGCGTGGCCGCCGACAGCAGGTTGAGGCTGCCGATGCCGGACCGGCCGAGCAGCGGGACGCCGAAGTGCTCGAACAGGTACCAGATCGAGCCCCAGTCGGCCGGCCGGGTCCGGCTGAACTGGTAGAACGTGGCCCAGCCCGACGGCGCGACGATGATGACCGGAACGTTGACCACCAGCCAGGCCACAGCGGCGGAACCCGAGGTCACCCAGAAGGCCCGCATCCGGCCCGCCCGCAGGCACAACAGCAGCAACGGGCCGAAGAACACCAGCGGATAGAACTTGGTCGCGACGGCCAGGCCGGCCAGCACGCCGGCGATCACGGTCCGGCGGCCCGCCCAGGCCGCGACGGCCAGCGCGGCCAGGGCCATGGCGATCAGGTCCCAGTTGACGAAGGCCGACAAGATCAGCGCGGGCGACAGGGCCACCAGCAGAGCGGCCCAGCGCCGGGCCGGGCCGGCCGCGTACGCGGTGGCGACCACCCCGGCCACCGCGCAGATGACCAGCAGGACCACCGTGACGTCGAAGAACTCGCGGCCGCGGGTGTACGGGTCGGCGATCGGGTGGACCAGCCAAGCGGCGGCCTGCATGGCCCCGCCGATCAGCACCGGGTACTCGACGTGGTGCCCGGTGTAGGGGACCTTACCCGCGCTGAGCTGCTCGTTGAAGTAGAGCGGATAGATGTCGGTGTAGCAGGCGTCCTGGAACTGCTTGGCGTAGCTGTTCCAGGCCCCGGCCCGGCACGGCACCTTTTCCAGGAACGCGAGCAGGGCGCCGAACAGGGCCGCTCCCACCAGGACACTGGTGCTCCCGGCGAGCAGGGCCACGGTCCGGGCGGGCCGCCCCACGCTACCGGCGGAAGCATCCGCCATGCTCAGCGACGCTTCCGTCTCCGCCGCCGGGACCACCACACCGGTCCGGTCGGCAACAGCACGGCGGCGCCGGCCAGCGCCGCCCCGTTATTGGGGGGCTGGCCGTTGTTGCCGCCCCCGCCACCACCCGAGCCGCCGCCCGTGCCGCCGCCATTGTTGCCCGTGGACGGCTGGGGATTCGCCGTCGGCTGGGTGCTGGGCTGGATGCCCGGCTGCGAGGGCTGGGCCGGAGCAGTCGGCTGGGCCGCGGGCTGGGTGGCGCTGGTGGTCGGCGTAGGCGTCGCGGCGGGCAGTCCGTCCGCGCCGAACATGTTCCACGTCTGGCCGGTGAATATCGGGGTCTGGAACTGCTGGACCGGCGTCGACGCCCATTCGTTCTCGGCGAACGTGTTCCAGATGCGGGCGGGCCAGTAGCCACCGAAACCACCGCCGACGTTGCCGCCCAGGCCGTTCAGCGTCTCGGGATGCTTCTTGTCGTACGGGTCGTTGACGAAGATGCCGACGGTCAGCGCGTACTGCGGGATGGCGCCGATGAAGAACGCCGACTGGGCATTGTCGGTGGTACCGGTCTTGGCAATGATCGGGCGGCCGTCACTCATGGCCGCGGCGGTACCGGTGCCATTCACGGTGTCGTAGGACATCGCGTACTGGACCTGCGAATCCTGGGCCGGGGTCAGCACCTGGGTGGATTTCACCTGCGCCGACCTGGTCACCGTGCCCTGGGTGAATTGCTGGATGACGTGCGCCGCGTGGTAGGTGCCGTTGTCGTCCAGGGTGGCCAGCATGGTGTTCTGCTCGGTGACCGACAGCGAGTCGATACCCAGGGCCATACCGACCTGACCGATGGTGTTGTGCAGGTTGGAGCCGCCTTTCTTGAATGATCCGATGTCCACCCCGAACTGCTTGGCCATGTTGACCACGTTCGCGGTGCCCACCCGGTGGATGAGGTCGGTGAACGCGGTGTTGGACGACTGCGCCTCAGCCTGAGCCACATTCATCGGGCCATAACTGTCGTTGTTGTCGTTGGTTACCGGGGCATAGCCGTTGAGAGGCACCGGCGCGGTACGCGCCGCTGACGTCGTGGGCTCGCTGTCCGGCGGGATCCATAGCGGGCTGTACCCGTCCAGCTGGGTGGTCTGCACGTTCATGCCCTGCTGGACCGCGGTGGCCAGCACGTAGGGCTTGAATGAGGAACCCACCTGCTCCCGGTTCAGCACGGTGTCGTTCCCGCAGAGCTTGTGACACTCCTTGGCCGACGCGGTGGCGCCGACTCCGCCGTAGAAGGCGATGATCGCCCCGGTCTGCGGGTCCTGCTCCTCCGCGCCGACCAGAGCGTAGGACGGCATTGCGCCACCGTCCGCGGCCATCTGCTTCTCGTTGGCGTTCACCGCGGCGTACAGCCGGTCCATCATGTGCTTGCTGACCGTGGTGGTGATGCGAAGGCCGTCGTTGTCGATCTGGGCCGGCGTGTAGTGGTAGGTGGCTTCCAGCTCGTTCTTGACCATGTTCAGGAGGTACTGGTCGTACGGGGACGAGCCGGTGTGCTGGTCCTGGGCGGGCAGGACGGTCGGGAACTTCTCCGCCGCGGCCTGCTGCGCGGTCAGGTCGTGCATGGCGACCAGGCCGTTCAGCACGTAGTGCCAGCGAGCCTCCAGGGCGCCCTTACCGGCCGTGGTCGGGTAATAGCTGGGGCTCTGGATGATGGCCGCGATCATCGCCGCCTGGGGCACGGTGAGTTTCGAGGCGGGCACGCCGAAGTAGGTCTGCGCCGCGGCCCCGACCCCGTAGGCCCCGTTGCCGAGGTAGATGGTGTTCAGGTAGTTGGTCAGGATCCAGGCCTTGGACTTCTCCTTGGCCACCTTCAGCGACACGAAGATCTCCTTGATCTTCCGGGTCGCGGTCTGCTGGGTCCCGATGTTGGCGTAGTAGTTGCGGACGAACTGCTGGGTGATGGTCGAGCCGCCCTGCAGCGAGCCACCGCTGCCGCCGCTGTTGAACACGTCCTCGTACGCGGCGCGGACGATTCCCCTGGGGGAGACCCCGCCCTCGGTGTAGAAGCCCCGGTCCTCGGCCGCCACCGCCGCATCCCGCATGTAGGGCGAGATCTGGTTGTAGGTCAGCACCTGCCGGTCGGTGGTACCGAACGTGCCGACCACGGTCTTGCTGTCGCCGAAGTACACGGTGGACTGCTGCTGGGTCGCGGCCTGGGCCGCATCCGAGGGAACCGCCGTGGTCGCGTAGGCGTAACCGACCCCGGCCACGATGAGCAGCACGAAGCCGCCGAAGCCGGCCGCGGCCAGACCAGCGACCTTGCGCCAGGTCCAGTGCCGCCACCAGCTGCCTTTGACCTTGCCCCGGCCGGGACCGTTCACGACGCGGCCATCACCACGGCCGCCCCGGCCACCGCTGCCTCCGCCCGGGCC
>CAXUJF010000129.1:0-3660 GCA_964250865.1 uncultured Streptosporangiaceae bacterium
CGCCGATCCACCCCCCGCTGGGCCGGGAGCCGCCGTGACCGGCGACGCCGTGATCGAGACCACCGCGCTGACCAAGACCTACCCCGGCGGGGTCACCGCCCTGAACGCGCTGACCGTGCGGGTGGCACCCGGCATCACCGGCCTGATCGGCGCCAACGGCGCGGGCAAGTCCACCCTGATCAAGATCCTGCTCGGGCTGCTGCCGCCGACCAGGGGGCGGGCCCAGGTCCTTGACCTGGACTGCGACCGGGACGCGGAGCAGATCCGCACGCTGGTCGGCTACATGCCCGAGCACGACTGCCTGCCCCCGGACGTGAGTGCGACCGAGTTCGTGACCCACCTGGCCCGGATGTCCGGGCTGCCCGCGGTGGCGGCCAAGGAGCGCGCGGCCGAATCGCTGCGCCACGTCGGCCTGCACGAGGAGCGGTACCGGGCCATCGGGACGTACTCGACCGGGATGAAGCAGCGGGTCAAGCTGGCCCAAGCCCTGGCGGGCGACCCACGGGTGCTGTTCCTGGACGAGCCGACCAACGGGCTGGACCCGGCCGGGCGGACCGCCATGCTCGAGCTGATCGCCCGGATCGGCACCGAGTTCGGCCTGTCGGTCGTGGTGGCCTCGCACCTGCTGGGAGAGATCGAGCAGATCTGCGATCACCTGGTCGCGGTGGAGGCGGGCCGGCTCCTGCGGGCCGGATCGCTGACCAGCCTGACCCAGAGCCGCCAGCTGCTGGTCATCGAGGTGGCCGACCGTACCGCCGACCTGGCCGGTGAGCTCGGCCGCCGCGGCCTTGAGCCGCGGTCCTCCGGCCGGAGCCTGCTCGTCCCCATCGCCGACGAGTCCACCTGCGATGTGATCAGGGACGCCGTGGCCGATCTGGGGCTCGCGCTGGCCCGGATGGAGCAGCGCCGGCACCGCGTCGAGGAACTGTTCCGCCCGGCCGAGCTGGCCGAAACGCCTGAGGTGACCCATGCCAGCTGACCTCATGCCCACCGGCGTCATCCACGACCTCGGCTACCAGCGCTACAGCGGCGAGCGGTACGGGCGGGCGGCCATCGTCCGCACGCTGGCCGGCTACAGCCTGCGGTCCGCCTTCGGGCTCGGCCGGGGCGCCCGGGCCAAGATCGTCCCGGTGGCCGTGTTCGCGATCATGTGCCTGCCCGCGATCATCAACGCGGTCCTCGTGGCTCGGGGCGGCTCGCGGGCCTTCCCCTACGACACCTACTCCCATCCGCTGCGGGTTGTGCTGATGACGATCTTCGTCGCGGCCCAGGCCCCCGAGCTGGTGTCGCGGGACCTGCGCCACCGGGTGCTCCCGCTCTACTTCGCCCGGCCGCTGCGCCCGGCCGACTACCCGCTGGCCAAGCTGGCCGCGCTGATCGCGGCCTGCCTGATCGTGCTGGACCTGCCGCTGCTCCTGCTGTACGTGAGCACGATCGTCGGGGTGCACAGCGGCGCCGCGGTGTGGGCCCAGACCACGGCACTGCTGCCCGGGCTGGCTCTGGGGCTGCTGTGGTCGGTGGTGCTGGCCACCATCGGGCTGGCCCTCGCCTCCTGCAGCGGCCGCCGGGCCTTCGCCGCCGGCGGCGTGGCCGGCTTCTTCTTCCTGACCTGGGTGCTGTCTGAGGTGCTGGGCACGGTGGCCAGCACCCCGGGCCACGCCGCCGTGGCGTCGACCGGCACCTTGGTGGCCGGCCTGGTCAGCCCGTTCACCCTGCTGGACGGGGTGCGGCAGTGGCTGGGTGACACCAGCCCCGGGGTGGTGCCTGATCCGGGCGGCGTCTGGGGCGCCGGCTACGCCCTGCTCCTGCTGGCCCTGGTCGCGGGCAGTGTGACCGTGCTGATTTCCCGGTACCGGCAGGCGGGTGCAGCATGACCTCCATCGAGCTGCGCGGGGTCTCCCGCTGGTACGGGAACGTGGTCGCGGTCAACGACGTCACGATGACCATCGGGCCCGGGGTGACCGGCCTGCTCGGCCCGAACGGCGCGGGCAAGTCCACCCTGCTGCACCTGATGGCCGGGTTCGGCGAACCGTCACGGGGCGAGCTGACCGTGGGCGGGGCCCCGGCCTGGCGGCGGCCGGACGTCTACACCATCCTCGGCCTGGTCACCGAGGGGGAATCGGCCTACGCCTTTTTGACCGGGGCACAGTTCGTCCTGGCCAGCGCCCGGCTGCACCGGCTGCCCGATCCCGAGGCTGCGGCCCGGCGGGCCATCGGCCTGGTGGACATGGTGGGCCCGATGAACCGGCGCATCAGCACCTACTCCAAGGGCATGCGGCAGCGCATCCGGGTCGCCGCCGCCCTGGTCCACGAGCCCGAGGTGCTGCTCCTGGACGAGCCGTTCAACGGTATGGATCCCCGCCAGCGCCTGCACATGATGGACCTGCTCGGCCGGCTCGGGACCGCGGGCCGCACGATCGTGTTCAGCTCGCACATCCTCGAAGAGGTGGCCGAGGTGTCCGGCACGATCCAGGTCATGGTGGCCGGGCGGCTGGCCGCGTCGGGCGACTTCCGGGCCATCCGGCGGCTGATGACCAGCCGCCCGCACGTCTTCGTAGTCCGCAGTGGCGACGACCGCCGCCTCGGTGCCGCTCTCATCGGCCGGCCCGCGATCCGCGGGGTCGAGCTGACCCCGGACGGGCTGCGGGTGCAGGCCTCCGACTACGGCGCATTCAGCACCGACATCGCCCAGCTGGCCCGGGCCGAAGGCATCCGGCTGCGCGAGCTGCTACCCGCCGACGAGTCGCTGGACAGCGTCTTCGCCTACCTGGTCGCCTAGGAGGAACGATGAACTTCAACCCCACGATCGCGTCGATCACGGTGCGGGCCGCGCTGGGCCGCCGCCGGGCGCTGCTGTACGCGATCCCGCCGCTCATCCTGATCGGCGTCTCCGCCATCCTGCGGCTGACCAGCCCGGCCGACCCGTCCTGGCCGGCCAGGATCCTGGGCGACTTCGGGTTCTCGGTCGTGCTGCCGCTCACCGCGTTGATCATCGGCACCAGCGTGCTCGGCGCGGAGGTGGACGACGGCAGCGTCATCCACCTGCTGGCCACGCCGGTGCCGCGCCGGGTCATCATCACCACCAAGGTCGTCGTGGCCACCGTGGCCACGATCGTCTTCGCGGCCGTGCCCGAGCTGATCGCCGGGCTGATCGCGGCCGGCCCGCGGCTGGCGCTCGGCCTGTTCATCGGGGCCGTGGCCGCCGCGGTCGTCTATAACGCCCTGTTCGTCTGGCTGTCCACCGCGACGTCGCGGGCGCTCATCGCCGGGCTGGGCTACGTGGTGATCTGGGAGGGAGTGCTGGCCAACCTGGTCGGCGGGGCCCGCATCCTGTCGGTCAGCCACTACGGGCTGGCCGTGGCCAGCTCGGTCACGCCCGGCCACGCGCTGCGGCCGGGTGTCGGCCTGGTCACGGCGTGCGTGCTGGGCGCGGTCATCATCGCCGCGACCCTGGCCGCCGCCGTCCGCCAGCTGGGGTCGTTCTCGCTCCGGGGTGAGACGGCCTGAACGGCCGGCCGCGCTGAACCTCCGACCAGCTGAAGCGCCGACGGCACTCACCCCGCTGCACCGCCGGCCGTGCCCACCCGCCGAAACGCCGACGGGGGGGGGGCCCCCCCCCCCCGGGGCCGCGCCCGCCCCGCGGGGGGGGGGGCGCAGGAC
>CAXUJF010000129.1:3670-12166 GCA_964250865.1 uncultured Streptosporangiaceae bacterium
ACTCGGTCTCGTCGTCGGACGGCTCGGCCTGGCCCGCCCCGACCGCGGCCCGCTCGCCGCCCTCGATCTCGCCGTGGCCGTTGTGCCCGTTGTGGCCGTTCCCGTTGTGCCCGTTGCCGCCGTGACCATTGGTGTGGCCGTTGGTCGGCGGGGCCAGCGAGATACCCTCGACGAAGACATCGTGGGCCCGGGCCTGGATCTGGCCCAGCACCCCGCGCTTGGCCGGTGCGGGCAGCCCGTTCTCGTCGGTGCCGCTGTGGGGCTGCGTGACCGACGCCGGCGGGTGCTCGATCAGCAGGGCCGCTTCCTCCTCGGTCGCAGGCCGTTCCAGTTCCTCGAATCCGCCGTTGGGCAGCTGCCGGATGATGCCGGTCTCGATGCCGTGCGAGAGCATCGATGCGTCCCGGCGCTGCAGCCCGATGCAGATCCGGCGGGTGAGCCAGAACACCACCACTGGGCCGATCAGGACCGCGTACCTGAAAATCTCTGTCAGCGTGTAGACCGGGATCTGCAGATGGGTGGCGATGACGTCGTTCGCGCCCTCCAGCCACAGCACGCCGTATACGGTGACGCCCGCCATGCCATACGCCGTTCGGGTCGGAGCGTTCCTCGGCCGCTGATTGACATTGTGGTAGCCCTTATCGCCGGTGGCCCATTTCTCTAGGTAGGGCCACAGGCCGAGTGCGGTGAAGATGATACCGGGCACGATGAGCGTTGGTATCAACACGTTCCAGGCCACCGTATGACCGCCGATGTTCCAGGTCCAGTTGGGGAACATTCGCACCGAGCCGTCCAGAAAGCCCATATAGAAGTCGGGCTGCGAACCGGCCGAGATCGCCACCGGGGTGTACGGGCCGGGCTGCCAGACCGGATTGATCTGGGCGAACGTGCCCATCAGGGCCAGGACCCCGAACACGAAGAAGAAGAATGCGCCGGTCTTGACCGCGAAGTACGGGTAGGCGGGCTGGCCGACCACGTTCTTCTCGGTGTGGCCCTTGCCCGGCATCTGGGTGTGCTTCTGGTGCACCATCAGGAACAGGTGCGCGCTGACCAGCCCCAGCAGCAGGCCCGGGATCAGCAGCACGTGGATGATGTAGAACCGGGCCACGAACTCGGTGCCGGGGAACTGCCCGCCGAACAGGAAGAACGACAGGTACGTACCCACCACCGGGATACCCAGGACGATGCCCTCGGCGATCCGGACACCGGTACCGGACAG
The DNA here is from genome assembly GCA_964250865.1 of uncultured Streptosporangiaceae bacterium. GTDB lineage: Bacteria > Actinomycetota > Actinomycetes > Streptosporangiales > Streptosporangiaceae > Bog-532. The sequence goes on from CAXUJF010000129.1 coordinate 4,890, forward strand.
CAGGTCGTCCGGCATCGAGTAGCCCAGGAAGCCCTCGAAGATGCCCAGGGTCAGCATCCCGATGCCGATCAGCCAGTTGGTCTCGCGTGGCTTGCGGTACGCGCCGGTGAAAAAGATCCGCAGCATATGACAGAGGATCGCAGCCAGGAACACGTCGGCGGCCCAGTGGTGGATCTGCCGCATGAGCAGGCCGCCGCGTATGTCGAAGCTGATGTTCAGCGTGGACTCGTACGCCTGGCTCATCCGGACGCCGTCCAGCTTGGTGTACGACCCGTGGTAGACGACCTGGGTCATGCTGGGCTGGAAGAACAGTGTCAGGAAGATGCCGGTCAGGATCAAGATGATGAACGAGTAGAGCGCGATCTCACCGAGCAGGAACGTCCAGTGGTCCGGGAAGACCTTCCGCATGAAGGTCCGGACGCTTTTGGCGGCGTGGAACCGGTCGTCCAGTCCACCGGCTTGCTCGGCCAGTGGCTTGGGTATCTCCAGCCGGCCCTTGGTACTGGTCATCCGCGCTCCCAGAAGCTTGGCCCGACAGGTTCCTGGTAGTCGCTCTGGGCCACCAGGTAGCCCTCTGCGTCAGTCGTGATCGGAAGCTGAGGCAACGGCCGCGGGGCCGGCCCGAAGATCACTGTTGCTCCCTCGTTGGCCAGGAATGAGGACTGGTGGCACGGGCAGAGGATCCGGTAGGTCGTCTGCTCGTACAGCGCCGCAGGACATCCCAGGTGAGTACAAATTTTAGAATAGGCGACGATGTTGTCGACCGTCCAGTTCATGGTGTTCAGCAGCGTCTTCGCCCCGTTGACCCCGTCGTTGTACCGGGTCGGGATCTGCAGCTGGCCCGGCTCCATCTTGATGATGATGGCCGTCGCCTTGGCCAACACGTCGTCGTTGTCCTGGTACCCCTCGGGAATGACCGTGATCATGGCACCCGGCGAGTTGAAGTCCGCGGGGGTGATGGGCTGGTTGGTCCCGTAGACGAGCAGCCGCGTGCCCTTCTTCCACACCGTGTACCGCAGGCTGGTGCCGGGCAGCGGGCCCAGGTCACGCAGCACGATCAGCGGTGCGACCGCCACCGGCAGGACCGCGGCCAGCAGCGTACGGCGCAGCAGCGGCCGCTTGGTGATCTGGCTGGTCTCCGTGCCCGCGATGAACGTCTCGGCGAACGCCGCCCGGTCCTCGGGGTCGGACGCCAGCGGGTGCCGCTCCTCGACCACCTCGACCGGCGGCATGATGTACCGGACCCAGATGACCATGCCGATGCCGATGGCCAGGAAGGCTACGGACATCGCGCTGCCGAGGGCCAGGTTCGACCGCAGCGTGGCGTCGACCACGTCGCCGTTCTTTTTGCCGATCTCCAGCCCGACGTAGGCCGCGATGAAGCCGACGCTGGCCACGGCGGACAGCAGGAACAGCAGGGCCGCGAACCGCTCCCAGTTCTTGGCCGAGTCGAGGTCGGGGGGATCCGCGGGGATCCAGGGCTGCTCGACCGCGGCTTCGTCCGCACCGTCACCGCGGCCCGGGTCGGTCAGGATCCCGGCTGCGGGCGGCGGGGTGCCGACCACGCGGCGCGGGCGCCGCTCTTCCGGCGCATTGTCCAGGTCTGCGTCGTAGTCGCTCATTGGTTATCGCTGATTTCTCCCGTGCGCACGTCTTCCCGACGCTTCGCGGTGATCCACATGGCGGCCAGTACCAGGGCAGCAATGCCGCCGAGCCACGCCACCAGGCCTTCGGTGGTGGGACCGACCCGGCCCAGGCTGAAGCCGCCCGGGTTGGCTTCGGCTCGTGTCTGGGTCACGTAGGCGATGATGTCGCGCTTGGCCGCCGGGGTGACCGTGGTGTTGTTGAACACCGGCATGGCCTCCGGGCCGGTCAGCATGGCCTCGTAGATCTGCCGGTTGGTGGCCTGGGTCAGCGGCGGGGCGTACTTGCCTTCGGTCAGCGCGCCACCGGCCCCGGCGTAGTTGTGGCACTGGGCGCAGTTCGCGTTGAACAAGCTCTGGCCGAGCGCAGTGCTGGCCCCGGCCGTGCTCACGTCCTGCTCACTCGGGATCGCGGGCCCGCCGCCGAGGGACGCCACGTACGCGGCGATGGCGTAGATCTGCGTCTGGTTGAAGACCGGCGGCTTGCGCGGGGCCTCGGCGTCGTTCTCCTTCAACGGCATCCGGCCGGTGCCGACCTGGAAGTCAACGGCGGCCGCACCGGCCCCGACCAGGCTGGGCGCGACGCCGCTCTTGCCCTCCGCGTACTCACCGTGGCAGCTGGCACACGAGACCGCGAACAGGTCCTTGCCCTGAGAGATCTGCGATGACGACGAACCCGGGCTGGCTGACGCATTGCCGCCGCTGCCCAGGCCGGTGACCGCTGCGTACAGGCTGCCGATCGCGACGAGCGCCAGCAGCACGGCCGCGTAGCCGAAAAGCGGCCGACGTCGCCGCGCGGTGATCCACCTCACTGCTGCCCTCGGATTTCCAGGTAGGGGTCCATTGATTGTTCGTAGCTGCACAGGCGTCCGGATGCAGGCCCTGCTGTGAACTGAGTCACTGGCGACACATCCGAGCTAGTGGATCAGGTAGATCGTGGTGAACAGCCCGATCCACACGACATCGACGAAGTGCCAGTAGTAGGACACGACGATCGCGCTGATCTGCTGTTCCCGGGTGAATCTCTTGGCCGCGTAGGTGCGGCCGAGCAAGAACAGGAACGCCACCAGACCGCCGGCCACGTGCAGGCCGTGGAACGCGGTGGGGATGTAGAACACCGACCCGTAGGCGCTGGAGGAGATGGTCAGGTGCTGCTTGGTGACCAGGTCGTGGTACTCGTACGCCTGGCCCAGGTCGAAGTACAGCCCCATGAGGAACGTGAGGACGTACCACTCGCGCAGGCCCCACTTGTTCACGTTGAAGATGCTGCCAACCCGGCCGACCTGGCCGCGCTCGACCGCGAACACGCCCATCTGGCACGTCACGCTGGACAGCAGCAGCACGGTCGTGTTGATGGAGCCGAGCCTGACGTCCAGGTGCGCGCCCGGCCAGTGCAGGCCCTCGCCCTTTTCGACCGACCGGATCGTGAAGTACATCGCGAACAGCGCCGCGAAGAACATCAGCTCAGAAGACAGCCAGATGATCGTGCCCACACTGACCAGGTTCGGCCGGTTGGCCGGGGAACGAGGTACGACCTCGCTTACGGATGCTGTCGCCACGACGTCATTATTACGACAACCCGTAGGCGTTGGGCAGCCGCCCCCCCAACTCGGGGGCATAATTTTTCCGCCGGCCACGGGCCGCCGTCACCCCGGCTACCTGGGGGAATGGGCATAATCGGCGATCGTGGCAGGTCAGGCCGCAGCCTAACGTAACAATTTGCCCTCACCGGCCCCGGAAGCCCCTGGCCACTGGGACAACGCGAGGAGGTCAACCGGCCACCGATAGACTTGCCCCGACTCCAGTAACGTCCCAGGTCAGCGGCCGCCAGGTCCGGCGGACTCCAGCAGAAGGCATTATTTTCGTGAAGGTCGTTGTCTACAGCAGTGATGCGGACACCCGTGCGCAGGTCCGGCTGGCCATCGGCCGCCGCCCCGAGCCCGACGCACCGGATGCCGAGATAATCGAGGTCGCCACCGAGCCAGCCCTGTTCAAGCTGCTGGACGACGGTGGGGCCGAGGTCATGGTGCTGGACGGTGAGGCGCAGCCCGCGGGCGGGATGGGCGTCTGCCGCCAGGCCAAGGACGAGATCTACGACTGCCCGCCGGTGCTGCTCATCACCGGGCGGCCCGACGACGGCTGGCTCGCGACCTGGTCCCGGGCGGACGCGGTGACGAGCCACCCGATCGACCCCCGTCAGCTGGCCCGGGAGCTGGCCCGCTTGATGCGGGCCCGGGCCGACCGCTCGCAGATCTCCCCGGCCTGAACGTCCGGTCATGGAGGCCAGGACCACCTGGCCGGCGCTGATCGGCGCGCTGGTCAAGGGAGAGTCGCTCACGTCGGACGAAGCGGCGTGGGCGATGAACGAGATCATGGAAGGCGCAGCCACCGGCGTTCAGATCGCCGGCTTCGCCATCGCGCTGCGGATCAAGGGTGAGACGGCCACCGAGGTGACCGGCCTGGCCCAGTCGATGCTGGACCACGCCACCCCGATCACCGTGCCGGGCAAACTGACCGACCTGGTCGGGACCGGGGCGGACGGCGCGCACACCGTGAACATCTCCACCATGGCCACCGTGGTGGCGGCCGCGGCCGGCACCCGTATGGTCAAGCACGGCAACCGCGCGGCCAGCTCCAGATGCGGGGCGGCCGACGTGCTGGAAGCGCTGGGCGTGGTCATCGACCTGCCTCCCGCGGCCAGCGTGGCCCTGGCCGACGAGATCGGCGTGGCCTTTTTGTTCGCCCCGCTGTATCACCCGGCGCTGCGGCATGCGTCCGGGCCCCGCAGCCAGCTGGGCGTGCCCACCGTGTTCAACTTCCTCGGCCCGGTGGCCAACCCGGCCCGGCCGCAGGCCCACGCGGTCGGGGTGGCCGACGGCCGGATGGGGGAGGTGCTGGCGGGCGTGCTGGCCGCCCGCGGCTCCAGCGCGCTGGTGTTCCACGGTGATGACGGCCTGGACGAGCTGACCACCACGACGACCTCGGCCGTCTGGCTGGCGCACGGCTCGGCCGTCACCGCGACCGAGTTCGACCCGGCCGAGTTGGGTATCGCCCGGGCGCTGCCGGACCAGCTACGGGGGGGCGACGCCACGCACAACGCGACCGTGATGCGGGCCGTGCTGGCCGGTGAGACCGGCCCGGTCCGGGACATCGTGCTGCTCAACGCGGCGGCGGCGCTGGCCGCGGACGCCGGCGTGGCATCTGCGGAAGATCTCTACCCGACGCTGGCGCAGGGCCTGGCCCGGGCGGCCGAGGCGGTGGACTCAGGCGCCGCGGACCGGCTGCTCGACCGCTGGATCGCGGTCAGCCAGCGCCTATCTAACTAGCCCTGTCTAACCAGCCCGGTCTGGCTAGCGCTGTCTGGCTGACACTGACGCCCTAGACGCCCAGGGAGAAAGCGGCCTCGAGATCGTGCCGGGAGTAGGCCCGGAACGCGATGTGGGTCTCGGTGTGGGTCACGCCCGGCACCTTGTTCAGCCCGCCCGGGATGACGTCGGCCAGCTCGTCGTGGCTCCGGACCCGGATCATGGCCACCAGGTCGAACTCACCCGTGACCGAGTACACCTCGCTGACCTCCGCGATCTCGGCAATCTTGGCCGCGACCTCGGGAATCCGCTGGATGTCGGCCTTGACCAACACGATCGCGGTGACCACAGCTGCCTCCTCGCCTGGGGCTTGACCGGGCTCAGGGTATCGCCAGCCAGCCGCTGAGGTCGTCCAGGGTGCGCACGCCGAGCAGGGCCAGCCGGGTGATCAGCACGTCCAGCACCGCCGCGGTGGCCCGCGCGTCGGCCAGCGCCCGGTGGGACGGCGCGGCCGGAGTCTCGAAGTAGGCGGCCAGCGTGCCGAGCTTGCAGTCCGGCACCTCGCCCCGGACCAGCACCTGCCGGGCCAGCGCCACCGTGTCGAGCACGGCGAAGTCCGGCCACGGCAGCCCGCAGGACCCGCAGGCCGCGGTGAGGAATCCCAGGTCGAACCGGGCGTTGTGGGCGGTGAGCACGCCGCCCTGGGCGAACCGCAGCCAGGCCGGCAGCACGTCGGCCGGCGCGGGCGCGGTGGCCACCATCGAGCTGCTGATCCCGGTCAGGGCCTCGATGTCCGGCGGCACCGGCATAGCCGGATCGACCAGCGTGGAGAACTCGCCCAGCACCCGCCCGGACCGCATCCGAACCGCCCCGATCTCGGTGATCCGGGCGTCGTCCGGCGACCAGCCGGTGGTCTCCACGTCGACGACCACGTACTCCAGCCGGGTCAGGGGCGTGGCCGGCCACGGCGCCACCGTCTGCCACACCGGCGGCGCGGGCACGCCGGGGGTCCAGGCTGGGCCCCACGACGGGGCGGCGTCCAGATCGGTCACGTCTTCCACGGTAGGCGGGACGGCTGACACTTTGCTGTCCGGCGCGCCGCGAGTACGGAATGTCAGAGGGCGCACCTAGCGTGACCCGCGTCCAATGATTACGGAACGGAGACGTCATGGTTATTGACTGTGCACAATGTAAGTTCCGTGCGGTGGCATGTGGTGACTGCCTGGTCACTGTGCTGGTGAATTATGACGAAAAGAAAACCATTCAGAACATCATTAATAAGGGCAATCAGGGCATTGGTGTCGCAGCTGGGACGGGTCGCCAGGCGCTTGGAGCACAGGAGCTGCGGGCGCTGGGTGTGCTGGCCGCAGCCGGGCTAGTATCGCCCTTGCGCTATCGGCCGGTCCAGGTCAACGAGCTGGCGGACGCGATTGTAGCGTTGTGATCTTGTGCCTGGCTGGTGATCGGCGAAACCGGGACGAGTCTTGGCGAAGTGCTTGGAACGGCTAAATGCTTTCACTATGGTCTCATCCTGGTTACATCGCCCAAATTTCGCCACGGGCAATCACTGTTGGCAAGATCTGCCGGGGAGCAAACCCGCATTAGGGTCGGCTGTCCGGACCACCGAGCGGCACCCGCCGCCCGGGTTCGTTAATCCCGCAGCGGGGACGTGGAGAAGGAGCGTGTCTGGCACGTGCGTACGCCGCTTCCGGGCCTCAAGACCCGGCTGAAGAGCAGTGTGGCGGTCGCGGCTGGCCTGGTGGCCGTCGCGGGCCTTGTCACCTATGCGGGTACGGCCGGTGCAGCACCACAGCCGTCCATTACCCAGGTCGAAGCCAAGGTCAACCAGCTGACCTCCCAGTTCGACCAGGCGAACCAGCAGTACGACCAGGCCGCCCAGCAGGTGTCGCAGGCCCGGGTCAAGCTGTCCGCCGCCAACAAGCAGGTTGCGACCGCCCAGGTGCAGTTCAAGAAGCTGCAGGGCGCGGTCGCGGAGATCGCGGCCGCGAGCTACGAGAACAGCAACATGACCTCGATCGCCGGCCTGCTGAGCTCCAATGACCCGAACGCCGTGCTGAACAGCGCGTCCCTGCTGATGGAGATCTCGCAGGGCCGCAACCAGCAGCTGAGCGCGTTCCTGGTCGCCGCCCAGCAGCTCAAGACCACCCAGCAGCAGGCCCAGCGGACCAAGGACGCGCTGGCCGTGGTGGAGAAGCAGAAGCTGGACCAGAAGCAGAAGGCCAGCCAGGCGCTGTCCGGCGAGAAGTCCGTCTACGCCAACCTGACCTCGGAGCAGCAGGCCACCGTCCAGGCCCACACGGTCGGCGGC
>CAXUJF010000130.1:0-7594 GCA_964250865.1 uncultured Streptosporangiaceae bacterium
GCTCGTCGCGCAGCGCGCTGGTCTGCGCCTCCTCGACGCTGCCGTCGGCGGTCAGCACGACGCCGTACCGCCGCGCTCCCCCGGAAGTGACCAGACCGCGGCGGACTTCAAGGGCCACCAGGCCCGGGTCGCGCTGGAGCGGGTCGCCCCAGCCTCCGCCGCCCCAGGTGACGAAGTGCAGCACGTCCCCGGGCGCCACCGGCACGTCGTGGCACTTGCTGGGCAGCACCTCGCGGGTGCCGTCGGCCCGGTCGACCCACTTGCGTCCCCGGGCGCCCGGCAGTCCTCCGTTGACCCCCCACGGGTAAGTGAGCCAGCGGTCGTCGTGGATCGCGATCGTCCCCGGCTCCAGGAAGTGGTAAGCCACGTCGACGCCGTTGCCGCCCCGGTGCAGTCCCGGTCCGCCGGTGTCGGCGATGGTCTCCCACCGCTCGATCCGCAGCGGGTAGTACGACTCCAGGAACTCACACGGGATGTTCACGAAGCTAGGCCACAGCGAGTGACCGTCCGGGCCGTCGCCCAGGGGGCGGCCCGGGATACCGCCGAAGCCGATCGAGTACAGCTGGAACCACTCACCCTGGCGCTCGCCGCCGCGGTAATTGCCGGAGTACATGAAGTGCGGAGACGAGGAGAACCCGGCGGCGTTCAGCAGTGCCGGGTTGGTCTGCCCCAGCAGGCCGCCGAACAAGTCGAAGACCCTGCCGATCCCGTGGTTGCGCGCGTTCAGCGCGGCCGGGTGCCGGGGTTTCCAGTACGAGCCGTCGGGGATCGTGACGTCGATCAGCGGGTAGAAGCCGTCGTTCCACAGGATCTGCGGGTCCGCCACGGTGATCATGTAGATGCCGAAGAACATCCGGGCCAGGTTCTCGTTCAGGTAATAGTTCACCGGGCCCACCGCCTGCGGCGACGAGCCGGTGAAGTCCAGGTGCACCTGGTCCCCGGTCCGGGTCAGTGACAGCTTCAGCTCATACGGCCCGTACCCAACCCCGTCGTCGTCGATGTAGTCGGTGAACGAAAGAGTCCGGCCCTCCTCGAACACCACGTGCAGCAGCGTCTTCATGGCGCGGTAGTTCCGGTCGAGCAGGTCGTCCAGGGCGGACAGGTACGTCTCCACGCCGAACCGGGCGCACATTTCCTGGACCCGCCGGGCGGCGGTCCGGCAGGCGGCGACCAGGCCGTTCAGGTCGGCGCGGTTCCAGTCCGGGACCCGGACCTGGTTGAGGATGATGCGCAGCGCATCCTCGTTCAGCGTTCCCGCCTTGTAGAGCGTGAACGGCGGGATGACCACGCCCTCCTCGTAGATGGTGCGCGCGTCGGTGGGCATGGAGCTGGGGGTCTTGCCGCCGACGTCGGACATGTGGCCGAACATCGACGCCCAGCCGGCCAGCCGGCCTTCGAAGTAGACGGGCAGCACCACGAGCCAGTCGTTGGCGTGGCTGATCGCGGCGCCACAGGCGTACGGGTCGGAGGTGAGGAGCACGTCACCTTCGCCGATCTCGCCGTGGAAACCGTCCAGGAAGTCGGGAATGGACAGGCCGAACTGGCCGACGACCATCTTGCCGCTGGGGTCGGCGATGAGCGGGAACTCGTCGTGCTGCTCGCGGATGCCGGGGGACAGCGCGGTGCGGAACAGCACCTCGTCCATCTCGTACCGGGCGTTGCGCAGCCCGTTCTCGATCAGGTCCAGCGTGATCGGGTCCACGTCGACCCGACCCAGCGGGGCAGTGGTGCACTGGGTGATGGTGGCCATGGCTCAGCTCTCCCTGCCGGCGGGGCCGGCGTCGCCGGGGCGGACGGGACGGATCAGCAGGCTGCCGGCTGGATCGGCGGTCGCGACGTGGCCGGGCAGGATCAGCGTGGTGGAGTCCATCTCGGTCACGATGGCCGGGCCGGGCAGGACATCCCCGGCGCGCAGCAGCGCCCGTTCGTAACGGGCCGCGTCCTGCCAGCCGCCGTCCAGGTAGATGCGCACCTGCCCAGTGCAGGCCGCCGCCGGATCGCCGGTGCCGGGATCGAGCGATGTCGGGGTGACGGTGGGACGCGGCCCGCTGACCGACGCCCGGGCGTTGACGAGCTCGTGGTCCACGGCCAGGACGAAGGAGAAGAGCCGCTCGTGCTCGGCGTCGAACCGCTCGCCGATGATCCGTAGCGCCTCGTCCGGGTCGTCCAGCCAGGCCGGGTCAACGTCCACCGGGATGTCGAAGCCCTGGCCGAAGTACCGCACATCCACCTGGAAAGCGGTCTGCTGCTCGTCTTCCCCGATGCCCTGGCCGACGAGCCGGCCGGACGCGGCGGACGCCAGGTCGCGCAGAATCGCGGCCAGCTCGCCGCCGGTCAGGTCGGCGAACCGGCGCAGGCAGGTACGGGCCGACTCATCCCGGGCCGAGGTGGTGGCGTCGCCCAAGGCGCAGAGCACGCCCGGGGAGGGCGGCACGATCACCGGCCAGGCCCCGGTCAGCCTGCCCAGCGCGTTGGCGTGCAGCGGCCCGGCGCCGCCGAACGCGACCAGCGCGAAGTCGCGGGGATCAAACCCCTGCTGCACGCTGACCAGGCGCAGGCCGCCTAGCATGTTCTCGTTGACAATGTCGATGATCCCGGCGGCCGCTTCCTCCGCGCTGCCCAGGCCCATCGCGTCGGCCACCTTCTGCACCGCGGCCCGGGCCGCCTCCGCATCCAGCGTGATCTCGCCGCCAGCCAGCGAGGTGGGCAGGTAGCCCAGGACCAGGTTGGCGTCGGTCACGGTCGGCTCGCTGCCGCCCTTGCCGTAGGCCACCGGCCCGGGATCGGCGCCCGCCGACTGCGGCCCGACCCGCAGGGCCCTGGTCAGTTCCGGAACGTGGGCGATCGAGCCGCCGCCCGCTCCGACCGTCCGCACGTCCACCGCCGCGGCGCGCACCGTCAGGTCCCCGACCTTGGTCTCCCGGCCCACCCGCGGCCGCAGGCCCTGAACCAGGGCGATGTCCGTCGATGTGCCGCCCATGTCGAAGGTCAGCAGGTCGCGGTGACCGGACTGCTCCGCCACCCAGACCGCCCCGGCCACTCCCCCGGCGGGGCCGGACAGCAGCATCGTGACCGGCGCCCCGATCGCGGCGCCGGCCACGGCGAGGCCGCCGTCGCTGCGCAGGATGGACAGCGGGGCCTGCACCCCCTCCGCCGCGAGCTGAACCCCGAGATTGGCTACGTAGCGGGCGACCTGGGGCTGGACGTAGCCGTTGGCCACCGTAGTCACGGCCCGCTCGTACTCGCGCAGCTCGGGGAGCACCATGCTGGACAGCGAGACGGGCACCCCCGGCAGTTCCTCGGCGGCCAGCTCCCCGACCCGCCGCTCGTGCGCGTCGTTGGCGAAGGCGTTGATCAGCGAGACCGCCAGCGCCTCGATCCCGGCCGCGCGCAGCCTGCGCAGCTGGGCGCGGGCCGCGTCCTCGTCGAGCTCACGGACCACGGACCCGTCGCTGGCAATCCGCCCGGGCACTTCAACGGTGTTCTCCAGGGCGGCCAGCGGCTCCGGCTTGGGCCAGATGATCCAGCCGGCCAGGCCCCCCGGTACGAACGACCGGGCGATCTGGAGCACTTGCCGGAATCCTTCGGTGGTGACCAGGCCCACCCGAGCCCCCTTGCCCTCCAGGATCGCGTTGGTGGCCACGGTCGTGCCGTGCAGCACGTGGGCGATCGCGCTCCGGTCGACGCCGGCCTGCTCGCAGACCTGGCCGATGCCGTGCAGAACGCCGGCGGACTGATCACCCGGTGTCGATGACGTCTTGGCCCGCCAGGTCGACCCGGCCTGTTCGTCGACGAGCAGAACATCGGTAAAGGTACCGCCGACGTCGACGCCGAGGCGATAGCTCATGTTCGTGCTCCCTTGGTGATCAAATGACGAGGGCTGCGCGCAGCCTGGCTAGTTCCGTGGCGTCGAGCCCGATCAGCTCGCCCCAGACCTGATCGTTGTGCTCGCCGAGGACCGGCCCCGCGGACCGGACGGCGCCCGGGGTGGCGGACAGTTTCGGCGCTACGTTCTGCATGGGCAGCTCGCCGAAGTCCGGATGCGGGACCGTGACGATGGCTTGCCGCGCGGCGAAGTGCGGATCGGCGAACATGTCCTTGGCCCGGAAGATCCGCCCGGCCGGGACGCCGGCTTCGTGCAGCCGGGCCAGCAGGCCGTCCGCGCTGAGCGTGGCGGTCCACGCGGCGATCAGCCCGTCCAGCTCGGCCATGGAGGTGCCGCGGGCGGAGTGCGTGGCGAACCGCGGCTCGGTGGCCAGGTCCGGGCGGCCCATCGCGGCCGCGAGCCGGCCGAACACGCTGTCCTGGTTGGCGGCGATCAGGATCAGATCCCCGTCACCGGTCGGGTAGACGTTGCTCGGCGCCACGTTGGGCAGCACCGCGCCGGTCCGCTCCCGCTGGTAGCCGGCCACGGCCCACTCCGGCAACAGCGACTCCATCATGGTCAGAACAGCCTCGTAGATGGCCGAGTCCACGACCTGGCCACGGCCGGACCGCGCCCGGTGGTGCAGCGCCACCAGCGTGCCCAGGCAGGCGAAGGTCGCCGCGAGCGAATCACCCAGCGAGATGCCGGCCCGGACCGGCGGCTCACCCGGCGTGCCCATCACGTACCGGATGCCGCCCATCGCCTCGCCGATCGAGCCGAAACCGGCCCGCGGCGCGTACGGCCCGGTCTGCCCGTAGCCGGTCACCCGCGTGATGACCAGGCCCGGGTTCTGTTCCCAGAGCGTCTCCGGTGACAGGCCCCAGCGCTCCAGGGTACCGGGCCGGAAATTCTCCACCAGGACGTCGGCGGTGCCCAGCAGCCTGCGCAGCAGCCTCTGCCCGTCGGGCGAGCGCAGGTCGCAGGTGACCGACATCTTGTTCCGGGCCACGACCGGCCACCACAGCGATTTACCGTGCGGCTTCTCCCGGCCCCAATCCCGCATCGGATCTCCCCGGCCGGGTTCCTCGACCTTGATCACCTCGGCGCCGAAGTCACCCAGCAGCTGGCCGCAGAACGGCCCGGCCAGCAGCTGGCCGAGCTCGACGACCCGCAGATCGTGCAGGGGCAGCTCATTCATCCGCCCGCCGCCTCGCTGTGATCCACCGCTTTCGGACCGCCTTTCGCCGGATCGGGGAGCATGGTGGCCCGCGCGTTGTACAGATGGCTGCGCATGACCGCCTCGGCCCAGCCCGGCTCACCCGCCCGCGCCGCCGCGACGATCTCGAGGTGATGGGCGAGACTCCGGGAAAGTGCGCCTGGGCTGTAGTGATGGAAGTTCCGATGGACCACCGACGCGTGGGTGACGGTGGTCAGCGCGGACGCGAGCGGGCTGTTGTGGGCCGTCTGAACGAGCAGGCCGTGAAACTGGCGGTTCAGCTCCACGATCGCGGTGAGGTCCTGGTCGTGCCCCCGCTGCCCAGCCGTGAGCATGGAATGCGCCAGCCCGGACAGCTCGTCCAGCTGGACCGCGGTCAGCCGCGGTACCGCCTGCCGGACCGCGTACGGCTCCAGGCGCAGCCGCAGCTCGAAGATCTCGCGCAGCTCCTCGGCCGTCCAGGACGCGGCCCGCGCGCCCCGGTTCGGGCTGAGTTCTACCAGCCCCTCGGCGGCCAGCCGGGACAGCGCCTCCCGTACCGGCGTCCGGCTCACCGACAGCTGCTGCGCCAGGTCGGCCTCGGCGATCCGTGCGCCCGCCGGAATCCGCCCGGCCAAGATGGCATCGCGGATGGTGTCGGCGGCCTGCTCCGCAGCCTGTCGCATCGCTCCTCCTGGATTGCATGTAATCCTGGCCTGGAAGTGACACCTGCGCAAGACTGTTGCTGGTAAACAGGCCGATACCTGAGCAAAATACTTGGTCGTTTCGCTGTGGCAGGATGATGTGCATGCAATCTGTAGAAATCGTCGAAGTGTCACCGCGCGACGGGCTGCAGAACGAGACGGTGGTCATGCCCACCCAGGACAAGGCCGAGCTGATCCGCTCGCTCGCGGCCAGCGGTGTCCGCCGGATCGAGGCGACGAGCTTTGTGAACCCGGCCCGCGTGCCCCAACTGGCCGACGCCGACGCGTTGTGCGGTCTGCTGCCCCGGGGAACCATCTCCTGGAGCGGGCTGGTGCTGAACGAGCGCGGGCTGGACCGGGCGATCCGCGCCGCCCTGGATGAGGTAAACGTGGTCGTCGTCGCCACCGACACCTTCAGCCGGCGGAATCAGGGCGTGACGGTGAGCGAGGCGATCACGGCGTGGAGCCGGATTGCGTCCCGGGCCCGCGCCGCCGGGCTGCGCACGACCGTCACCGTCGCGGCCGCCTTCGGCTGCCCGTTCGAGGGTGAAGTCGCTCCCGAGCGGGTCGCCGAGGTGCTGAACCGATGCGTCCAGGCGCAACCGGATGAGGTCGCGCTGGCCGACACGATCGGCGTCGGCGTCCCCGCCGCGGTCCGCGCTCTTGCCGACGTGGCCGCTGACGTCGCGCCCGGTATCCCGCTGCGCTGGCACTTTCACAACACCCGTAACACTGGCTACGCCAACGCCATCACCGCCGTCGAGCGCGGCGCGGCGGCGCTCGATGCCAGCGCAGGCGGGATCGGCGGCTGCCCGTTCGCCCCCGCCGCCACCGGCAACATCGCCACCGAGGACCTGCTGTACCTCCTGCACCGGTCCGGCGTGCACACCGGGGTATCCACCGCCGGACTAGCAGTGGCCACCGGGCTGCTGACCGACGCGCTCGGCAGTCCCGTGCCCGGGCTGCTCACCCGGGCTGGCCCGTTCCCCGGCAGCCCACAGTGAAGCTTCCCTATCTGGATTTACGCCCTTGAAGACGAAGGCCGGTTCCGGGTTATTCCGCGTCCGGTTTTATTAGCAGTCCAAACACACGCCGAGAAAGTCGGCAGATGGTGACCGCGCGGTTGGCGCGCTACTCCACGGCACGTACATCAGAGGCATATTTCCGCGTTGACCCGCCAGTATCTCGCCGCAGGCCCGGTCAGCCGCCCGTGCGACAGCCGCGCGCGGGCGCCAACAGGATAAACGGGGCTTTGGATCAGTCCTGCCAGGCTATGCCGTTCCAGGCGCGTAAACTTCCAGGGTGGACGCGGTTGACCGCCAGATCGTGCACTGCCTGCAACGCGACGGGCGGGCTCCCTTCCGGCGCATCGGGGACGTGCTGGGCGTATCCGAGCAGACGGTCGCGCGCCGCTACCGAGCGCTGCGAGAGGGCGGGGCGCTGCGTGTCCTCGTCCTGCCCTATGCCCGGGCGTCGGGCGGTCAGGCCTGGTTCGCGCGCATCCTGTGCCGTCCGGGCTCCGCCGACGCGCTCGCCGAGGGAATCGCCGCACGTCCCGACGTCTCGTGGGTCAGCGTGACGTCGGGCGGCTCGGAGGTGATCTGCGTGACCCAGGGGACCTCCGGCACAGGGAGCGGCACCGTATTGCTCGACCGGTTGCCCCGGGCCGCGCAGGTCCTGCGCTTCGACGCGTTCAAAGCGATGCACATATACCTCGGCAGCGAGGCTGAATGGCTGGCGTTCGACGACCCGCTCACCGACGAGCAGATCGCCGGCCTGCTCGCCGGGGGCGCCGGGCCCGGCCAGCAGGACGACCAGCTTGCCCGGTTC
>CAXUJF010000130.1:7604-12146 GCA_964250865.1 uncultured Streptosporangiaceae bacterium
GCCCCGGCGGTGCCGCGCGCCGGGGTGGGGGCGGGGGGCGGCGGGCGCGCCGCCGCGCCGGCGGCGGGGATGAATCCCGCCCGGCTGGTGCCCGAGGACGGCCCGTTGCTGGCCGAGCTGGCCAAGGACGGCCGGGCTGGCGTGACGGCGCTGGCCCGCGCGACCGGCTGGCCAAAGTCACGAGTGGCAGGCCGCCTGGCGGAGCTGCTCGGCAGCGGCTCGGTGCACATGGAGATCGACCTGGTCCCTGAGCTGTTCGGGTTCGCTGCTACCGCTTTCCTGTGGCTGACCGTGGCGCCCGGCGAGCTCGAGGAGACCGGCCGTGCCCTGTCCCGCCACCCCGAGACCGGCTTCACGGTGGCGGTGACGGGCAGGGCGAACCTGCTGACCGCGGTTATCTGCCGGGATACCGACGCGCTCTACACCTACGTGACCACCAAGGTCGGGGCTCTGCCCGCAGTCTCCCAGACCGAGGTCGTGCCGGTGCTGCGGCAGGTCAAGCAGGGCGGGACACTCCTGCGCGACGGGCGGCTGGACCTGCACGCCTGACGTGCAGGCCCACGGCTGAGTACGACCCAGTCCGGCGGTGCTGCGCCACGGCATCGCCGGGCGCGAGCGGGGAGCCCGGTATACGCAGACGGTGCATGATCTGCCGGTCAGGCCGGCCGGCCTGGAAGTTTGCGCGCCTACCCGGCACGGCCTGGAGTTTTGGCGCAGCCTTACCGGGTTGTGTGGGCGTTCTCGCGGAGAATCGGCAGACTGGAGGCGGACCAGGATCCCGGCGGCGCGCAAGCAGGCATCGCACCGCGCCTGGTGTCCCTCTGCCGCGAACTGCCTGGCGGCATTCCTGCCGCTGGCCGACGTCACGATTCTGAACGTCGCGGTCATGCCGGCCTTTAGCCGTGATTTACGGAGAACAATGTGAGTATTTCATCGCGCGGCAATCCACTCGACCCGCAGGTCCGGAGAGTCGCCCTCGTGCTGATCATCGGCGGGCTGGCCCCGATTTTCGACACGACCATCGTCAGCGTCGCCCTGCACACGCTCGCCGGCCAGCTGCACACCTCGCTCGCCACGATTCAATGGGTGAGCACGATTTACCTGCTCGCTCTGGGCGTGACGATTCCGCTGGCGGGGTGGGCGCAAGGCCGTTTCGGCGGCAGGCGCGTGTGGATGTCCGCGCTAGTGATCTTCCTGGCCGGCTCGATCGCCTCCAGCCTGGCCTGGAGTGCGGCCAGCCTCATCGCCTTCCGGACTGTGCAGGGGATCGGCGGCGGCCTGATGGCGCCGCTGATGTCTACCCTGGTGATCCAGGCAGCCGGCGGGAAGGCGCTCGGCCGTGCGATATCGGTGGTGAGCCTACCGGCGAGCCTGGGCCCGGTACTCGGGCCGGTCCTCGGCGGGGTGATCCTGAACTGGCTCGACTGGCGATGGCTGTTCTGGGTCAACGTCCCATTTTGCGTCGCCGGTTTCCTTCTCGCCG
Organism: uncultured Streptosporangiaceae bacterium; assembly: GCA_964250865.1. Lineage (GTDB taxonomy): Bacteria > Actinomycetota > Actinomycetes > Streptosporangiales > Streptosporangiaceae > Bog-532. Next base: position 9,088 of record CAXUJF010000130.1, read on the forward strand.
GGAAACTGCTGCCGGCCGATGCCAGCTCATCTCGCCCGCGGCTGGACGTGGTCGGATTCGTCCTGCTGTCCCCGGGCATCGCCGGAATCCTCTACGGGATCTCCAACGCCAGCATGAGTGGCGGTTTCGCCCGTACGGACGTCCTCGCGCCGGTGCTGACCGGTGCCGTACTGCTGGCGGCATTCGCGATCTACGCAACCCGGCGGGGCGGGCGCGCACTCGTTGACGTGCGCGTGTTCGCGCACCGCGCCGTCGCGTCTGCCTCCGTACTGCTCTTCCTGTCCGGCGGGGCGTTGTTCGGGGCGATGCTGCTGCTGCCGCTGTACTTCCAGGACGTCCGGGGAACCGGCGCCCTGGGCGCCGGCCTGCTCCTGGTGCCCCAGGGGATCGGTGCCCTGTTCGGCCGTTCCCTCGCCGGGCGCCTTACCGATGCCATCGGCGCCAAGTGGGTCACCGTCGCCGGCTTCGCGATCACCGGGGCTGCCACCGTCCCCTTCGCCCTGGCCACGGGGACCACCAGCGAATGGATCCTCGCGGGAGTCCTGATCCTTCGCGGCTTCGGGCTCGGCGCCGTCACGACCTCGCTGTTCACCGCCGCATTCGTCGGGCTCGACCGGCCCGAGATACCGCACGCGAGCATCATCACGCGGATCGCCCTGCAAATCGGCGGATCGTTCGGCGTCGCCATCCTCGCCGTCATTCTGGACAGCGCGCTCGCCAACGCCACAAGCAGCAACAGCCCCGCTTCGACCGCGTTCGACCAGGCATTCTGGTGGTCCATCGGCTTCACCGGCCTCGCCATCCTGCTCTCCCTTGCCCTGCCCGGCCAACCCCGAACCCCCAGCAGCGAACCAGCAGCAGTTCGCAGCCCAGGCGGGGCAGACTCAAAGACCCGGTGATCAGGCGATGCCTCGGGGATCGAGTGGGGGAAAGGCTAGGAGGCGTGGGGCCAGGGCCGCCGGCATGTTCTGGTGGCCGGGCTGGCACAGGGTGCTGATCGCGAGGCGCTTTCCGCCGCCGCCGCCCTCAAGCCCGCCGAGCACCTCCCATACGCCGCATACCGCCACCGCGTCCGGGACCTGGCCACCCTCGGACTCAGCCGGCCATGACCCATCCCGACATTAAGCCACTTTGCCGAGGCCCTGGCCACGCGGCTCACGAGAGGAAAAAGCATGAGCACCCTGGACACGCAAGGAATTTCTCAGTACTACGAGACCCACGGAGACCGGGCCAATCCGCCGGTCCTGCTCATCTCCGGGCTGGGCGGGGTCGGGGCGAGCTGGGGCACGCAGACGGCCCGCTTCGCCGATCAGCACTATGTGATCCTGCCGGATCAGCGCGGCACCGGGCGCACGACGCGCGCGCTCGACGGCTACAGCACACAGCAGCTCGCAGCCGACATGGCGTCGCTGCTCGAGCATCTGGACGTTGGCCCGGCACACGTGGTCGGCGCGTCAACCGGCGGCGCTGTCGCGCAGTACATGGTGCTTGAGCACCCGCGGCTCGTGCGGTCGCTGACCCTGAGTTCCACCTTCGCACGCTTTGACGCTTACACCAGGCGCGAGTTCGAGGTACGGCGGAAGCTTGCGGCCGAATGGGACAGGCGCGATCTGCTATCCAGCTACTCGCTGTTCCTGTTCGGACCGCGGTACACCCGTGATCATCCCGAAGCCGTGAGCGCGTGGATCGATCACGCTGCCGCGACTCCCGGCCACCCTGAGGACCGGCAAATCGGCCTGCAGCGCATCGACATGATCGCGGCACACGACACGTTCGCGCGGCTCGGCGACATCACCCAGCCGACGCTTGTCCTGTGCGGCCGGAACAACGCCTGCACCCCGCTTCCGCTGTCAGAGGAGCTCGTGAGCACGATCCCCGGCGCCACGCTGACGGTGTTCGAGGACGCCGGGGAGCTGATCGAGCTCGAGCAGCCGGAGAGGTTCTTCGCGGAAGTGAGCACGTTCATCGGGCAGGCCGGAGAGCGGGAGGGCAGTGACGGCGATGAGGCTTGAGCTGAGCGACGCGTCGATCGCCTATGACGACGCGCGCCGGTTCGGTGTGGACTACACGCTGGCCGGGATGGACCTGCTGCTGCACCGGATCGGCTGGAGCGTCCAGGTCCCCGCCCGGCGGGCCGCCGAACGGGACGAGGCGCGGATCACCGCATGGCGGGAGGAGACCTGGCCGGTGGTAAAAGGACCGCGGCGGACCTGGGCGGCTGGATCGTCTTCGAAGACGAGTCTGGCCAGGGCTTGAGGCCGCCGAAGGGCCGGACCTGGGGCCGGCGCGGCACCACCCCCGGTGGTGACGGTGACCGGCGGCAGCAGCAAGCGTGTCTTGCTCGCCGCACTAATCGCCATCAAGCCCGGGCAGCGTCCCCGGCTGATTTACCGCGTGCATAGGAGCCGCCGTGGCAAGGACCAGCGCCAAGGGTTCACCGGGACCGGAGACGCCCGGCTGCCGGGCGCCGCGCAGCAGCAGCTCGCGGGCCCGCTGGTGGTCATCTGGGGCAACCTTAATTCGCACGTCAGCGCCGCGATGACCGGACTAATCCAGGCCCGGGACTGGCTGACCGGCTGCCAGCTGCCGCCCTGTGCGCACGAACTCAGCCCCGTCGAGCTGGTCTGGCCGCATCTCAAGCGTTCCCTGGCCGGCCTGGCCCAGCCCAGCCCAGCCTTGCCCAGCTGGCCGCCCTGGTGAAAACCCGGCTCGGGCGGATGCGGTACCGGCCCGCGCTCCCCGAAGGTTTCCCCGCCAGCACCGGCCTGGACCTGACACCCTTCGGTAACCCTCACCATTGGCGATGGTAGCCGCGTAGCGTGCAGGTGGCGATTTCGTAGAGCCGAAAGGCCGGTGGTCCCGTGGAATTCACCAGGAAGCGTGTCGTTGACCTGCTGCAGAAGGCAGGATTTCGGGAGATGGCCGACGAGGCCCTGCGTGTCCTGCCTGACCCGGTTGACCGCGAACAGGTGACGGAGTGGGCCGCTGCGCACGGGATTTACTGGGATGAGTTCACGAGCCGGATGGGCGGCAGCCCATGACACGGTTCGCCGGGACCC
>CAXUJF010000131.1:0-4420 GCA_964250865.1 uncultured Streptosporangiaceae bacterium
GTGCCGGCACCGAGCAGCCGGGCCGCCTGCACGGCCAGCCGGCCGACCACCCCGGTGGCGCCGAGCACGAGCACGGTCTCCCCGGCCGCGAGCCGGCCGCTGTCGGCCAGCGGCATCCAGGATGCCAGCCCGGCGTTGCCGAGCGCGGCGGCGACCGGATCGGACACTCCGTCTGGGACCGGCAGCACGACCGTCGGCAGCGGCACCCGCTCGGCCATCGACCCGTACGGCGCGGGCGGCCGGGAGAAGTACACCCGGCGGCCATCCGCGGTCCGGCCGACCCCGTCGACCCCGCATACCGCGGGCAGCTCGGCCGGACTGAAGTAGTGGGTGCCGTCGGCGATGAGCACGTCGACGCCGTTGAGGCCGGCCGCCAGCACCTCAGCCACGTCACCTTCGGGATCGGGGAACTCCCCGTACCGCGGGACGCCGTACTCGGTCAGGATCGCAGCATGCATGACTTTCGGCTCTCAGTAGAGTGGTCGCTCGATGAGGTTGCGCAGCACGAGGGCGTTGGGTGCCTGGACTAAGTGGCCGTCCTCGTCGATCCGGCCCAGTTGGACAGCGGCCAGGCCGAGGTCGCCGATGAGGGCAGTGGTAAGTGTGCAGGGCCGATCAGCTCGCGTCGTCGGCGGTCCAGCCGGCCAGGCCGGCGGTGAGATCGAAGTCGGTCAGGATCGCCTGCGTGCGTTCAATGTGCGCCTCGAACAACAGCACGGTGCGGTCGGCGTCGTGGGCGAGCGCGGCGTCTAGCAGGCTCTTGTGCTCGCCGGCGATGTCGCGGTGGACCTCCCGACTGCCCGGACCTGACCACGCCCGGTAGACGTCCGCGGCGTCGGACAGCCGCGCGCAGATATCGAGCAGCACCGGGTTGCCGCAGGCCTCGATGAGCTTGTAGTGGAAGTCCATATGCGCGCGTGCCCACTCTTCGTTACGTGCGGTCGAGTCTTCGGGCAGTGCTATCGGCAAGCTCGCCATCCGGTGATGCGCAGCGACGACCTCGGACTCCCAGGTGAGGCCGCCGCGCTCGACCGACAGGCGCAGTGCCGCACCCTCGGTGATTGTGCGGGCAGCGGTGATGTTGGCCAGCGCCTCCAGCGACAGCGACATGACATAGCACGCACGGTTGCGGTCGACCCGCACGAGGTCCTTGGCGGCCAGCAGGCTGATCGCCTCCCGCATAACCCCGAGGCTGACCTCGAAGCGGCCGCTGAGTTCGACCGGCTTGAGCCGCTCACCCGGCGTGAACCCGCCGTTGAGGATGGCGAAGCGGAGTTGCTCGTAGACGCTCATCGCCAAGGTTTCGCTGCCTGCTCGCTTCGCCATGCCCGAATATTAACACTGATGCTAATTATCAAAAATCTCTTGACATTAGATAATCACGAGATGAAATATGACCCGTATCACCGAGAGCGGAGACCTGTTGTGCGCATCGTGAACGCCGCTGGACGAGCCACCCTGCTGGGCGCCGACGGAGCCGGACTGGACATCGCGAAGGGGAGCGACGGGGCAGCCGGTTGAAGCCGGACTCGGAGCTCATCTGCCGCCCCTTCGAATGGATCGCCCTGCCCGCGCCGTGGTTCCGCGGCCGGACCCTGCTGATCGGCGACGCGGCGCACGCCACGACCGCGCACCTAGGGCAGGGCGGCGGAATGGCCATGGAGGACGCCGTCGTACTCGGCCAGTGCGTCGCGGCGGCCACGACGCTGCCTGAGGCGTTCGAGGCGTTCATGGACCGCCGATTCGAGCGCACCCGCACCGTCGTGGAGACCAGCGTGGAGCTCTCCCGCCTCGAACAGGAACACGCCCCGCACGCCGAGAACGTGGCCCTGATCCAAACGGCCCTCGCGACCCTCGCCGAGCCCTACTGATGGCGACAGTCCGGGCTGATCCTCGCCGCCGTCACCGCCGCGCCCTGTCCCCGATATCCCCAGCTCAACCCCAAGGAGTACAGAGATGACAAGTCCACAAGAGCATGACCTGATTGATCTGGTCGAGCGGTTTTTCACGGCCTACAACGAGATGGATCTCGACGCGTTCCGGGCGTTGCTGACCGACGACATCAAGTGGGGCCACCACAACCGGTTCCAGGGTGAGGGCGCCGATGGGCTGGTGCAGTCCATCCGCGACATCCAAGCCAAGCTACCCGACCGGCGCTTCGGGAAGATCACCAACTGGGCGATCAACGGCAACCGGGTCTACACCGAGCACAACTGGAGCGCGACGCCGGCCGAGTCCGACTCCTCGTGGGGCTGGGTGGCCGGCGAGCCTACCGCGATGGACGCCTGCAGCATCTTCGTTTTCGAGGGTGGCCGAGTGAAGGAGTGGGCCGACTATGGCTGAGCCCGGCCAAGGTTCCCCGGCACCGCTGCGTCACGCTGGGGCGGGCGTCATCGATCTGCACGCGCACCTGCTGACCGACACCTACCGCAACGCCTGCCTGGCCGCCGGTCACGAACGGCCGGACGGAACGCCGGGGCTGCCAACCTGGTCGGCGCAGGACGCGGTGACCCTCATGGACGGCGTCGGCATTGATGCCGCAGTGCTGTCGGTGTCCTCGCCCGGCGTCTACTTCGGCGACATCAAGGCATCAATTGTGCTGTGCACGACGGTCAATGACGAGGCCGCGCAGGTCGTGCGGGATCGGCCCGACCGGTTCGGGTTCGCGGCCAGCCTGCCGCTGCCCGACATCGACGCGGCGATTCGCGAGGCGCGCCGGGCGTACCGCGACCTGAACGCGGACGCTATCTCGCTGCACACCAACTACGGCGGCCTCTACCTGGGTGACCCGTCCGCGGACCCACTGCTCGGGGTGCTCGACTCGCTGAACGCGGTGGTCATGATCCATCCGACGTCGCCGCCGTGCTGGGAGCAGCTGTCCTTCGGACGGCCCCGCCCCATGGTCGAGTTCCTGTTCGACACCACCCGCGCCGTCGTCAACCTCGCGCTCAGCGGGGCCCTGCACCGCTACCCGGGCATCCGCTGGGTCGTACCGCACACCGGGGGAGCGCTTCCGGTGATGGCCGACCGCGTGCACCAGTTCGCACTGGCCTGGGCCGCGTCGGCCGATGAAGAGGTCGACGTCCTGGGCGGCTTGCGGCGGCTGTACTACGACGTGGCCGGGGTGCCGACCCCCCGCGCGCTGCCGGCCCTGCTGCAGCTCGTGGATGCCGGCCAGATCGTCTACGGCAGCGACTATCCCTTCACCGCGCCACCGTTCGTCGCGCGGTTCGCGCAGGAACTGGTCGATGCCGACGTCCCTGAGCTGAAGCCGCTGAGCCAGACGCTGCGCCATAACGCCGCGAAGCTTTTCCCCCGTTTCGCCATCGAGGCCACGACGACCGCCGGGCCCAAGGCTGGAGAGACCTGATGAAGAAGACACCGAAGGTCATCATCAGTTGTGCCGTCACCGGATCGGCGCACACGCCAAGCATGTCGGCGTTCCTTCCGCTCACGCCGAAGCTCGCTGTCGGCCCGACGTAGCCCTGATTGACCTACAGCGGCTCTATCAGGGCTCGTGAACCGGGGACATAGCTGACGCCTTCGTCCGTGCCGAGTTCCGCGCGGCAGCTACGGCAAGTGACCGCATCAAGATCGGCGCCGGTTTTGATGACGGGAGCCTGCACGTGCGCCCGCGTCCCACGGGACAGCTCGCCCGTCTCCGTGGCCGCGTGGGTCGCCGCGTACCGGCCCGGCGACGGACGGCCTGGCCGGCCTTGCGGCAGGTCGACAAGCTCGGCGACGCTCCGGCCGAGGAGGTCACACTTCCGGCGGCCTGGAGCCGATCACGAGCACCCGGTCTGTCTCCGCCGTCCTGAGCGTGTTCATGCTCCGTTGTTCTCCTGGGGATCCCAGGTTTTGTTCCCCCTGCGGGGCTCCAGGCTGGTCGCGACGAGGGCCTGCTGCAGGCGGTCGGCGGTGGCGACGTCCGGTTTGCGCGCGGCCAGTACGTCCGCGTAGAGGAACGACTCGCCCAGCCGTACCAGCGCGTAGGCCAGTGCGTCCGGTTCGATGAGGGCCACCAGGCCGAATTCGGCCATGTCCCTTCGCAGCAGGGCCTCGATGCGGGTCACGATCCCGGTCTGCACCCGGCCGCGCGGGTCAGTGAGCACCCGCAGGCTCAGGACCGGCTCCTCGTCGAGTAGCCGCCGCAGGCCCTTCGACTGGGAGACGATCGCATTGAGGTGCCGGCCGGTGCCGGGGGTGTGCAGCTCACCCACCGGGCGTTCCGCCTCCCATCGCGCCGCAGCCGCGGCGAGCGTGTGCTCGGTCAGCACCCACAGGGCCTGGCTGAGCAGCGCCTCCCGGCCGCCCACGTGCCGGAACAGAGTCGCGCGAGATACGCCCAGCTCATCGGCCAGGCCCCGCATGTCGAGGCCGCCGGCCCCCGCGGGGCCCCCCCCCCCCGCCGCGCCCCCCC
>CAXUJF010000131.1:4430-12142 GCA_964250865.1 uncultured Streptosporangiaceae bacterium
GGCCGGACGCTGGCCGGTACGGCCGCCGGCCTTGAGCGGTACATCAGAGCACCAGATTGCGGCAGTCGGCGCTCAGACGCTGCCCGGCGGGGCCGCTTCGGCCTGCGCTGGGCCGTCTTGAGCTGAGCCGTCCTGGGCTGCGCCGCCGAACACGCTGCTGACGATGGCCTGGGCGACCGGCCCGTACGGCGGCAGGAACGCATCCGCCAGATCGCCGGTCCCGCGCACGACCACCCCACGGGGATTGGAGAACTCGCGGAACCCCTCGATCCCGTGGTGCCGGCCGCTGCCGCTGTGCCCAACCCCGCCGAAGCCCAGGGACGGCAGGGCGCCCTGAACAGCGCAGACGTTGACGCACGCACCACCCGACGTGGTCTGCCGCAGCACGTCCTCCGCGACCTGGGGGTCCTTGCTGTAGACGTACAGCCCCAGCGGGCGCTCCCCGGCGTTGATCCCGGCCAGCGCCTCGACCAGGTCGTCGTAGGGGATAACCGGCAGGATCGGGCCGAAGACCTCCTCCTGCATGATCCGCAGGTGCTCCGGCGGGTCGACCACCAGGACCAGGGGTAGCCGCCGGGTCGCCGGGTCGCCGTCGCCACCGAGCGAAATGACCCGCGCGCCCGCGTCCCGCGCCTCGTCGACCATGGCGGTGATCCGCTCCAGGTGCCGCTGCGTGATGATGCCGGTGCAGTCCATAGAGGACGCGTAATCTGGCAGCTCGCTCGTCAGGTAATGCTCAGCGTGCGCGACAAAAGCGCCGAGCTGGTCCCGCGGGACCAGGGCGTAATCGACCGAGATGCACATCTGGCCGTTCTTGATGAGCTTGGTGCCGACGACGCCGCGCACGCTGTCGGCATCGACGCTGTCGGCGGCCAGGATGGCCGGGCACTTGCCACCGAGCTCCAGCGTCACCGGCACAAGATTCTCGGCGGCGGCACGGGCGATTTCGCGGCCCACCTGCGGGCTGCCGGTGTACAGCAGGTGGTCCCAGCGCAGGGTCGGGAATTCCTTGGCCAGGGTCAGACCGCCGACCGAGACCGCCACCCGTTCCTCGGGAAACGTCTCGGACACCATCCGCCGGAGCAGCTCCGCGCACGCCGGGGTGTAATCCGAGGGCTTGATGATCACCCGGTTACCGGCCGCGAGCATCTCGACCAGTGGGCCGGCCGACAAGTCGAACGGGAAGTTCCACGGCACGATGTTGCCGATGACCCCCTTGGGCTGGTAGCGCACCCCGGCCCGCGCGGTGCCGTAGAGCGCCGGGTCAGCAAACCGCTCGTCTTCGGCCATCCACGTGTCGAGGCGCTCGGCGGCGTAAGCGGCACGGCCGGCGACACCGAGCACCTCGACGAGGTCGGTGAACAGCTCCGGGTGTGCCCCGAAGTCCTCGCTCATCGCTGCCCGGATGTCATCGCGGTGGCCGAGTACCATCCCGGCCAGGGCGGCCAGGTGCGCCTTGCGCTCGGCGCCGGACGGGTAAGGGTCGGCCAGAAACGCCTTGCGTTGGGCCGCATGCAGCCGGTGCAGCTCGGTGATCGCCGGGCCGTCGTCGACGCTGGTGACGGTGGGCGGTGTGACGAGGGTCATGCCGCGATGATACATCCGCCTAAAATGTTGCACAGCCTTCCGGCCGGTGACATCCTGGGGACGCTGACAGGAGGAGCACCGTGAGCACGAGTTCTGCCCTCTCTGAGGACACGATCACACCGGGGCACGTCGACGTGCTGATCGTCGGAGCCGGTCTTTCCGGGATCGGTGCCGCCTGTCACCTGCAGACGGACGCCCCCGGCACGTCGTACGCCATCGTGGAGGCCCGCGGCGCCAGCGGCGGGACCTGGGACCTGTTCCGGTTTCCCGGCGTCCGGTCCGACTCCGACATGTTCACGCTCGGCTATCCCTTCCGGCCCTGGACGCAGCCCCAGACGATCGCCGGAGGCCAGGAGATCCTGCGCTACGTCCGGGAGACCGCGGCGGCCTACGGCGTCGACCAGCACATCACCTATCACTCCCGCGTCGTGCGGGCCGAATGGTCCAGCCAGGAGGCGCGGTGGACGGTGACCACCGAGCAGACGGAGACCGGCCTGCGCTCGGAGCGCACCTGCGGTTTCCTCTACGTCTGCTCGGGTTACTACCGGTACGACCAGGGCTACACGCCAGCCTGGCCCGGCCGCGAGACGTTCGCCGGCCAGGTGGTCCATCCGCAGGAGTGGCCGGAGGACCTCGACGTCACCGGCCAGCGGGTCGTCGTGATCGGCAGCGGCGCGACCGCCGTCACGCTCGTCCCGGCGCTCGCGCAGAGCGCCGCCCGGGTGACCATGCTGCAGCGCTCGCCGTCGTTCGTCCTGTCGCTGCCCGGCAGTGATCCCATCGCGGGCCTGCTGCGCAAGGTGCTGCCCGAGCGGCAGGCGTACGCGGCCGTGCGCTGGAAGAATGCGCGGATCGCGACGGCGGTCTACAACCTGTGCCAGAAGTACCCGGAGCGCGCGCGCAAGGTGCTGCGCCAGGGTGCCCTCAAGCGCCTGCCGGTCGGCTTCGACCTGGACACGCACTTCAGCCCGGCCTACGACCCGTGGGACCAGCGCATGTGCATGGTGCCCGACGGCGACTTCTTCCGGGCTATCAAGTCCGGTAAAGCCGATATCGTCACCGACCACATCGAGGCGTTCACTCCGGCCGGGATCCGGCTGCGGTCCGGCGCGGAGCTCGAAGCCGACGTGATCGTCACCGCGACGGGGCTGAACCTGCTCCCGCTGGGCGGGATCGGGCTGATCGTCGACGGGGAGAAGGTCAGCGTCCCGGAGCGCGTCGCCTACAAGGGCATGATGCTCCAGGACGTGCCCAACATGGCGTTCGCGCTCGGCTACACCAATGCCTCGTGGACCCTCAAGGTCGACCTGGTCTGCGCCTACGTCAGCCGCATGGTGCACTTCATGGCGGAGAAGGGTTACGCGAGCGTCACTCCCCGGCTGCCGGCCGGGGGGATGGAGACCTCCCCGTTCATCGACATGACCTCCGGTTATTTCGAGCGCGCACGGCATCTGCTGCCGCGTCAGGGCAACCAGGCGCCCTGGCGGCTGCGCCAGCACTACTTCAAGGACGCAGCCCTGTTCCGCGGGCCCATCGAGGCCAAGGAACTGGAGTTCCGCCGTGCAGCCGCAGTCACCCAGCCAGTGAGATAGCCGGTGGATTTCAACCTGGCGGTGATGCTGCGGGAGTCTGCCCAAAGAAGACCGAAGAAAGAACTGCGCGCTTCCTGATCAGGAGACGGCCGTGGGCCGGGCGGCCGGGCTGGTCAGTCGACCAGCTCTTTTTCCGCGGTCACACTCATGCTGACCTCGCCATCGTCGTCGCTGGCCAACGCCCGGTGGATGGGGCGTCGAGGTCAAGATATCCGCACTATCCGTGCAAGTTCATGGGGTGGCCGACCACGATTCGGACTCGCCGTGGGTCAGGCCGATCCGGCCGTGGTGAGCAGCGCGGTGAAGTTCATGCGGACAACTTCCTCCGCCTGGGCTGGGCTGAGGCCGAGATCGGTGCGCAGCGACTCCCAGAATGACCACACGCTGATCGCGTGCAGGCCGTCGAGCAACTGCTGGCGCTGGGGTTCGGCGAGCTCGCTCAGCTCCAGCGCGAAGATCCTCGCCACCTCCGCCCTGGCGTTGGCCAGCGTCCGTGTTTTGTTCCGCTGGAGCTCGTCAGAGAACGGCTGATGAATGCGGGCGGCCCGCCAGCTGGGACTCATCTGCTCCAGGATCCGGGCCCGCTGGCTGACGAACAACGCGACCCGCACGGCCCGCGGCTGGTCCGGATCGATCCGCTGGACGAGCGATCGCAGGATCTCGTCATCGCGGCGATTCGCCTCGACCAGCAGGGTCTCCATATCGGCGAACTGCTGCCAGACCGTCCGCAGCGAGACGCCGGCCCGCTGGGCGATGCGCGGTGCGGTCGGGCGGACGTCACCCTCGGCGTGCAACGCGCGCATCGCATCCACGATCGCCCGGCGTGAGCGGTGCGAACGGGCGGCACGGCCATCCGCCGGTTCGCTTTCGCCGGGCGGCGCGCTGGGGCGACCGGGCCGGCCCGCGGCACCTTTCGCAGTCGGCATGACATCCACCCAGTTCTCCGTCTGAACCCGGCGCAGCTCTCAGCGCGTCTGGTCATGGTAAGCCAGAACACGCGGCGCCCGACCGGTTCCGGTCACCCTGGCGGGGGCCGGGCCGGGTCAGCGGGGCCTCCGTTTTGACAGAGGCCCGGGTTAGCCTGCCGGGGTGATCACTGCACTGGCGGTGGAGAATTACCGGTCGCTGCGCCGGCTGGTGCTGGCCGTGGACCAGCTGAACGTGGTGACCGGGCCGAACGGCAGCGGGAAGTCCAGCCTGTACCGGGCGCTGCGGTTGCTGGCCGATTCGGCCCGCAACGGCGCGGTGGCGGCGCTGGCCCGGGAGGGCGGGCTTGAGTCGGCGATGTGGGCCGGCTCGCCGGATGAGGGACGGTCGATGCGGCGGGGCCGGGGCCGGCCGCTGGTCCAGGGGGGCGCCGAGCGCCGGCTGCTGCTGGGCTTCACCGGGGATGAGTTCGGGTACGCGACCGACCTGGGTGTGCCGCAGCCGTTCACGTCGATGTTCGGGTCGGACCCGGAGATCAAGGCCGAGTCGGTGTGGGCCGGCCCGGTGCTGCGGCCCGCCGCCGTGCTCGCCGAACGCGGCCCCAGCGGCGCGGTCCGTATCCGGACCGCCGACGGGGATTGGGACCGGCCGCCCTACTTCCTCAAGCCGTTCGACAGCATGCTCAGCGAGACCGCTGATCCGCAACGGGCCCCGGAACTGCTGGTCCTGCGCGAGCGGATCCGGTCCTGGCGCTTCTATGACCACCTGCGGACCGATGCGCAGGCCCCGGCGCGCATGGCCCAGATCGGCACCCGCACCCCGGTGCTGAGTCATGATGGCGCCGACCTGGCCGCCGCGCTGCAGACGATCCGCGAGGTCGGCGACGAGAGGGCCCTGGACGAGGCGGTCGGCCAGGCCTTCCCCGGCAGCCGCGTCGAGATCACCGCCGCGGGCGGCCGGTTCGAGCTGGCTCTCCGCCAGCCGGGCCTGCTGCGGCCGCTCCGGGCGGCCGAGCTCTCGGACGGGACGCTGCGTTACCTGCTGTGGGTGGCCGCCCTGCTGACGCCCCGGCCACCCGAGCTGCTCGTACTGAACGAGCCGGAGACGAGCCTGCACCCTGAGCTGATCGGGCCGCTGGCCGACCTCATCATCGCCGCCTCGGCCAAGATCCAGATCATCGTCGTCACCCATGCCCAGCCGCTGGTCACCGCGTGCCGGGATGGTTCGGCCCGGGTGCTGGAGCTGGTCAAGGAGAATGGCCGGACGCTGCTGGACGGTCAGGGCATCCTCGACGGGCCGGCCTGGCACTGGCCCGGCCGCTGAATCGCCTCAGGCCGGCGGCGGCCCGGGCGTGGGGATGACGCCTAGCTGCTGCATCAGCCCGAGGGTGTCCATGATGATCCGGCTCTCGGCTATCTTGCCGTCGGTGAACCGGTCGATGGTCCACGCGGCCACGGTGACGTTCTTCCCGGTCGGAGGTACACCGAGGAATGGTCTCTGGTGCGTGCCCTGCCAGACGGAACGGGTCCAGACCTGGTCACCGGCGGCGAGCTGCATGAACCCGCGCAGGCTGGCCGCCCAGGCGAGTCCGAGGACGGCACCGAGTGAGATGAAGCGGACGCGGCCCATGCTCAGGCTCCTCCCCGCTACCGCCAGGGGCCCGGGACCTGCTGGAAGACCACGATGGCCAGCAGGCTCAGGCACCCGCACAGCAGCGGGACCACCGCGGCCAGGCAGATCGTGCCGGTGCGCTGCGGCCACGACATCGGGCCCACGTCGAGCACGTCCTCGCTGCGGCGCATCGACTGGGTCAGCCAGAACGCGGCCACCATCCCGACCCCGCCCAGGAAGATCGCCGGGTACACGAGCACCGTGTTGATGTCGGCCGCCACGCCCCGCTGCCGGTCCCACAGGATATGACTCGGCGTGGCGGTCCAGGTCAGGCGTGTGCCGGGTCAGCTGTCCAGCACCGTGCGCAGGGTAGCGGCGAACTCGTCGGGCTTGCCCATGCCGCCGTACTCGCCGCCCAGGAACCCGTCGTGGCCACCGGGGAAACTGGTCGGCGCGATGCCCAGCCGCTCGGCCACGGCCAGGCCCGCGCGCCCGGCCAGCTGCTGGCCGGAATCGGTGCCCACGCCGATGACCACCCGGGTCGACGCGGCCCGCAGCGCGCCGAAGTCGTGCTGGTGGTCGTTGCACGCGATCATGTTCGCCATCAGCGCGTCGTCGCGGGAGCCGTCGTCGTCGGCGGGCAGCCCGAACATGACCGGGTCCGGCGCGGGCTGGCTGACGTAGTCGGCCGGCAGCGGGCCCTCGTAGCTGACCAGCTTGATGAACTTGGCCATGGCTGGGCCGAACCCGCTGCTGACGTAGGTCGACCGGATGTCGTGGCAGGCGGCCAGTACCGGCTCGCGGTCGGGCACTTCCTGCGAGGCCGGCGGCTCGTGCGCCACCAGCGTGCGGACCTGCTCGGGGTGCTGGGCCACCAGCACCAGCGCGTTGACCGCACCGCCGCTGCTGGCGAAGATGTTCACCGGCCCGGCGTCCAGCGCCTCGATCAGCCGGTGCAGGTCGTCGGCGTGCTGGTCCGGCGTGATCTCGGCCGCGCTGTCGCTGCGGTGGCTGCGCTCGGCGCCACGCGGGTCGTACGTCACCACCGTCCGGTCGCTGAAGTGCCCGGCCAGCGTCACGAACCCGGCCGCCCCCATCGGCGACCCGATGATCAGCAGCACCGGCTTGGTGCTCGCGCCGGCCTCCCGCACGTCGTAGCTGAGCACGGCCCCCGGCACGTCCAGCGTGTAAGTCTTCGGCTCGCTCATGTCACCCGTCCTCGGTAGCTCTGCCGTCGTACCCACCTTGACGACGGCTGCCCGGCAAACTCATCGCACTGGCGGCAATAGCTCCCCGAGCGCGGACGCGAACTCGGCCGGGTACTGAATCATGCCGGCGTGGTGACCGGGTAGCTCGGCCAACGGCACGCCTAGCTCCGCCGCCAGCCGTCTCAGCGTGTCCGCGTTGCTCGGGCCGCCGCCGATCAGCATCAACGGCGGCCCCTGACCCTGCGTCCGGTAGGACAGCGACCCGCCGGGGACCTGGACCGTGCGGTCCCGGCTCACGACTTGGCGGCGCCGGACCCGGCGGACCCGGCCGCGGTGGCCTCGCGCCGCTGGTGCCGGATCTGCAGGAACGAGAGCCCGAGTCCCAGCAGCGCCGTGAAAAGCCACATGTGGTTGTGGGTGACGATCCCGAACGCGAGGCCCGCGAAGGTGGTGAGCAGGCCGAGGACGGAGGCGAGCTTCTTGTGGCCGGTGAAGCGGAGGAGGAGCAACATGGCCGTTTCCTTTAGCCGTAACGGGCTTGATGACTTGATCCTGCCATCAACTTTCGCATCACGCAAATTTTTCTTAATAGGCATTTTTTTCTGAATACGAAAGACTCTGGGCAGACTGGGTAGGTATCCCGGGGACCCCGGCGAAAGGGCAGGCCCATGGAGCTGATTCTCGAAGACGCTGACATCATCACCATGGCCCCGGAGCCCGGCCGCGCCGCCGCACCCGGCCGCGCCGCCGCCCCCCCGTGGCCCCCCGGTGGTCGGCGAGCTGGCGG
>CAXUJF010000132.1:0-12137 GCA_964250865.1 uncultured Streptosporangiaceae bacterium
GCCTCACCCGACACAAAAACCTCCGCGACCACAGCAGCCCCAGCAGACACCGCCGACCCTCCCGTCTATCGGACGGCGGACGGTCAGCAGGTCACGCTGCTGGTCAACGCGGCCTCGGCCCGCGAGGTCCGGATGGGGCTGGCCGCGGGCGCGGCCGGCGTCGGTCTGCTGCGCACCGAGATCCCGTTCCTGGGCGCCACCGCCTGGCCCACCCGGGCCGAGCACGAGGCGGCCCTGGCCCCGCCGCTGCGGCTGCTGGCCGGCCGCCCGGCGGTGGTCCGGCTGCTCGACTTCTCCGGCGACAAGGTCCCGCCGTTCCTGGCCGGGGCCGGACACGCCAACGGGCTGACGTCGCTGCTGGACGCCCCGCACGCCCTGCGCGACCAGCTCCGCGCCATCCTGGCCACCGGCCGGGCCACCGACCTGCGGATCATGGTGCCGATGGTGACCACCGTGGCCGAGCTGGCCCAGGTCGAGGCGGCCCTCATCGAGGCAACCCAGTTCGAGGCAACACCGGCGGCCGAGGCCGGACCGGCGCGCCGGCCCCTCCTGGGCATGATGGTCGAGGTCGAGTCCACCGCGACCGGTGCGGCCGCGTTCGCCGGCCCCGCGGGCTTCTTCTCGATCGGCACCAACGACCTGACCAGCCAGGTGCTCGGCATTGACCGGGCCGACCCGCGGAGGCGGCCGGGGCTGGCCGCCGATCCGCGGGTACTGGCCGTGCTGCGCGACGTGGTCACCGCGGCCGCCGACGGGGCGGTCCCGGTGTCGGTGTGCGGTGACTCCGCCGCCGACCCCGAGGTGCTACCGCTGCTGCTGGGCCTGGGACTGCGGACGTTCAGCGTCGGGGCAGCCCGGTTGCCTCGGGTCGCGGCCTGGATCGCCGGCATTGACACCGCTCACGCGGCCGACCAGGCCGCCGCCGTTCTCAGCGCCCGCCCGGCGAGGCCCGCGTGACGTCAGCTCAACGCGGACAGCACGGGACCCGACGGGTCGCCGCGACCCGCGCCCAGGTCACGGGAGATGGCCCGGGCCGCCTCCTGCACCGCCCGGGTCAGCTCCTGGCGGGCTGGCGCAGTGAGCAGCCGGTCCGCGGCGCCGACCACACCGACCGACCCGGCCACCACCGCGTCCCGGCCGAAGATCGGCGCGGCGATCCCGGCGTCACCCACGGTGGCTTCCTGGTCTTCGACCGCGTAGCCGTGCCGGCGCACCTGGGTCAGGGCCCGGCTGAGCGCGGCCCGGCTGGTCTTGGTCTGCCCGGTCAGCGGGACCAGGTCCGTGGCCAGCGCCTGACTCTGCTCGGCGGCCGGCAGGTGCGCCACGATCGCGTGCCCCAGCGCGCAGGCGTGCCACGGGATCGTCGCGCCCACTTCGAGGATCTGCACGGTGTCGTCCGGGCGGAAAACGTGGTGCAGCACGATCACCCGGAACCCGGACAGGGCGGCCACCCAGACCGCTTCCCCGGCTCGCTGGGCCAGCGCGTCCGTCCAGCGCAGCGACCGGGCCCGCAGCTCCGAGCCGCCCAGAAAGCTGTTGCCCAGCGACACCACGCCGGAGCCGAGGCTGTACTTGCCGGTGTCCGGGTCCTGAGCCACGAGATCGTGCTGTTCCAGGGTGCGGAGCAGCCCGTGCACGGTCGGCTTGGCCAGCCCGAGGCGCGCGGCGATCTCGGTCACGCCCAAGCGCGGCGGGCCGGCGCCGAGGACGGCCAGGATCCGCGCGGCCCGGTCCACCGACTGAATCATGTAAACCTTTCGGCAATGTCGAACACCATTCAGGATAGGCCATGAACCCCGACGCCACAGTAGGTATCGTCCTCGTCTCCCACAGTGCCGCGCTGGCCGACGGCGCCGCCGAACTGGCCAGTCAGGTGGCCGGCGGCCCCGGCGGCGCGGTCCTCGTCATCCCGGCCGGCGGCACCGACGACGGCGGCCTTGGCACCAGCGCGGCCAAGGTGGAGGAGGCCGTCAAGCGGGCCGATCGCGGCGCGGGCGTCCTGATCATCCCGGATCTGGGCAGCGCCGTACTGACCGTCCGGGCGCTGCTGGCCGACCCCGACGATCTGCCCGGGCCGGTGGAACTGGCCGACGCACCGTTCGTCGAGGGTGTGGTGGCGGCCACCGTGACCGCGGCGGCCGGCGCGGATATCGAGGCCGTGCGTGGCGCGGCGGAGGAGGCCTGGCATGCCCGAAAGCTGTGAGCAGGTCATCACGCTGGACGGGGACCTGCACGCGCGCCCGGCCGGCGCGCTGGCGGTGGCGGCGGCCAAGTTCGCCGCCGACGTGTCGCTGACCGTAGGGGACAAGACCGTCAACGCCAAGAGCGTGCTGGCCGTGATGGGCCTGGGCGCCACCAGCGGCCAGCACGTCACCGCCGCCGCTACCGGCCCCGACGCCGAGCAGGCCGTGGCCGCGGTGGTCGCCGCCCTGTCCGACGCGACCAAGGTCGGCGGTTAGCCGGGCCTCGCTTCGACGTACACGCCGGGCTTCATCACGTCGGCGGGCAGGCTCATGAGCGGCCCGACGACCGAGCCCTGGACCGCCTCCGGCGCCGTAAGCGCGGCTTCCACCAGATCGAGGGCGTGCTCACGTGAAGTGGCCCAGGCCATAACGTGCCGCCCGCCCGCCGCGGACTTGACCGTGCCGTAGTACAGGTGGAGTTTGCTCGTGGCCACGAGACGATTGTCCTCCGGATGACGTACCAGTACCCGCAGCATAACCAGGCAGATCCAGCTGCGGTGCGCTCCCAGCCCGCGGCCCCGCCCGCCATTCGGCCAGGTCCGCCGGCCTGGGCGAGCGGCCCGATATCGTGCGTGCCGTGAAGTTCTTCACGGGAGTATGGCGCGGATCTCGGTCACCTGCGGCATCCCCGAAATCGGTGCTCTGACCTGCGGCGGAAGCTCTCGCGACTTCTCGTCATCTCATGGCCGTTTCTGCGGCCATGTGCCCTGGATGTGCCCTGACCCTGTGCTTGCAAAATACGCCTGGACTGTCGGGCAACGTCGCTCACCTGGGTCGGAGCAGTCTGACCATCCGTCTGAGTCGGCCCCTGTCAGGTCCCGTTGTGGTCAGCCTTAGTGGTCAGCCGGAAGCAGCCGATCGTCGGTTTGGCGTCAAGACGCAGTTGACAGTGGACTTACGTCTAGAAGCACGAGACAACTCTCGACGCAGCGCTGATGCGTACGATGCATGGCATGTCAGAAGACCCGGCAGCCGTTGTGGGCCTAGATGGATTGTCCGATGACCCCCTAAGAATGCCGCCGCCGTACTGGCGTAGCGGCGGAGGGATACTCCATATCCAAAGAAGTGTAAGCGAAATCGCCACCAAGCTGCTACCCGCTCTTATTCCAGCAGAAGAAGAATGGAAAAAGGTAGCGAATGAGATTGATCCGGATGCCGATTCCGATGGCGATGAGATTCCACATCAAAACGAGCTAGAGGCTTTGATATATTTGGACAGTGAAATCCACAGGCTGAGTGATCTGTCTATATTCATGGCGGCAATAGAAGCAGAAGATGCTATCAATGAGTTCGCGGTGTTCAACATCCACAAGGACGCTGCCGAGGCAATCGAGAAGCTGAGCCCCCCGGATAAGCTGATCTTGGTGGCGGCCTTGGTAGGTGCAGCGCCCGTTAAGGGAACATCAAAATTTGAAGCTATCAGGAAACTCACTTCATGGCGCAATGCTGCCGCACACGGCCATTGCGTAGATCGGCCGACTGGCAGTCTGCGAAAGAATCATCTGATCAGCCCAGTGGACCTCCCCAACATTCCAGCGAAGCTTGCTGAGCTCAAAGCTCGCTTGGGTGATTACTTCGAAGTCAAGGAATTCTTGAAAGGCATAAGCGTCAATAGTTATACCGCTGCCTGTAGTCTGGACGATGAGGAAATAGCTGACTCACTTAAGGTAATTGCCAGATATAAATTCGAAGACTTTATTGGGTGGGTATACGATATTGATGCACCTGCGGACTAGCAAGTCCGTACAAAGGTTCGCCGCGTACTTATCGGGCCTGGCCTCCGGCCTGGCCGTTGCCGTCAGGCCCGCTGGGGCGGTAGAGGCTCCGGGGTCAACGGCGCGCCGCAGGCGCGTCCCGCTTGCGGGATGCGAAGCACCGTTGAGGCTGGAGGGGCCGACCCGGACAATGCGCGGCGTTCCGCCCCCCGCGGCTGTGAATTCCCGACTGCGGCGCAGCTCGCGTGAGGCTGACGGCCTGTTGCTCACGAACGGGTGCGGTTCCGGGTGATACGGCGGGCACCGCATGCGGCCGGTCACCGGGGCCGCCGGGCGCGGCAGCTCGGCGCGCCTGGTGGGCTTCCGCCCGAAGGGCGTGACGGAAGCTGCCGCACCGCCTACGGTGCGCTGCCCGGCCCTGACCCCGGCCGCCTACGGCGGGCCACTCTGGCCGCTCATCTTCCCCACGGCTGCCCCGCGCCCGCTTCTCGTGCTCCACGTCCAGGCCGTCAGGCCCGGCGCGCCGAAGGTGCGCCCTTGCTGGGTCGGACCGGGGCGCGGTGCCAGTCTTTCGGCTGGCCCGTTTCCCCGGCCCGCCCGCCGAACCGGACGTGCGCCTTTCAGCGCATCCGGCTCTCCACGTGCCCGTGCCGTTCAGGCGGCTGGCGCAGGTGCCGCAGTGGGCCAGGGTGAGGGGATGCTGGGCCTCCAGCGGTAACGGGTGACCGTCACCGTAGCGGGGCTGAACAGCGTGACCTCGTTCTCAGCCGGCCGCCATCCTGGCAGGAAGCGGCGGCGGAGGTTCTTCCAGCTGATCCGGTGGTGTTTTCGGCGGAGCCAGCAGACCACTCGCCGCCAGGTGAAGGCGTCGAGGTAGCTGAAGGTCCCCTTGGACACTCCGTGCCGGAAGTAGGTGGCCCAGCCCCGCAGTACCGGGTTGAGCTGGCACAGCAGGGCCTCAAGCGGCAGATGCGTTCTGCCCCGGGTCAGCGCCCGCACCTTGGCCTTGACCGCCGCGAGCGGGGCCTTGGCCGGATAGGTGTAGAGGAAAAGCTTTCCCGAGCCTCGCTTGGGCTGCCGCTGGATGCGGAAGCCCAGGAAGTCAAACCCCCCGTCAATGTGGGCGATCCTGGTCTTGACTGCCGACAGGCGCAGGCCCATCGGGGCCAGCACCGCTGCCACCTCACCGCGGAGCGCCTCGGCGTGCTCGCGGGTCCCGGCGACCAGCACCACAAAATCGTCCGCATAGCGGACCAGGCGGTAGTTGGCCAGGCCGTGACGGCGGCGCCGCTGGCGCGCCGCGACGCTGGCCTGATCACGCTGGGCCCTGGCGAAATGATCGTCCAGGGCCGACAGGGCGATATTGGCCAGCAGCGGGGACAAGATCCCGCCCTGCGGGGTGCCGGTGCCTGTGTCCCGTTCGATGCCGTCCTCGCCGAGGAGACCGGCCTTCAGGAACGCCTTCACCAGGGCGAGCACGCGCTTGTCCCCGATCCGGGCCCGGACCCGGTCCATCAGGGCCGGGTGGGAGATCTGATCGAAGCACGCCTCGATGTCGCCTTCCAGCACCCACTCATAAGAGCGGGAGCCGAAGAAGTGAATCTCGGCGATCGCGTCCTGCGCCCGGTGCCCGGGGCGGAACCCGTGCGAGCACGGGCGGAAATCCGCCTCGAAGATCGGCTCAAGCACCAGCTTCAGGGCCGCTTGCACGACCCTGTCCCGGACGGTGGGGATACCCAGCCGGCGCAGCTTGCCGCCGGACTTGGGGATCATCCGTTCCCGCACGGGCAAGGGAACGAACTGGCGCGCTTTCAGATCAGCCCGCAGCCCGGCGAGGAAGTTTTCCTCGCCCCGCACGGCCTCGATATAGCGGGCGGTGGTTCCGTCCACCCCGGCCGTTCGTGCTCCCTTATTGCCCCGCACCCGGTGCCATGCCACGATCAGCACGGCCGGGTCAGTGACAAGGTTGAACAGGTCGCCGAACCGGCAATCCGGATCAGCGGCCGCCCATCGGTGCAGCTTCGCCTGGATACCCAGTACCCGTGCCCGGGCTGCCTTCGCATCCGGCCACGGCGTGCCAGCCTTCACCAGCGGCCTCCTGGCACTCCAGCCCGCACGCTGCGGGCACGCTGCCTCCCTTCGCCATGTGCGCGGCTTTCCCGCGCCCGGACTACTACGGAGGCTCCGCCCCGCCCCGGGGCCATCAGCCGACGGCGTGCCTTCCCGCGACCGGCCTGGCAGGCCGGGCTCACGGGCAGCCCCGGGACGGTTCCCACGTTCACCACGAACCGGTCGACGAGCACGGTGCCCAGCTATTCCCCGGCAGCCCAGCCACGAGTACGCCGCAGGCATTCCCCATGACCACCCGCGCCGCCAGCACCCCGGCCGCGCGAGAGTCGATCAACCCGTTCCAAGGTCTACCGCGCGCTGCAGCCCGGCCCACATCCACCAGGTTCGAGCCGGTTTCTCTCTTACGGGGGTTCCACCACTGGTTCACACGAGTTGCACCTTCTCATCGCGCTCACCGGGCCCAGGCCGTCTGGCAGTACCGGCCCGTCCCGGCTTTGTCAGGGCTGCTCCCACCCTCCCCGGCACCTCCCGGATCAGGCTGCCCTCAGCTTCAGCGGCCTGCTGCGACAGGCCGCAGGCGGGCCCTTTCATCCCGCCCGGTTCAATGGCGCCTCGTGGCGCACGAAGCCGTAGAGAAAGTTGTCACAGGTTCGACTGGGGACATCGCCTAAGCCCGCTTGTTAGGTCATGATAGAGGAAACTTGCCTCGGTCTGCCTGACGTGGAGGGCTGGAAATGCGAGCTAATCGTATTCGAAAAAGCGGGCTGATGCTGGCCTCATTCTTGTCAGCCAGTGTCGCGGGAACCGGCGCGCTGGCCCTGGCGGCACCATACGCATCAGCGGCGCCCTCGGCTCCTTCGGTCAATCTCACGCTGAAGTCGGTGGCAAGCCCGGCGCTACCTGGCGGCATCTGCCTGCAGTCCAGCGGCGAGTGCCTCGATGACCCGGCTCCGAGTGCGCAGTTGCAGGTAGACGACGGTGTCGCGCAGGCAATTCAAATCGTTGGATACGTCACCAACACGTCTACTGATCAATGGCCGTTCACGGCAGGCAGCGGATGGAACGGCCGGTACGCGGGCAGCGCCGTTTATCAAATCTACCCCGGAGGTGGCACTCCTTGCCTCCGGACAAATAACGTCCAGGACGGTAACAACGCGATTGCTGTCTACAGGGCTGATGGAGCGGTATGTACGAGTAAATACCAGGTAGCCTTGTGGGTCCGCCGCGGCACATGGCTGGTTAACGTCGGCCAGACCAGCCCGGATAATTCAGGCGGCTACCCGCAGATCCTGAATTCCGGCTGTACGGGTCATGGATGCAAAGTATGGGTCACTCCCGCTAATAAAGTCGCCGCGGGTGGACTGGACTGGAATATTCCTTAGACGACCTGTCCAGGGGCTCACTTGTGTGATCGTTTTGTTCAGGATCGCCCACCGTACCTCCTTAAATTTCACTCGCCGATCTCCGAGTAAGGCTCTGACCTCTCGGCCTGTGGTCCCCACGCCTACTACCGCTAAGAGTTACTATGGGGGGACGCTAGGTCAACTACTGGTCGGTGATCTGCTGTCAAGCCAAGAAAGAGATCCTGCGCTGCCGCGATCGCTACATCGCCCGTGAGGTCTTCTCTGCCTGCTGAGCGGTCGCCCTGCCAGTGCCGGAGGGCATCGGCGGTGAGAAGATCAGCTGGATGCAGCTATCTGAGATTCAACGCGCGCTGGCTGCGGCGATGTCGACCGCCTCGGCGATTGGCCTGGCCGTCGACGACGCGATCGTGCTGCATGACTCGAACAAGCTCACGGTGCGCCTGCTGCCCTGTGACGTCGTTGCCCGGGTCGCGCCAATAGCGCATCAGGTCGCACGGTTCGAGATCGAGCTTGCCCAGCGGCTCGCCGAGACCGGGAGCCCGGTGGCTGCTCTGGAGCCCCGGGCAGAGCCGCGCGTCTATGAGCGTGACGGCTTCGCCGTCACGCTGTGGACCTACTACCAGTCTGCGATGCCCGGGGAGGTCTCACCAGCCGACTACGCGAATGCGCTTGAGCGATTGCATGCCGGCATGCGCAAACTCGATCTCAGGACGCCGCACTTCACCGATCGAGTCGAAGAGGCTCAGCACCTTGTGGAGAGCAGCAACCTCACCCCGGACCTTGCCGACGCGGACCGGAAGCTTCTCGTCACTACGCTACGGAGCCGAAGACAAGCGATCGTCGACCGCGGCGCTGCCGAGCAGCTACTGCACGGCGAGCCGCACCCAGGCAACGTGCTCAGCACGAAGTCCGGACTGTTGTTCATCGATTTCGAGACGTGCTGCCGTGGACCGGTCGAGTTCGACCTCGCCCATGTCCCCGAAGATGTGAGCGAGTGCTATGCCGACGCTGATCAAGACCTGCTGAGCCAATGCCGAGCCCTTGTTCTTGCCATGGTCGCCGCCTGGCGCTGGGACCTGGGCGACCAGTTCCCGGATAGGCAACGAGCAGCTCGCGCTCTCCTCAGCGCTCTGCGCATGGGTCCACCATGGCCGCCGCTCGACGTCGTGATGCGCCGACCGGATGGTCCGTAAGCGACTCCTACCATCAAGCGCTCGACCACGCCTTCGACGGGGAAAAGGCGGCCGCCGACCATCGGCGCACGCGCGCGGAGGTCAGCGTCCAGGCCTCCGGGCTATAGGCCGGCGGGGGACCGCTGGCCCAGCACAGTGTCCTGGAAGTCGATGGGCACCAGGCCGTTGCGCGGCGACCCGATCACGTTCTGTGGGGTCAGGTCCCCGTGCACTAGGTGCGGGAGGTGCGGCGGGCTCTGCCACAGCGAATCAACCACCGCCTGGGCGCGGGCCTGGGCGTCGACGAACAAGGTCCCGAACCCGAACCGCGACCCAGCCGCCGCCAGCTGATCCGGCAACCGCCAGTACAAGACACGGTCTGACCGCAGCACACTTGCTGCACCGGGCGGCGACCAGGGCTTCGAGTGCCACGGCTCTGGGCTCAGATATCACAGCCCATCGTGCCGCACCCCGGCAAGGTCCGCCGCACGCGACCAGGGCATGCCCGTCCTGCGACATACGGCCGCGTCCATCTGGCTGAGCAACCGGCCCGATATCGTGCGTGCCGTGAAGTTCTTCACGGAAGTCTTCGTCACCCTGCTGGTGATCATCGACCCGCCGGGGACGGTGCCGGTGTTCCTGGGGCTGACCCGCGGCCGGTCGGCACGGGCCCGGCACCGGCTGGCCTGGCAGGCCGCGCTGGTGGCGTTCGGCGTGATCGTGGCGTTCGCGCTGTTCGGGCAGACGATCCTGCACTACCTGGGGGTGGGGCTGCCCGCGCTGGAGGGGGCCGGCGGCCTACTGCTGCTGCTGGTCTCGCTGGAGCTGCTGACCGGGAAGGCCTCCGAACCCACGTCCGAGGAACGGGCCAAGACCAACGTGGCGTTCGTGCCGCTGGGCACGCCGCTGCTGGCCGGGCCGGGCGCGATCGTGGCCACCATGCTCTACGTGCGGCAGGTCCACAACGCGAGCAACTTCGTGGCGCTGGCCCTGGCCATCGCGGCCGTCTTCATCGTGATCTGGCTGGCCATGCGATTCTCGACCGTGATCCAGCGCGTCCTGACCGACAACGGAGTCGAGTTGCTCACCCGCATCGGGGGCCTGCTGCTGTCCGCCATCGCCATCCAGCTGGTCGCGACGGCCGTACTGGCCTTCGCGCACCAGTACTGACCGGGCGCTTCCCCGCCGGTAGTCGCACCGTCACCGAATTGTCGGTACCGGCTGATAGCTTGCCATCGGCGGAACAGTAGGGGAGACACGGTGACCAGCCCAGCCAGTGCCAGCTCCATCAGTGCCAGCTCAACCAATGCCAGCTCAACCAATGCCAGCTCAACCAGTACCTCAGAGCAGCTCAGCTTCGGCGGGATGCCGCAGCGGCTGTACTCCTGCACCCCGACCCGGCTGACCACCTGGCTGGACTGCCCGCGCCGTTACCGGATGTCGTACCTGGACCGGCCGGTGCTGTCCAAGGGCGCGCCGTGGGCGCACAACAGCGTGGGTGCCAGCGTGCACAACGCGCTGGCCGCCTGGTGGCGGCTGCCGCTGGCCCGCCGGAGCCCCTCGGTCGCCGGTGACCTGCTCGACCAGGGCTGGATCAATCAGGGTTTCGCGGACGAGGCCCAGTCGGCCCGCCAGCGCGTGCGGGCCCGGGCCATGGTGGAGGGCTACGCTGCCACTCTCGACCCGGCTGACGAGCCGGTCGGGGTGGAGCGCACGGTCGCAACCCGGACCGATCGGATCGCGCTCTCCGGTCGCATCGACCGCCTGGACGACCGCCCCTTCCCCGAGCCAGCCGAAGACGCAGGAGCAGACGCAGCCGTGGAGGCGCCGCCCGCCGATGGCACCGAGCTCGTGGTCGTGGACTACAAGACCGGCCGGCACCTGCTCACTACTGACGACGCCCGCAGCTCGCTGGCCCTCGCGGTCTACGCCGTGGCCGCGGCCCGGTCCCTGCGCCGGACCTGCCACCGGGTCGAGCTGCACCACCTGCCCACCGGCAGCGTCCTGGCCTGGGAGCACACCGACGACACCCTGGCCCGGCAGATCCGCCGGGCCGAGGACATCGCCGGCGAATGCGCCGAAGCCGACGACGCCTTCCGCGCCGGGCTCCCGGCGCAGCGCTACGACGAGGTGTTCCCGCCCCGCACCGGCCCCACCTGTGGCTGGTGTGACTTCCGCCAGCACTGCCCGCAGGGACAGGCCGCTGCCTCCTCGCGCAAGCCCTGGGACGGCCTCGCCGACGAAGGGCCCTGACCTGGGCTTGACGGCCCCGCTCAGCCTGCTCGGCCCGGTGACCAGATCACGAACCCTAGCCCCGGTACGCCTCGGTGCCGGCCCGCTGCCGGGCCTGGTCCGGGCCACCCTCGGCCGCGTGCCAGAAACGGTTGAGGGCGCTGGCCGTGGTCTCCGGTGCGTCAACCGCGGGGGAGTGCGCCGCACCCGGGATGCAGACCCGTTCGGCGCCCAGGCGGCCCGCCATCTCTTCCTGGGCCGCGGTCTCCCACTTGTCGTCATCCTCGCCGTACAAGACCAGGACCGGAGCGTGCAGCTGCCCGGCCAGCTCGCTGGTGCGGTCGGGGGCGCGCAGCAGGTACTCGGCCATGGTCTGCAGGCCAACGGGGGAGTTGGCCAGCATCCGCTCCCGCAGGAAGGCCACGATGTCGGGCTCGACCCCGGCCGCCACCGCCTGCGGTCCGAGCACGGAGTCCCAGATCTTCTCGATGGTGTTGTGCATGGCCTCGGGACTGTCGCCGTCCAGGTAGTCCAGCAGCGTGACCAGCTCATCCGCCGCCGGGCCGGTAAGCCGAGCCGGGCCGGAGCTCATGAGCGTGACCGAGCCGACGTGGCGGGCGCCGCCCAGCAGGGCCTCGCGCACGACCAGGCCGCCGAACGAGTGCCCGACCAGATGCACCGGGCCGGGCTCGCCATCATCAACGCCGCCCGAGCCGCCCGCCCGGACAGCCACGGTGTCGACGATCGCGGCCACGTCGGCGCCGAGCTCGCGGATGGCGTAAGCGTCCGGGTCATCCGGGCCGGAGGTCTGATACTGCCCGCGCAGATCGATGGCGAGCACCCGGCGCCCGGCCGCACCAAGCTGGTGCAAGATGGCCAGGAAGTCCTCTTTGCTCCCGGTAAAACCGGGGACCAGGACCGCGGGCTGCCGCTCGCAGACACCGCTGCCGGGCATGGCCTCCAGCGCCGCGAAGCTGCCGCGGCGGGTTTCGATGACCGACCGCCGGACACGGTCAGGCAGGCTGAGAGACGTGGGTGTGCTCACCGTGGGAACCCTTATCGAGCCGAGCTGTGTTACGCCCATGCTTGAGACGACGTGCGGGGAAACGTCACTGAGACCATTGAATCACGCATTGATGTCGGCCGGATTACGGGCGTGCATCGGCTGACCGGCCGGAAGGATCCGTCGGTGACGGGAGTGCCCTGCTGGTCAGCCTGCGATTATTCAGAACGTGATGACTTAGGACGCGGTGGATCCGGGTGCGGTGGACTGCCCGCCACGCGAACGGCGGCGCCGGGTGCGGGGGCGTCCCGTGCTCGTGCTGGTGCCCTCCGCGGGGT
>CAXUJF010000133.1:0-12135 GCA_964250865.1 uncultured Streptosporangiaceae bacterium
GCGCACCAGTCCCACCCGCTGCACCAGGCTCACCCGGCGCACCAGCACCAAAATCCTCATCAACCCCACTGGCCTCACCAGCCGCTGCAACACAAGCGGACGCCGCCAGCCCCGCGGCGACCACGCCCGCCGTGACCAGCCGCCCTCGCAGGAACAGCTCCAGCGACCCCACGTCGGTCACCATCCCCGCGGTCACCGCGCCCTCGAGCCCGCCCGAGTGCGCATGCCCGCCCGCCGGAAACCGGGCGTCGGCCAGCATCAGTACCGTGGCGAAGGAGCCCCTCAGAGACGCCGTCGCGGCGGAGCCGCGCAGAGACGCCGTCGCGGCGGAGCCGCGCAGAGACGCCGTCGCGCCAGGCCCGCCGGCGCGGTCCTCCTCCTCGATGCGGCTGGTGTCCGGGCCCTTCCCCGTATCGGGCCCCTTCCCGGTATCCGGCCCGCGCCCCACCTCCGGGCCCTTCCCGGTGTCCGGCCTGGGGCCCACCTCAGGTCCGCGGCCTACGTCAGGGCCTTTCCCGGTGTCGGGCCTGGGACCCACTTCCGGGCCCTTCCCGGTGTCCGGCCTGGGGCCGACCTCGGGGCCCTTCCCGGTGTCCGGCCGCTCGCCCACCTCTGGTCCCTCGCCAGTGTCCGGCCTGGGGCCCACGTCCGGGCCCCGGCCGGTGTCGGGCGCGCGGTGATCAGACCTCTTGGCCGGCCGGTCCGGGGGACTCATCAGAACAGGAAGTAGCGCTGGGCCATGGGCAGTTCGGTGGCCGGGGCCCCCTCGACCACCTCGCCGTCGATTCGCACGGTGAACGTGTCCGGCTCGACGCTGATGTCGGGCAGTGCGTCGTTGTTGATCATGTCCGCCTTGCCCAGGGCCGACACGTCGCCCACCGGGACCAGGGCCCGGTTCAGGTTCAGCCGCCCGGCCAGGTCGTTCTCCAGGGCCAGCTCGGACACGAATGACAGGGACGTGGCCCGGGCCACCTGCGGTGCGGCGCCCCACATCGGGCGGGGCAGAATGGGCTGCGGGGTGGGGATCGAGGCGTTGGCGTCGCCCATCGCGGCCCAGGCCGCGAAGCCGCCCTTGATCACGGCATGCGGCCGGACCCCGAAGAACGCGGGCTGCCACAGCACCAGGTCGGCCAGTTTGCCCGGCTCGACCGAGCCGATCTCATGGTCCAGGCCGTGCGCGACGGCCGGGCAGATCGTGTACTTGGCCACGTACCGGCGGGCCCGCACGTTGTCGGCTCCACCGTCGCCGGGCAGCGCCCCGCGCCGCCGCTTCATCACGTGCGCGGTCTGCCAGGTCCGGATGATGACCTCGCCGATCCGCCCCATGGCCTGGGAGTCCGAGCCGATCATCGAGATCGCGCCCAGGTCGTGCAGGATGTCCTCGGCCGCGATGGTGGACGGGCGGATCCGGCTCTCGGCGAAGGCCAGGTCCTCGGGCACGGCCGGGTTGAGGTGGTGGCACACCATCAGCATGTCCAGGTGCTCGTCCACCGTGTTGATTGTGTGCGGGCGGGTCGGGTTGGTCGACGAGGGCAGGATGTTCGGCTGCCCGGCCACGGTGATGATGTCCGGGGCGTGACCGCCGCCGGCGCCTTCGGTGTGGTAGGCGTGGATGGGCCGTCCGGCGATCGCGGCCAGCGTGTCCTCCACGAACCCGGCCTCGTTCAGCGTGTCGGTGTGCAGCGCGGCCTGGACGCCGGCTTCCTGGCAGACCCGCAGGCAGGCGTCGATCGCGGCCGGGGTGGAGCCCCAGTCTTCGTGCAGCTTGAACCCCGACGCCCCGGCCCGCAGCTGCTCCCACAGGGCCTCTTCGGACACGGTGTTGCCCTTGCCCAGCAGGACCACGTTGAGCGGCCAGTCCGCGGTGGCTTCCAGCATCCGGGCCAGGTTCCATGCGCCCGGGGTCACGGTGGTGGCCTTGGTGCCCTCGGCCGGGCCGGTGCCGCCGCCGATGACGGTGGTGATCCCGCTGCCGATGGCCTCGGTCAGCAGCTGGGGGCAGATCAGGTGCACGTGGCAGTCGACGCCGCCCGCGGTCAGGATCAGCCCGTTGCCCGCCATGATCTCGGTGGACGGGCCGATGACCAGGTCGGGGTGGACGCCGTCCATGATGTCGGGGTTGCCGGCCTTGCCCAGGGCCACGATCCGGCCGTCCCTGATGCCGACGTCGGCCTTGATGATTCCCCAGTGGTCCAGCACCACCGCGCCGGTGATGACCAGGTCCGGTGCCCCGTCGGCCCGGGTGGCCCGGGACTGGCCCATCGACTCCCGGATGACCTTGCCCCCGCCGAACACGGCCTCGTCGCCGGCCAGGTCCGGGCCGCCGCACAGGTCCTGCTCGACCTCGATGAACAGGTCGGTGTCGGCCAGCCGGACCCGGTCGCCCGTGGTCGGCCCGTACAGCAGGGCGTACCGCGACCGGCTCAGCTCAGCCATCCCGTTCCTCCGCTCCGTTGATGGCTCCGTCCAGGCGCAGCCCCGGCACGATGCCGGCCCCGGCCAGCGGGACCAGCTCGACCTCTCGTTGCACGCCCGGCTCGAACCGGACCGCGGTCCCGGCCGGGACGCCCAGCCGGTGGCCCTGGGCCGCGTCGCGATCGAACAGCAGCGCCGGGTTGGCCTGGGCGAAGTGGTAGTGCGAACCGACCTGGACCGGCCGGTCCCCGGTGTTGATCACGATCAGCGTGCGCACCGGGCGGCCTTCGTTCAGCGGCACCGGCCCGTCGCCCGGGATGATCTCACCTGGAATCACGCAATCACCGGCTCACGGGATCGGCTCGTGCACGGTGACCAGCTTCGTCCCGTCCGGGAAGGTGGCCTCGACCTGGACTTCGGTCAGCATCTCCGGCACCCCGTCCATGACGTCGTCCCGGGTCAGCACGGTCCGCCCCGCCTGCATCAGCTCGGCCACGCCCAGCCCGTCCCGCGCGCGCTCGAGCAGGAACGAGGTGATCACCGCCGTCGCTTCCGGGTAATTCAGCTGGAGCCCGCGCGCCCGCCGGTCCCGGGCCAGGCCCGCGGCCACGTGGATCAGCAGCCGCTCCTGTTCGTGCGGCGAAATCAGCATGGCCGAACCTTAACCCGAGCGTGTTAAGCACAGGTAACTAATGATCACGCGACGTTACGCGGGTCCGGGTCATCCCTTTTCTTAACGATGTCTGACGACGCCCCGTGTGACCGAATTCGGCGTCCCAATGTCTCTAGCGTGTAACAGACCTGAGTAGCGGGACTCGGAAGAGAGTTCGCGAGCCGTGAGACAGCGGAGAAACCGACGGAACGCCAGCACCGCCCCCACCGGCACCGCACCAACCAGGGGGGCCGGCCCGTCACCCAGCCCCACGGCCACGGGGCACCGCCATCACTACCGTTGGCTCTGGTAGGCGGTTAACGGCCCACCACGGTCAGGGGAGGCAAGGGGCAGTCGCCGGCGGCGGTCCGCCCTTGTTCCTGTCCGGGCACCGGAACGGCCGGCAGCGCGTGCGACTGGGCCACCAGGGTCAGCAGCACGGTGGCGTCGGTCCAGGCCAGCGGGGCGACCGAGCCCGGTCGGCCGTCCGCGTTGACCTGCTCGGGTAGCTCGCCCAGCGTAGTGCGGTGCGCGGCCAGCCAGTCCAGCAGGGTGGCCGCCGCGGCGTGCTGGCCGTTGGTCGCGTCCGACAGGGCGAAGAACGCGGTCTCCGGGGTCCAGGCCGTGGTCAGGTTCCCCGGCCAGTCGGTGCCGGGCAGCAGGCCACCGCCCCGCAACGTGAGCGCCCGCTGGGCCGCCTGCTCGTCGCGTTCCAGGCCCGGACTGGCCGGGCCGAACGGAGGGCCGAGCCAGGTGATCGCGGCGTCCGGGCCACCCGGGTCATGCGGCAGCCGGTTGTCGCCGTAACAGCCGAACGACGCCTGCATGGCCGTGGCCAGCCGGGTCGCGGCTGCGGCCCACCGCGCGCTGGCCGAGGTCTGGCCCAGCGTGGTCGCGATGTCCGCCGCCGCCCGCAACCCGGTCAGCAGGGGAGCCGCGGTGCCCAGCGTCACCTGGCTGCCGTGCTCCCAGTAGTCGGTGGCCGCCTCCGGCAGGCCGTCGGGGGTCAGCGACCGCTCAGCCGCGCCGGCCGCGGCGTTGACCATCGGCCACAGCCCGGCCAGTTCCGTCCGGGCCGCGGCCCTGGTGCCGGTCCCAGTGGCAGCAGCCTGGTACCAGGACCACGCCGCCCACGGCACCCAGCCCACCGCGTCCAGTTCGGTCGGCCGGCCGTCCAGCACCGGGCCGCTGCCGTTGGTCTGATAACGCGCGGCCCAGGTGCCGTTGGTGTTCTGCTCCTGGCCCAGGAAGCGGAGCACCCGCAGCGCATCCGCGCCGTGGCCGGTCTCGGCCAGCGCGGCCGCGACCCAGCTCGAATCGCGCGGCCAGGCGTAGTCCCAGCCGTGGTAGTAGCCCGCCACCACCGCACCGTCCGGCTGGACCGACAGGTACAGATCCAGCAGCGACCGTTCCGCCATTGACTGCAGTACCGGACCGGCGCCGGGCACCGTGCCCGACGCCAGCCACTTCCCGGCGGCACTGTTCCCGGCTGCACTGTTGCCGGTCGCGGTGCCGTCCGCGCACTGGCCGGCCAGCCGCACGCTGTTGTGGCCGGCGTAGGTCGCGTCCTGGTCGGCGGGCACCACGATGACCTGCTGAGATCCGCACGAGCCCTCGGCGATGCCCTCGGTCAGCGAGATCGGCGCGGGCGCGCTGTGCACCGCGCCACGGAAACCCGCCCCGGTCAGCCCGGTGGCCGCCACGGCCGCCAACACGGCCACGGCCACGAGTGCCCGCGCCAGGGACGGGATAGCGGGCATGCACGGATCTTACCGCTGGCCCGGCACCGGTCACGGATTAAGCCTTGACAAGTGGGTCACCGTAGCCATCTAATGTGCTAGGAAACTAGATGAATAGAGGTTATTGGTGATCGAGTTTCACCTGGACGCCCGCTCCGGCGTTGCCCCGTATCTGCAGCTCATCCAGCAGGTGCGGCACGCGCTGCGGCTGGATGTCCTGCGCCAGGGCGACCAGCTGCCGACGGTCAAGGACGTGGCCGCCGGGCTGGCCATCAACCCCAACACCGTGCTCAAGGCCTACCGCGAGCTGGAGTACCAGGGGCTGGCCGCGGCCCGCCCCGGCCGCGGCACGTTCATCACCGGGACGCTGAGCGGCGCTTCGGTGGCCGCGCAGGAGCCATTGCGCCGGGAACTAAATCGCTGGCTCGGTAAGGCCCGCCGCTCCGGGATGGACGAAGAGAGCATCGAGGCACTGTTCCTCACCACCTTTCGTTCCACAGCTTCATCCGAGGAGGACATAGCATGACCGCGCTGCACGCCAGCGGGCTCGGCAAGCGCTACCGGCAGCGGTGGGCGCTGAGCGATTGCACGCTGCAGATCCCGGAGGGCCGGGTGGCCGGCCTGGTCGGCCCGAACGGGGCCGGCAAGTCAACCCTGCTCAACCTGGCCGTGGGCCTGCTGGCCCCGGACGCGGGCACGGTCACCGTGCTGGACGGCCAGCCCGGCAGCGGGCCGGCCCAGCTGGCCCAGGTCGGTTTCGTGGCTCAGGACACCCCGGTCTACGCCGGCCTGAGCGTGGCCGATCATCTGCGCCTCGGCGCCCACCTCAACCCCGGCTGGGACGCCGCCTACGCGGCCGCGCGAGTCGAGCGGCTGGACCTGGATCCCGGCCAGCGGGCGGGGAAGCTGTCCGGGGGACAGCGAGCCCAGCTCGCCCTGACCCTGGCCCTGGCCAAGCGGCCCCGGCTGCTCATCCTGGACGAGCCGGTGGCCAGTCTCGACCCGCTGGCCCGCCGCGAGTTCCTGCAGGACCTGATGGAAGCGGTGGCCGAGTGGGAGGTCAGCGTCATCCTCTCCTCTCACTTGGTCAATGACCTGGAACGGGTCTGTGACTACCTCGTCGTGCTCGCGGCCTCACGGGTGCAGATCGCGGGCGACGTGGACGCGCTGATCGCCAGCCACCACCGGCTGATCGGCCCGCGCCGGGACCCGGGCTCGCTGCCCAGCGACCAGCAGGTCATCCAGGCCAGCCACACCGACCGGCAGAGCACGCTGATCGTGCAGAGCCGCCACCCGGTGCTCGACCCGGCCTGGACCGTCGAGCAGCTCAACCTGGAAGACGTGGTGCTGGCCTATATGAGCCAGGCCAGCGAGACGGCCCGCGGCCGCCGCCCCGTACTGGAGGTACAGCGATGATCTGGCTCACCTGGCGCCAGGCCCGGACCCAGGCCGTGGTGATGGCGGCCATCCTGGCCGCCTTCGGCCTGGTCCTGCTCATCACCGGCCCGCACCTGGTCACGTTGTACCGGGACAGCACCTTCGCGGCCTGCCACCGCGACTGCGCCACCGACGCCGGCAACTTCCTCAACCGGCTGGCCGGCGACCCGCCTTACCACCTGGTCTACCTGCTCGGGGCGCTGCTCATCGTGCTCCTGCCCGCGGTGATCGGCCTGTTCTGGGGTGTGCCGCTGATCGCCCGCGAGCTCGAGTCCGGCACGTTCCGGCTGGCCTGGAACCAGACCGTCACCCGCGAACGCTGGCTGGCGGTCAAGCTCGGGGTCCTGGGCCTGGCCAGCATGGCCATCGCCGGGCTACTCAGCCTGATCCTGGGCTGGTGGGCCAGCCCCATCGACCAGGCGGCCGATCTCCAGGGGGCCGGGGGCTTCCAGAGCCGGTTCTTCCCGCTGGACTTCGGCACCCGGGGGATCGCGCCCATCAGCTACGCCGCGTTCGCGTTCGCGCTCGGCGTGCTGGTCGGGCTGATGATCCGGCGCACCGTCTCGGCCATGGGGATCACCCTGGCGGCGGTCATCGCGGTCCAGATCGCCTTCCCGCTGGTGATCCGGCCGCACCTGATCAGCCCGGTGCGGGCCACGAGCATCGTCACCGCCGCCGCCATCGACGGCCTCACTACGAACCAGAACGGCACCAGCGCCCAGGTGCAGGCGCAATCGCCGAACATACCTGGCGCCTGGGTCTACTCCAGCGATGTCGTCAACAAGACCGGGTCCACCAACCTGGGCACGCTGCCGTCGAGCTGCCCCGGGCCGAACAACGGCGGTAACGGTGGCAGCCCCCAGGAATGCTTTCAGGCGCTGGCCGCCAAGCACCTGAAGCAGGTGACCGTCTACCAGCCGGCCAACCGGTACTGGACCTTCCAGGCCCTGGAGTTCGGCATCTACCTGACCGTCGCCATCCTGCTGGCCTGGGCCTGCTTCTGGTGGACCCGCCGCCGCCTCAGCTGACGCCGCTCAGCTGAGGCCCGGGTACAGGGCGGCCACGCCTCCGGCCAGGCCGCCCTGTACCTGCTGGCTGAGCTCGTCCGCCAGCACCTCGAACTGGCCCACGGCCACACCGTCCAGGGCCAGCTTGGCCACCACGGCCGGGTCGGTCTTGGGCGAGGTGACGTGCCGGGCCATGTCGGTGTCCATGTACCCGACGTGCAGCGCCGTGACCTGGGTGCCCTGGCCGGCCAGCTCCTGCCGCAGCGCGTTGGTCAGCGACCACTCCGCCGCCTTGGCCGCGGAGTAGGCCCCGATGGCCGGGAAGCTGACCCAGGACAGCACGGACAGCACGTTGAGGACCGCACTGGCGCCCACCACACCGGCGCCCACCGCGGCCAGCTGGGGCGCGAACGCCCGGGTCACCGCGAGTGTGCCGAAGAAGTGGGTGTCCAGCTCGAGCTTGATGTCGGCCAGCGAGCCGTCGAGCAGGCCGGCCCCGGTGGCCGACCCGGCGTTGTTGATCAGCAGGTTCACGTCGCCGGTGGCTGCGGCGGCCGCGGCCACCGACTCCGGGTCGGTGATGTCCAGCGCGATCGGCGTCACCCCGGCCAGGTCGACCGACTCCGGGTTGCGGGCCCCGGCGTAGACCTTGGCCCCGCGCGCCACCAGCTCTTCCGCGAACCGCCGCCCGAGCCCGCGGTTGGCCCCCGTCACCAAGGCCGTACTTCCCTCGATCTGCATGCTGACCTCCGGCTTGCTCAATCATCGCCCAGCGTCCCTCGCTGAGTTGGCAAAACCAACTTAGCTGGCTTAGTTGGTATTGGCAACTCAGGGTAGGATGGGGCCATGCCGAAGGAGCCACCGCGCAAGCCGGCCAGGACCTCCCCGCGGCGGGCGACGGTGGAATCACTGCTGGCGCCGGCCGCGGCTACGCCGCCCGAGCTGATGTGCTCGATCGCGCGCAGCCTGTGCGTGCTCGGCGAGCGCTGGACGTTCCTGATCCTGCGGGAGGCGTTTTTTGGCGTGACCCGGTTTTCGGAGTTCCGCGACCGGCTCGGCGTCGCCCCGGACGTGCTCACCGAGCGGCTGGCCACACTGACCGAGGCCGGTGTGCTGACCCGCGAGCCCTACCAGGAGCCGGGCCGCCGGGCCCGGTACGCCTACCAGCTCACCCCGGCCGGCCGGGAGCTCCAGGTCGTGCTGGGCTCGCTGCAGCAGTGGGGGGACGAGCACCTGCCGCCGCCCGGCGGCCCCACCGTGGACCGGCGCGCCCGGGACTCCGGCCGGCCGCTGCACGTCGGCTTCGTCGACGACCAGGGCCACGAGGTCGCCCTGCCCGACGTCGAGTTCGCCCGGACCGCCAACTACCCGGCCTGACCGTCCAGCGTTGACAAGTCGCGGGGCCGCCGTCAGCCTCGTATAAGAACTAGAGCATGATTCCAGAAATGGGGTCAGATCCAGTAAGACGAACGCAGAAAGGTCGTCAGGCCGATGGTGGACTTCTCGCTCAGCGACGAGGAACGGCAGATCCGCGACACCGTGCGCTCCTTCATCGAGAAGGAAGTCATGCCGCTGGAGCCGGAAGTGCTGCGCAACGAGCGCGCCGGGCAGCCCGGGCTGGACCGGTCCGTGCTGCGCGACCTGCAGAACAAGGCCCGGCGCAGCGGCTTCTGGGGCGTGAACACGCCCGAGGAGTACGGCGGCATGAACCTCGGCGCGGTCATGTCGGCGATCTTGATGATGGAGACCGGCCGGACGTTCGTGCCGTTCTCGTTCGGCGGCTACGCCGACAACATCCTGTATGCGGCCAACGAGGAGCAGCAGCAGCGTTACCTGATCCCCACCATCGAGGGCGACCGGCGCTCCTGCTTCGCCATCACCGAGCCGGGCGCAGGCTCGGACGCGCGGAACATCCGCGCCTCGGCCAAGCCCGACGGCGGCGACTACGTCATCAACGGCGAGAAGACGTTCATCACCAACGGCAACGAGGCCGACTTCGTGATGGTGTTCGCGGTCGTGCCGGACGCGGGGATCACCTGCTTCATCGTCGACCGCGACATGGGCTGGAAGTCCGAGCCGATCCCGACCATGGGCGAGTGGGGGCCGGCCGCGCTGGTCTTCGAGGACGTCCGGGTGCCCGCGTCGGCCATGCTGGGTGAGCCGGGCCAGGGCTTCGAGCTGGCCATGCAGTGGATCCGGCAGGGCCGCTACCTGATCCCGGCCCGGGCCATCGGCGCGGCCGAGCGGCTGCTCCAGATGGCCATCGACTACGCCAAGATCAGGGTCTCGATGGGCCACCCGATCGCCGACTACCAGGCCATCCAGTGGCAGATCGCCGACTCCGCGGTCGACATCGAGAGCACCAAGTGGCTCACCCTGCTGGCGGCCTGGCGGGTCGAGCACGGCCTGGACGGCCGGCACGCCTCCTCCATCGCCAAACTGGACGGCGCGATCATGGCCAACCAGGTGGTCGACCGGGTCATGCAGATCCACGGCGGCATGGGCTACACCAAGGAACTGCCGGTCGAGCGCTGGTACCGCGAGCTACGGCTGCTGCGCATCTACGAGGGCACCGACGAGATCCAGCGGCGCACCATCGCCCGCAACCTGCTCAAGGGTCACGTCAAGCTGGGCGGCATCGGGGAGTGAGCCCCCCGCCGGGGGGGAGCGATGCCACTGGTTTGCGGGCGGGTTTGAGGGCTGGTCTGAGAGCTGGTCTGAAAGCACTGTTCCATCCGCGCTCGATCGCCCTGGTCGGTGCGACCGACAAGTCCGGCTGGTCGGCCAACACGCATCTCAATCTGCGGCTGCACCAGTTCGGCGGGCCGGTGTACCTGGTCAACCCCCGGACCGAGGTGGTGCACGGCGAGCGGGCCCACCGGACCCTGACCGGCCTGCCGGGCCCGGTGGACCTGGCCTACGTCATGGTGCCCACCGGCGTGGTGCTGGACGTGCTGCGGGAGGGCGCCGACGCCGGCGTCCGGGCCTTCGTCATCCTGACCGCCGGGTTCGGCGAGACCGGCCCGGAAGGGGCCCGGCGCGAGGCCGAGATCGTCGCCTTCGCCCGCGAGCGCGGGCTGACCGTGCTCGGCCCGAACGGCAACGGCTACATCAACGCGGCCGCCGGGATCACCCCCTACGGGCTGCCGATCCCGGTGCCGCTGCTGCGCGGCCCGGTCGGGGTGGTGCTGCAGAGCGGCGGCCTGGCCAGCGCCGTGCTCAGCTTCGCCCAGGCCCGGAACCTGGGCATCAGCCTGCTGGTGTCGATGGGCAACGAGTCCCTGCTGTCGGTGACCGACCTGGTGGACTACCTGGTCGACGACCCGGCCACCCAGGTCATCGCGCTGTTCCTGGAGTCCATCCGGCAGCCCGCCGAGTTCGCCGCGGTGGCCCGCCGGGCGCTGGCCGCGGGCAAGCCGATCGTGGCCCTCAAGGTCGGCCGCAGCGTCACCGCCCAGCACACCGCTCAGGCCCACACCGGCGCGCTGACCGGGGACGACGCGGTCATCGACAGCGTGTTCCGGCGGCTGGGCGTGGCCCGGGTCCGGTCCCTGGAGGACCTGATCATCACGGCCGGGGTGCTGGCCGAGCTGACCCGGGACGGGCGGGCCGCCCAGGCCGGGCCCCCCGGGGGCCGGCGGCTGGGGGGGGCCCGGCGGGGGGTGGGGACCCCCGCCGGCGGGGCGGGCGGCGTCACGGCGGCGCGCCCCCACGGGCTCGGGCTCGAGGCCGTGGGCGCGGCGATCTTGGACATCGGTGGCGAGTCGACGCGGCCGGGTGCCGATCCGGTGGGCGAGAGGGAGGAACTGCAGCGGGTGATCCCCGTCGTCGAGGGACTGCGCGCGGCCGGCAGCCGTGCCCGTCTGTCCGTCGACACCACCAAGGCGTCGGTCGCGCGCGCGGCAATCGCGGCGGGCGCGAGCCTCATCAACGATGTCAGCGCTTTGCGCGGCGATCCGGCGATGGCCGACGGCGTCGCCGGGAGCGGCGCGGAGCTCTGCCTCATGCACATGCTCGGCACCCCGCGCACGATGCAGGACGACCCGCGCTACGAGGACGTCGTCGGTGAGGTCAAAGCGTTCCTCGAGCGCCGCATGACCGCCGCGGTCGGCGCTGGCGTCCCCGAGGGACGCATCCTGCTCGACCCGGGGATCGGATTCGGCAAGACCGTCGCGCACAACCTCGAACTGCTTGGGCGCCTGGACGAGCTTGCCGCCCTTGGGCGTCCCGTGGTCATCGGCACCTCGCGTAAGGCCTTTCTCGGGCGTCTGACCGGGCGAGGGGCGGGCGACCGGCTCGCCGCCACCGTCGCCACCAACGTCATCGCGCTCCTGCGCGGCGCGCGCATTTTCCGCGTCCACGACGTCGCGCCCATTCGCGACGCCTTGCTCGTGGCGGCTGCTACGGTCGGCGCGCCATGGACGAGCCCGACGAGTTCGACGAGGTAGAGGACGACGACGAGGGCCACCTCGAGCCCGAGGTCACGATCGAGATCAGCGGCCTGTCGCTGTTTACCCACGTCGGTGTCTCCGCGGCCGAGCGCGAGGTTGGCCAGCGGCTGTTACTCGACCTGCGGCTCGACGTGGGGGAGTGCGACGCCACGGTCACCGACCGGATCGAAGACACCGTCGACTACGGCCAGGTCTGTGAGATGGCCAATCTCGTCGCCCAGCAGCGCTCCTACCGGACCCTCGAGCGGCTGTGTGCCGCGATCGCCGACCGCCTGCTCGAGCAGTACGAGGCGAGCGCGGTATGGGTGAAGGCGGCCAAGCCCGAGCCACCGCTGCCACTGCCGGTGACCGAGGTGTCGGTCGAGGTGTGGCGCGAATCTGGGTAATCGGCTGCGCCGATTACCTGGCGAGTTTAGCCAGAGGGGCAACGACGG
>CAXUJF010000134.1:0-12127 GCA_964250865.1 uncultured Streptosporangiaceae bacterium
TCACCACACCGCGACGTCGCAGTCGGGTCCCTACGTGGCGCTGGGGGACTCGTTCACCGCGGCACCGGTCTCGTCCCGGCTGAGCGGCGCCGCGGCCACCGTGTGCCAGCGCTCGGCCCGCGACTACCCGTACCTGGTCGCGGCGGCCCTCGGCGCGTCGGCCCGGCTGACCAACGTCAGCTGTTCCGGGGCCACCAGCCGCGACCTGAGCCAGGCCCAGCACACCAGCGGCCCGGCCAGCCCGGCCCAGCTGGACGCCCTGTCCGCCGCGGACCGGCTGGTCACCGTCCAGATCGGCGGCGACGACATCGGCTTCAGCGGGATCGCCACCACCTGCGGGGCCCTCAGCCTGACCAGTCTGAACGGCGACCCGTGTCGCCAGCACTACACCAAGGGCGGCCCCGACCAGCTGGCCCAGGCCGTCACCCAGACCGCGCCCAGGGTCGCGGCGGCGCTGGCCACCATCCGGCAGCGGGCGCCGCACGCTCGGCTGCTGGTCGTGGGCTACCCGGACATCCTGCCGGTGCGGGGCAACGGCTGCTGGCCCGAGGTGACCGTCGCCCGCGGTGACCTGCCCTACCTGCGCGGCGTGGAGACAGGGCTCAACGCCATGCTCAAGGCCCAGGCGGCCCGGGCCGGGGCCACGTTCGTCGACACCTACACCCCGAGCATCGGCCACGACGCCTGCCAGCGGTCGGGCACCAAGTGGGTCGAGGGCCTCATCCCCACCTCGGCCGCCCTGCCCCTGCACCCCAACGCGCTGGGGGAGCAGGCCATGGCCCGTGAGATCGAGGCCGCGCTCCGCTGATCTCGGCCCGCTGGCCCGCTAGGCTGGCTGACTGTGGCTGAGGTGAGGATTCCGGGGTCGAAGTCCATAACCGCACGGGCGATGTTCCTCGCCGCCTGCGCCTCCGGCCTGAGCTATCTTCGGCTGCCGCTGGTCTCCGACGATACCGAGGCCTTCGCCGACGGGCTGGCCACGCTCGGGTACCAGGTGCAGTGGTCCGGTGACGACCTGGCCCTGATGGGCAGCATCAGCGGACCACCCGCAACCTCCGCCGATGTCTACTGCCGGGACGCCGGCACCGCCGCCCGCTTCCTGCCCGCCCTGGCCGCGACCGGGCACGGGACGTACCGGTTTGACGGCTCGCCTCAGCTGCGCCGGCGCCCGGTCGGGCCGATCGCCGGCGCCCTGCGCGGCCTGGGCGCGACCGTCACCTATGCGGGTCGCGACGGGCACCTGCCCCTCACGGTGACCTCGGACGGGCTGGCCGGGGGAGCGGTGACGCTGGACGCCAGCGTGTCCTCCCAGTTCCTGACCGCGCTGCTGATGGTCGCCCCGCTGACCCACGACGGCCTGACCATCACCGTGACCGGGATGGTCTCCGCCCCGTACGTGGAAATGACGGTGCGGATGATGCGGCAGTTCGGGGCCAAGGTGACCCGGGACGGCGACACGTTCACGGTCAAGCCGGGCGGGTACGCGGCCCGCAGCTTCTCGATCGAGCCGGACGCCTCGGCCGCCAGTTACTTCTTCGCCGCCGCCGCGATCACCGGGCAGACCGCGCTGGTGCCCGGGCTGGGCGTGGACTCGCTGCAGGGGGACGTGGCCTTCGCCCGGGTGCTCAAGCGGATGGGTGCGGCCGTGGAGTTCTGGCCGGACGGGCTGGCCGTGACCGGGACCGGGACGCTGCACGGCGCCGAGTTCAACCTGCGCGACATCTCCGACACCATGCCGACCCTGGCCGCGATCGCCCCGTTCGCCGACGCCCCGGTCCGCATCGTCGACGTGGCCAACACCCGGGTCAAGGAGTCCGACCGCCTGGAAGCCTGCGCCGTCAACCTGCGCCGCCTCGGCATCGAGGTCGCCACCGGTCCCGACTGGATCGAAATCTGGCCCGGCGACCCCAAGGGCGCCACGATCGACTGCCACGGCGACCACCGCATCGCGATGAGCTTCTCGGTCACTGGCCTGCGGACCTCCGGCATCGTCCTCGATGACCCCGACTGCGTGAAGAAGACATTCCCCGACTTCCACCAGGTCCTGGCCACCCTGCGCCAGGAGTGGGGCCTGCCCGCCGGCCTTAGCTAGTCCGGGTCCCGATCAGGCGCGCAACTGCTGGACCAAGCCGACGGAGTCCTGGTAGGCCCAGCTGCCGGTGACCTTCCCGTCCGCCAGCTGGTAGATCCGGATCGCGCCGAAGCTGACCGGCCGCCCGGTCGGCGCGAAATCCCGGAACGGCCCCTGGTGCGTGCCCGAGAATAGCAACCGGGCGGCCACCTTGTCATCCTCGGCGATCAGATCATCGATCCGGACCCGCAGATCCGGGAACGCGGCGGTCAGCAGCTGGTACAGGCCGGCCGCCTCGGCCCGCATCCCCGCGGCGAAGAACTCCGGCAGCCGGTCGGTCCGCCCCGCGTTGAAGACCTCATCAATCATCGTGCGGATGAGATCTTTGCTGGTCTGACGGTCCATGACGCTCCTCCATATTTAATGACGCCGCCGCTCCATATTTAATGACGCCGCCGCCCCGCTGGCTCCTTGGTTAGGACACGTGTCCTAAGTTACGGGACATTCGTCCCAATTACTAGGCCAGGTGTCCCACCTCGGCTACAGTCGACCCGTGCGCACCGGGACCGTGATCTCACCGAACCAGGACAGCAAGCGGCGCCAGATCATCGAGGCGGCGCGGGAGGTGCTGGCCCGGGACGGGCTGGCCGGCTGCACGGCCCGGGCCGTGGCCGACGCCAGCCCGCTGACCAAGAGCGCGATCAACTACTACTTCGCCAGCATGGACGAGATCATCGACCTGGCCGTCGCGGCCCACGTCGAGGCCATGCTGGCCGTGCTGCGCCAGGTGGCGGGGCAGCATCGCAACCCCTACCGGCGCCTGCACGCGGTGGTGCAGGCCTACCTGGACACGTTCGCGGACCAGCCGCACGCCGCGTACCTGTGGTTCGAGTACTGGATCGCGGCCAGCCGCCGCCAGGCCCCGGCGCCGGTCGCGGCCATGCTCGACGCCGTCCGCGACCTGCTGACTGAGCTGCTGACTTCGCTGCCGGACAGCCCCGGCCACCAGGGCCCCGAGCCGGCCCGGGCCGCCAGCGCGCTCTTGTCGTGGCTGCTCGGCTCGATCATCCAGCAGCAGGTCCGCCCGCTGGCCCCCGCCACCCTGGCGGCGGAAATTGACCGGCTGCTGTCGATTAGCGCCCCGCGCCAGTCGTCGTAGGGGTAGCAGGGCCCGCCGGGCCCGGACAAGATGGGACATCAGCTATGGCGAAGTACATGCTCCTGATCTTCGGTGAGACCGAGCAGTGGAACGCGATGACCCCGGCGCAAACCGAAGCCCACATGGCCGCCCACCGGACCTTCGCGGCCACGGCGGGCCCGGCGGTCTTGGCCGGCGAGCAGCTGGAATCGGAGTCGACCGCCACCACGCTGCGCTCGGACGGCTCCGGCGGCATCTCCGTCACCGACGGCCCGTTCCTGGAGACCAAGGAAGCGCTCGGCGGTTACTACGTGATCGAGGCGTCCGACCTCGACGGGGCGATCAAGGCCGCGTCGATGCTGCCGGAAGTGCAGCACCGCCACAGCGGGGTGGAGATCCGGCCGGTGGTGGACAACGGCTGAGCAGGCGGGCCCTGGGGTGGTGGGGGGGGGGGGGGGGGGGGGCCCCCCCCCCCGGGGGGGGGGGGGCGGGGCCCGCCCCCCCCCCCCC
This sequence comes from uncultured Streptosporangiaceae bacterium, assembly GCA_964250865.1. GTDB lineage: Bacteria > Actinomycetota > Actinomycetes > Streptosporangiales > Streptosporangiaceae > Bog-532. The sequence goes on from CAXUJF010000134.1 coordinate 3,720, forward strand.
CCCCCCCCCCCCCCGGGCCCCCGGGGCGCCCCACCACCGCCCTGCTCACCCGTGACCTCGACCTGGCCGAGGAGTGCACGCAGGACGCCTACGAGCAGGCCCTGCGGGCCTGGCCCGACCACGGCATCCCCGATCGCCCCGGCGCCTGGCTCACCACGACGGCGCGGAACCGGGCCCGGGACGTGCTGCGCCGGGAGTCCGCGTTCCGCCGGGCAATGCCGCTGCTGGTCCCGGAGCAGACCGAGCCGGGGCCGGAGACCGGTTTCGGTGATGACGGCCGGCTCCGGCTCATCTTCACCTGCTGTCACCCGGCGCTGTCGGGCGACGCCCAGATCGCGCTGACCCTGCGCCTGGTGTGCGGCCTGTCCACGGCCGAGGTGGCCCGGGCCTTCCTGGTCCGGGAACCGACCATGGCCGCGCGCATCACCCGGGCCAAGAAGAAGATCAGCACCGCCCGTATCCCCTACCGGGTGCCGTCACCGGACCAGCTGGACGAACGGGTCGGCGTGGTGCTCGAGGTCGTCTACCTGATCTTCACCACCGGCCACACCGCGCCCGAGGGGCCGCGGCTGGCCCGCCGGGACCTGGTCGACAGCGCGATCAGCCTGGCCCGCCTGCTGCACCTGCTCATGCCCACCCAGGCCGACATCAGCGCCCTGCTGGCGTTGCTGCTGCTCATCGACGCTCGCGCCCAGACCCGGGTGTCCGCGGATGGCCGCCTACTGCTGCTCTCGGAGCAGGACCGCACGCGCTGGGACCGGCAGCTGATCAGCGAGGGCACCGGGCTGCTGACCGACGCCCTGCGGCGCGGGGCGCCGACCAGGTACACGGTCGAGGCCGCGATCGCCGCCACCCACGCCGAGGCACCAACCTGGACGGACACCGACTGGGCCGAGATCACCGCGCTGTACGACGTGCTACGCCGGCTCTGGCCCTCCCCGGTGGTCGAGCTCAACCGGGCCGTCGCGATCGGCCTGCGGGATGGCCCGGCGGCCGGCCTGGACGCGCTGGCGCCGATCCTGGCCGATCCGGCCCTGGCCACCTACGGCTACCTCAGCGCGGCCCGGGCCGACTTCCTGCGCCAGCTCGGGCACTGGTCCGAGGCGGTGCAGGCCTACGAGGAGGCCCTCGCCCTGACCGGCAACCAGGCCGAACGGGCCTTCCTCACCCAGCGTCTGGCCGAGGTCCGGGCTCACCTGGGCTGATCCGGCGGGCCAGCAGGTAGGCCTGGGGCGTCGACTCCCGTGGCCCGGGGTCGCGCAGGATGCGCGTGTGAGTAATCAGCCCGGCCGCGGTCAGCTGGTCCTCGATCCAGGCCGGCCGCAGCCGGTAGGCGTCCAGGGAGATGGCGTGGCCGTAGGCCTGGTGCAGGTGCACCCGCTCGTCGCCGGCCTGGAATGCGAGCAGCAGCTCCCCGCCGGGCCGCAGGACGCGGCGAAATTCGGTGAACACCTCGCCGAGCCGTTCGGGTGGGGTATGGATGATCGAGTACCAGGTGACCAGGCCGGCCAGGACGCTGTCGGCCACGGGCAACGCGGCCAGATACCCCCGTACGAAGCTCAGGCCGGGGTGCGAGCCCTGGGCCACAGCCAGCATGCCGGGCGACATGTCGACCCCGAAGATCGGCAGGCCGAGGCGGTCTAGGTGGGCCGTGATGCGGCCTGGCCCGCAGCCAGCCTCGGCCACCGGCCCGTCCGCACCGGCCCGCACCAGCTCGGCGAACGCGGCCAGCACGGACCGGTCCACCGGACGGCCGGCCAGCTCGTCCCGCAGCAAGCCGGCGTAGTCGGCCGCCACCGTGTCGTAGGCGGCCCGGGTGGCGGCCAGGTGACCGGGCACGAGGGGTGGGCTCACGCCGGGGACCTTACCGGGCGGGCGCGGTTCGCCACCCCGGAACGGGGTAGTAGCGCTAGCCAGGTAAAACCGAGGCTATTCCTGGTCAGGCCAGGATGATAAATTCACGCCGTTAACCTTCAAATCAAACCGAGATTATCTGTAATACCGGCCTGACGGAGTCTTGCGTGTAAGGAGGCCCCTGTGGCTTTGCCGGACTTTCTGGTGATCGGTGCGCCCAAGGCGGGCACGACAGCGTTGCACGCCGCCCTGGCCCAGCACCCGGGGCTGTACCTGTCGCCGATCAAGGAGCCCAAGCACTTCCTCACCGACGGCCCGCCGCCGACGCGGGGCGGCCCGGGCGACGCGCAGACCTATCGCGAGCACGTCTGGCGCCGCGCCGACTACGAGGCGCTGTTCGACGCGGCGCCGCCCGGCACGCTGCGCGGCGAGTCGACCCCGCTGTACATGTACGACCCGGACGCGATGCGCCGGATCCACGAGGCCATCCCGGACGTCAAGCTGATCGCGATCGTCCGGGACCCGGTGGAACGGGCCCACTCCAACTGGACGCACCTGTGGTCGGCCGGACTGGAACCCATCGGCGATTTCGTCCAGGCCTGCGCCGAGGAGCAGCATCGGATCGACGCGGGCTGGGCCTCGTTCTGGCACTACACCGGGCTGAGCCGGTACGGCGAGCAGCTCGAGCACGTGTTCTCGCTGTTCCCGCGGGACCAGGTGCTGGTCATCCGGTACCGCCAGCTGGTGGACGAACCGGCCAAGACGCTGGACGAGATCTTCGCCTTTTTGGGGGTGGAGCAGGGCGTGGTCACCGAGATCCCGCGGCAGAACGTCACGTCGCACCCGGAGGCCACGCTGTCGCACCGGGCCGTGGCCCAGTTGCTCCGGGCCAGCGCTGTGGTGGGCCGGTTCCTGCCCGGATCAGCCTGGGACGCGGTGACCGGCCGGCTGGAACGGTTCCTGCAGCGGCACAGCCGGGAGCGGCAGCCGCTCAGCTGGGAGCAGCGGCAGGCGCTCATCCCGCGGTTCGAAGCCGACCTGGAACTGCTGGAACAAGTGCTGGGCGCGGACTTCAGCGACTGGCGGGCCCCGCGGGACCGGTCCGGCGGCCTGGTCGGCACCCGGCCGCAGGGCCAGACCCAGGCCCGGAACGGCCGCCCAGTCCAGCCCGGCTAGCGCAGCTCGGTGCGCAGCTCGTGCGCGCCGTCGGCCCGGGTCATCTCGTAGTAGAGGCGCTGACGGCCGTCCGGCAGCGGCAGGATGTCCAGGTAGCGCAGGCCACCGCCGTGGTACGGGGACGCGGCCACGGGGTCGGCCCCCACCGGGGTCAGCACGGTCGGCTGAGTGCCGGTGGCCACGCCGGTCCGTTCCTCGTAATTCTCGGCTGCGGTGGCCCGGCCGTCGTAGTAGGCCACGATGGTGCTGCCGCTGAACACCACCGCGGTGACCCTGGTCCCGCGTGAGTCCCAGTAGCCCGGGCGGCCGCTGAGGGCCACACCGTCCCAGGCCCAGTCCAGGCCGTCCGGGCTGGTCGCGTACTCGGTGACCATCTGGTCGGTCTCGGCCGAGTCGTCCAGCGGGTGACAGGTCACCCACATGTGCCAGCCATCATCGCGCCGGACGATCACCGGGTCCTTGACGCCCTTCTTGGCGTCGCCGGGCAGCACCAGCTGCCGGGTGCGGGCGCTGAACTCAGCCGGATGGGCCGCCTCCAGCACCTCCACCCGCCAGTGCTTGGTGCCAGGAGTGGCCGAGCTCAGGTACAGCCGCCAGGTGCCCTCCGGAGTGCGCACCAGGAACGGTCGCTCCAGCGAGTCGGTGTCCATCTCATCTTTGGAGATCATGTTCAGCGGCTCGAAGTGCTCACCGTCGGTGGACCGGGCCACCACGACCGCGTAGCCACGCCCGTGGCCCTGGGGCCGGCGCAGCCGGTAGGACAGGAAGATCTCCCCGTCCGCCGCCACCGCCGAAGGACCGCCCGCCCAGTACCCCGGCCCCTGCCCGGGGGGCGCTACCGCGACGCTGCCCTGGCCGGGCCGCGGCAGGACCAGATCGTCTGGCAGCGGTGGCGGGGGAGCCGCCGTGGGTGGAGCCTGTTCGAAGTCCGCTGAGCCTTCTTCACCTGGGAGCACTCGCACATGATAGGCAATCCGGCTGGTCGACGTGGCCGGCGTGCCGTGCCTGTTATCCGACCTAGGGTCATTACTCTCAGTACATCTGCTTACTGAACGAATACGGAGTGTCACACCGGCCGGGGGGTTCTCCGCATCTGACCGGCCTGTGACAATGGGAGCATGAGCGACGGCGAGGCGACCCCAGGCGGGGACATCGATATCAGCCCGGCGGCCGAAACCAGGGCTGAGGCCACCAACGGCCAGATCCATGACGCCATGCCGCTGGTGACCGCGAACCGCGACGCCCCCGAGGGCATCGCACCCGCGCAGCGGAACGGGACGGCCAGACCGCCGGACCCGGACGCGCCGCCGCCGGATCGCCTGACCGCGCACGGCCTGCAGGCGATCGACCAGGTGGTCAGCCAGGCTGAGCTGGGCCCGCTGCCGCCCGACCGGTATCTGGACCGCGAGGAAAGCTGGCTGCGCTTCAACCAGCGGGTGCTCGAGCTGGCCCAGGACGACAGCGTCCCGTTGCTGGAACGCGTCCGTTTCCTGGCCATTTTCGCCAGCAACCTGGACGAGTTCTTCATGGTCCGGGTGGCGGGCCTGATGCGCCGGATGGCGGCCGGGCTGCCGGTCGAAGGGGTCAGCCTCCAGCTCCCGGGCCAGGTGCTGAACCGGACCCTGGAGCTGACCGGCCGGCTGACGGCCCGGCACGCGGCCTGCTTCAGCGAGCAGGTCCTGCCCGCGCTGAACGCCCAGGGCATCGAGATCCTGCGCTGGAAGGAGCTGTCCTCCGGCGAGCGGGACAACCTGCGCGAGCTGTTCCGTGAGCGCATCTACCCGGTGCTGACCCCGCTGGTGGTCGACCCGGCCCACCCGTTCCCGTTCATCTCCGGCCTGTCCCTCAACCTGGCCGTGATGGTGGCCGACGCGCGGACCGGCGCGAACATGTTCGCCCGGGTCAAGGTGCCGCCGCTGCTGCCGCGGTTCCTGGCCGTCTCACCCCATCGGTTCGTGCCGATCGAGGACGTCATCGCGGCCCACCTGACCCAGCTGTTCGCGGGTCTGGACATCGTCGAGCACCACGTGTTCCGGGTCACCCGTGTGCGGGACCTGGAGGTCGACGAGGACATCACCGAGGACCTGCTGCAGGCGCTGGAGCGCGAGCTGCTGCGGCGCCGCTTCGACCCGGCGGTCCGGCTCGAGGTCGAGGACTCGATGTCCAGCGACGTGCTGGACCGGCTGGTCACCGAGCTGGGTGTGGACCGGCGGGCGGTGTACCGGGTCCCCGGCCCGCTGGACCTGTCCGGTCTGACCGCCATCGCCGACCTGGACATCGGCGAGCTGCGCTACCCGCCGTTCGTGCCCTCCTCGTCGGCCATCCCCAAGGACACCGACATCTTCACCGCGCTGCGCGAGCGGGACGTGGTGGTGCACCACCCGTACGACTCGTTCACCACCAGCGTGGAACGGCTGATCGAGGAGGCGGCGGCCGACCCGGGTGTGCTGGCCATCAAGCAGACCCTGTACCGGACCAGCGGCGACTCGCCGATCGTGGACGCGCTGATCGACGCGGCCGAGCTGGGCAAGCAGGTCGTGGTGGTGGTGGAGATCAAGGCGCGCGGCGACGAGCGGGCCAACATCGCCTGGGCCAGGAAGCTGGAAGAGGCGGGCTGCCACGTCGTCTACGGGTTCGTGGGCCTGAAGACGCACTGCAAGGTGCTGCTGATCGTGCGCGAGGAGGCGGACGGGTCGCTGCGCCGGTACTGCCACATCGGCACCGGCAACTACAACCCGTCGACGGCCCGGCTGTACGAGGACTTCGGCCTGCTCACCGCGGACCCCACCGTGGGCGAGGACGCCACCGACCTGTTCAACCACCTGACCGGGTACAGCCGCCAGGACTCCTACCGGCGGCTGCTGGTCGCCCCGGAATCCCTGCGGGCGGGCCTGGTCGGCCGGATCGCCCAGCAGGCGGAGCGGAAGCTGGCGGGCAAGCCGGCCCGGATCCAGTTCAAGTGCAACGCGGTCATCGACGAGGTGATCGTCGACGCGCTGTACCGGGCGTCGCAGGCCGGCGTGCCGATCGACCTGTGGGTCCGAGGCATCTCGGCCATCAAGCCGGGGGTGCCCGGGCTGTCCGAGACGATCCGGGTGCGCAGCGTCCTGGGCCGGTTCCTGGAGCACTCCCGGGTCTACTCCTTCGGCACGGGAGAGTCCGCGGAGGACGGCGCCGAGGCCGATCCGGACGAGACCGGCGAGGTGTGGCTGGGCAGCCCGGACATGATGCACCGGAACCTCGACCGGCGGGTGGAGGTGATCGTCCGGGTCGGCGACGCGGGGCACTGCCAGGAGCTGCGCAAGCTGATGGACCTGGGCATGGACGACGGAACCGCGTCCTGGTGGCTGGACGGCGAGGGCACCTGGACGCGGCACAACCTGGCCCCGGACGGCGAACGGCGCCGCGACATCCAGTTCGGGCTGATCCGGGACCGGCGTCCGCGGTCCGCCGATGGCTGACGACCGGGGCGAGCCGGACTCCGACACGCTGTCCGTGCTCTCGGAGATCGAGGCCGCGGGGGTGGTGCCGTGGCGGCGTGGCCCGGACGGACCGGAGGTCCTCCTCGTCCACCGCCCGCGGCGGGACGACTGGTCGCTGGCCAAGGGTAAACGCGAGCCGGGGGAGGAGCTGCCGGAGACGGCCATCCGCGAGGTGGCCGAGGAGGCCGGGCTCCGGCTGCTGGCCGGCCGCCGCCTGGAGACCGTTCGCTACCTGGTCGGCGGCCGCCCCAAGCGGGTGGAGTTCTGGGCCGCGGCCGAGCCGGCCCGGCCCGGCCAGCCGGCCGCGTTCGTCCCCAACGACGAGGTCGACGAGGTGCGCTGGTTCCCGCTGCCGCGGGCCTTCGAACGGCTGTCCTACGCCACCGACGTCGTCGTGCTCAACGACTTCGCGCGCTGGCCGCACCGGACCGTCCCGCTGGTGGTGCTGCGGCACGCCTCGGCCGGGCACAAGAAGGACTGGGCCGGCGATGACCTGCTCCGGCCGCTGGACTTCAAGGGCCAGTCGGAGGCCCGGACGCTGGTGTCGCTGCTCGGCTGCTTCGGGCCGGTCCGGGTGGTCAGTTCCCCGGCGGCCCGCTGCCTGGCCACCATCGAGCCCTACGCGGGGCACGTCGGAGCGCCGGTGGTGGTTGAGCCCGCGCTCATGCTGCCGCGCCGCTCCGGTGCGGAGACGTCAGCCGACCAGGACACCCATCCGGAAGTGATCGGCGCGGTGCGCCGCCTGCTCGCGGACGGGATTCCGACCGTCATCTGCGCCCACCGGGAGAACATCCCGGACATCATGGCCGTGGCCTGCGAGTACCTGAACGCGCCGCCGCCGCCGGACCCGTCGCTGCCCAAGAGCAGCTTCTGGATCCTGCAGGCCGCGGAGTCGGTGCTGGCCGGGATGGAACGCTACGACTTGTCCGGGTTATTGACCGAGGCTTCAGCCTCAGGCGGCGCAGGGGCCTCGGGCACCTCAGGTACCGCAGGACCCTCGGAAACTTCAGGCACCTCGGGAGCCTCAGCGGGAACCTCAGGAGCGTCGGGAACCTCAGAAGCCGCGGCCTCGGCCCGGGCCTGCCGGGTCCGCCGGTGTTTGCGCACCCGGAAGACCACCAGCGCCACCACCGCCACCGCCAGCGCGATCAGCACGTACAGCGAGTACCGGGTGATCTGATCATAGATGGTGGTGATGTGGTTTCCGGCCAGGTAGCCCACGCTGACCCACAGGCCGACCCACAGGGCGGCCCCGAGCGCGTTGAACGGGATGAACCGCTTCCAGTGCATGCCGGTGATGCCGGCCACAATCCCGTTGGCCTGGCGCAGTCCCTCGATGAACCGCGCCGCCACGATGATCTTGCCGCCGTGGTGCTCGAAGAACTGCTCGGCCTGGTCCAGCCGCTTGGGAGTCAGGAAGATGTACTTGCCGTACTTCAGCGCCAGCCGCCGGCCGCCGAAGTGCCCGATCAGGAAGCCGATGTTGTCGCCCAGCACCGCACAGATCCAGGCGATGACGCCGACCGCGACCACGTTCAGCTTGCCCGCCCCCGCGTACAGCGAGGCCGCGATGAGGATCGTCTCGCCCGGAACCGGGATGCCGAAGTCCTCGACCAGGACCAGGCCGCCTACCGCGAAGTAGCCGTAGTTGTTCAGGATCGGTGCGAGCGAGCCGAGGAACCCCGGCAGCGCGGGTGTGCTCATGGGCTATCGGGTGGGCTATCGAGCTGGAGGCGGCCGGCGCCTTCGATGGCCGCGGAGATCGGCCCGGCGGTCAGCTCGACCTGCCAGCGGCGGGCCCCGAAACCGCTCAGCGCCGCCTCGACCGCCGGCGGGTCCGGCGGGGCCGGCGGCTCCCAGCTGAGCCGGCGGACCGCGTCCGGGGGCAGCAGGTTC
>CAXUJF010000135.1:0-4651 GCA_964250865.1 uncultured Streptosporangiaceae bacterium
GACGGCGATGGCGACGGCGTGGTCGTCAGGCCCTGCGTCAGCGGGATCTCGTTGGCCAGATGGTTGTAGGGAGCGAAGCTAGGCGTGCTGGTGAAGGCGTTGGTCATCGGCTCGGCCGCGCGGTCCTCCTGGTTCATGGGCGCGATGCCCAGCATGTCCTCCGCCGTGCGGACCACGTTGAGCTGGGTGTAGTAGGTGCCGTCGGTGATCCCGCGCTTGGCGTAGGGGCTGGCCACCAGCAGCGGGCCGCGGTGACCGTCCACGTGGTCGGCGCCGTTCTGGGTGTCGTCCTCGAGCACGAAGACGGCCGAGCTCTTCCAGAACTTGGAGTGCGAGATCGTGTCGATGATCCGGCCCACGGCCAGGTCGTTGTCGGCCACCTCGGCCACCGGGTTAGGATCACCGGTCCCCACGCCGGCGGTGTGGTCGTCCGGCATCCAGATCAGGTTGAGGTTGGCCAGCTTGCCGCTCGTCACACTCTGGGCGAAGGACTGGTTCCAGACGTCGGTCCGGTACTGGTCCGGAATGCCCAGGTCGAAAGCGGGATACTCGTGGTCGTCGATGGCGTTGAGGGACGGGATGTCGGCGTAGGTGTTGACCGTCGACTCCGGCACCGGCAGCGTCCCGGACGCCTTGCCCTCGAGGATCTGGGAGTCCTGGTAGTACGCGGACCAGGACGGCACCGGGGCCTCCTGCTGCAGGAAGTTGTTGTACTCCCCGTAGGCCTTGGAGGTCAGGCCGGCCTTGGACGCCGCGTTCCACAGGAAGCCGTCCCGCTGGTAGGCCAGGGCGTCGCCGCCCTGGGCCGGGTAGCTGCGGTAGAAGGCGCCGAACTCCTTCTCGATGTAGTCGTTCGCATCGGCCTGGACGATCCAGTTGTGGCCGTCCGCGGACAGCGTGCCCTCATCGTAGAAGTTGTCGAACAGCCCGAAGGCGCTGGCCAGCTGGTGCCCGTTGGGCGTGATCGTCTTGCCGAACTGGGCCAGGGTGGGATCGCTGGTGCCCTTGCCGATGTCGCCCAGGTCCTGGTCGTAGGTGCGGTTCTCGCGGATGATCAGGAACACGTGCTTGATCGGGGACGCGCAGCCGAGCTTGGCCGGGATGACCTGCGGCGCGGCCGCGCACTTGGTGGCCGACTGGCTGGCCAGCAGGTGGGTCCAGTCGTTGTCGCTGAACACCTGCTTGGTGTAGGCGCCGAGGGCCGCGGTGCTGGGCATCGCGAAGTTGGTGACCGAGCCGGTGTCGTCGTAGGTGTTGTGGCCGGTGACCGACTCGGCGCCAGGAGCGGTGCCAGGGCCCTTGTTGATCGTGCTGTCCGGGCCGCGGGCGCCGATGCCCTTGTCGTTGGTGACCACGACCTTGCCCAGGGCCGGGTCGTTGGCCACCGCTACCGGGTAGAAGTCGGTGGGCAGCAGGCCCTGGTACTGCACGGGCTGGTGGGCGCCGTTGTAGTAGTAGACGGCCAGCGCGTTGTCGCGGCCGATGCTGACCAGTATGTGGTGCGCGTCGGTCATCGTGATGGCGTTCGGATAGCTGCCGACCGTCGAGCCCGGCAGCGGGTTCACGTTGATGGACTGCACCACGGTGGCGGTCTTCGTGCTGATCAGCGAGACCGAGTCGTCGTTGGAGTTGGCCACCATCAGCGTGCCGTCGGACGCCCGATACTCGGCCGTCGGCTCGAGCCCGACCTTGATCTCCTTGGTCTCCTGGCCACTGGTCAGGTTGACCTCGGACACGGTGCCCGTGGTGGCGGCGCCGGTGGTCTTGCTGGCCACCACGGCGGTGCCGTCGGACTGGTTGGTGAAGTCACCGGGCCTGGCCGGGCGGCCACCCTCGTTGGAGACGAACGCTTTGTTCCCGACTACGACGACCTGCCGCGGCGCGTTGCCGACCTTGATGACCTTGGTCAGCGTGCTGGTCGCGGTGTCGATCTCGCCCAGCTCGTTGACCCCGTTGAGCGCGACGTACAGCGTCTTGCCGTCGCTGCTCAGGGTCATGCCCGAGGGCAGGTCCGGCACGGTGGTCGTGGTGGTGTTGAGGTTGGTGGTGGCCGTCTCCAGCGGGATCGTGACCGGGCTGGAGACCGTACCGTCCGCGGCCACACTGAACTTGACCAGGTCGGCGGTCTGCGGGAACCACAGCGTCTTGCCGTCCGCTGACCACAGGGGCCCATCGGCGGCCACCGTGCCATCGCCGATGGTCTTATCCGTGCCGATGCCGGTGCCGATCTGCTGGACCACGCTGCCGGTCTTCAGGTTGAAGACGGTCAGGTAGCCGGTGAAGTCCTCCCAGCTCAGTGCGGCCAGGAACTGGCCGTTGGGGCTGATTGAAGAGGACAGCAGGCGGCCGTTGTCGATCAGCAACCGGCTGCCGATGGGCTTGATGCGCTGGTTGGTCGGCAACAGCACGCCCTGGGCGTTGCTGGTGCCGACCTGGGCGGTGCCGAACCCGCCGGCGAATACCCCGGCCACGGCCGCGGTGGTGAGCCCGGCCACCATGAGCACGGCCACGCAGGCCGCGGTGACCACGCGGACGGCACGACGATGCGCGTGCCGCCAGCGGGGGGAGAGCAGACGTCTCATGTGGATTCCTTCATTCAAGTGGTCTCGAAGCAGCCGTCGATCAGGGACAGTGGGTTGACGTGCTGCTGGCCGTCTTTTCCGGTGATGGTCGGCGACCCGTTAACCGAGGCCGGCCCGTCGCCGTCGGCGGCATAGCAGCCGTCGGTCTGGACGTCGACGTTGTATTTGGCGATGACCGGGTAACCCGGTCCCGCCACCAGGTAGGTGATCTGGCACAGCCACACCCCGGAGCCGTTCTGCGGCACATCGAGCGTGCCGCCCTTCTGGCACTGGGTGGAGGTCTTGAGGCTGGCCGTGGACGGGGCCGGATCGCCCTGGGTGTGCTGCTGCAGCACGTAGAGGTTGGCGAACGTCCGGCCCAGGGAGCCCTGGAGCCGGGGGGCGGTCAGGCCGGTGGAGCCACCGCCGCAGCCGGACAGCACCAGGCTGAGGGCCAGCAGGGCACCGGCCAGAGCGGAAACCCGGATCGGAAGGCGCCGGGTCACGACGCGCCGCCGATCGTCCGGCGCCGGAAGATCAGCCACGCCGCGGCGCTGCACACCGTGAACCACACGCCGCTGCCGAGCAGACCCCACAGGAACGGCCCGGCGTACGCAGGCTGCTCCCAGAAGCCGTGCCAGGCCAGGAACGGTGTGCTGAGCAGCACCTGCTGGCCCCACACGGGCAGCGCCAGCAGGGTCACGACCTGGAACCCCAGCGTGAGCACGACCGGCACACCGATGCCGATCACGCTGTTGCGGCTGGCCACCGAGGCGGCGATGGCCAGCGCGGTGAAGCCGAGCACCGGGGGAATGACCGAAAGCCAGCTGACCAGGACCAGCTCGGTGGCCTGCCCGGCCGGCACGAGCTGGCCGCCGAGCCCGGGCACCGGGTGGGGGGCGGCCGCCCCGCCGGGCCGCCCGGGGGGGGCGGCTCCTGGGCTCCTGGCTCCTGGGCTCGTGGCTCCTCGGCTCCTGGCTCCTGGGCTGCTGGCTCAGCCGGCGCCCGGGGGCAGGCCGGTCGCCCCGGCCGCCTCCACGGCGGTGTGGGCCTTGCTTTCGGTCTCCAGGGCGGCCGGCGGGCCGGTGACCGCGGTGCTGGCTGCCTCGGCCTCGGCCTCGGCTTCGACTCCGGCCGCGCGGGCCAGGGCCTGGGCCGTCTCGGCCCCGGCCGCGGCGGCGACCCAGCGGCCGATCCGGTCGGTCAGCTCCGGCTGGCAGGCGGTCTCGGCGTGGCCGTACCCCGGCAGCAGCCACAGTTCCTTGGGCTCGTGCGCGGCCCGGAAGATCTGCTGCGCGTGCTCGACCGGGAAGTAGGGGTCCTGGTCCCCGTGCACCACCAGCAGCGGGATGTCCTGGATCTGTGTCGCCGCCTGGTCCGGCGGCACCGGCACCGGGTCCCACGCCTCGGGCGCGATCCGGGTGTCATAGGCCTTTCTGGTGATCAGGCGGCCGATACGGTGCTCGACCGCAAAGTGCACGCGCCGCATGCGTTCGGTCCCCCGGTAGTACCACCAGCCGGGGCTGCTGACCGACACCACGGCGTCCAGGCCCCCACCGACCAGCCCGGCGTAGCGCAGCACGATCGACGCCCCCATGGAAAACCCGACCGCAGCCACCCGCTGGTACCCGAGTTCGCGGGCGTAGGCGACGACCACGTCGAGGTCGCTGATCTCCTTGTCGCCCATCGTCGACAGGCCACCGGACGAGCCGTGCCCGCGGAAGTCGAAGGCCAGCACTCCGGCCATCCGGTTCAGCCGGGTGGCGATCCGCCAGACCGCGGGCCGCTGCCAGGACAGCGTGAACCCGTGAGCGAGCACGATGGCAAGGTCGCTGTCCTGGGTGAGATGGACGGTGTTGATCGGGACGCCATCGTCGGTTACCAGGGTCGTCGCCTTCGTCACCGGTTCAGCCACGTATCCCATTGTGCGGGCCCAGCGCCGGTCCATAGTCACCGGGACCGTCGCGTGGGCCGGTCCCCGGTCGGCGGCATAGCGGGCTGGGACGACGTCCGCCCCCCGCCCCCCGGGGGGCGGGGGGGGGGGGGACGGGCGGCGTTGTTCCGGGTTGGGGGGTTGCCCCCCGGTGGTG
>CAXUJF010000135.1:4661-12113 GCA_964250865.1 uncultured Streptosporangiaceae bacterium
CAGTTCACCAGTGGGGCCGCCTGCAACCCCACGCTGACCATCGTCTCGCTCGCCGTCAGCGCGATCCTGCTCACCGGGTTCGTGTTCCTCGAGCGTCGCGTCCCGTCACCGCTGCTGCCCCTGCACATCATCTGGGCCCGGGCCCGGGGCGGCGGCATCGCGGGCGGGGCCGCCGGCCGCCCCGGGCCCCCGGGGGGCGGGGGGCGGGCGCTACGTGCGGAGTAGTACCGGTTAGGTGTCTTCCGACCTGGTGATCGGAGTCCGCTCCGGTTCGGGTGGGGTGGAGGTTTCGAGTGGCGGTTCGGACGCCATGCCGGAGCCGGAGGCGACGCGGACGAGATCCTCGGAGGGGTAGACCTCTTCGCCGTGCACTGCGACGTCGCCGATCTCCAGGTCGGCATCGGGGATGCGCAGCTTCATGAACAGGCCGATCACCCGCAGGATGATGAACGTGACCAGCCCGTCCCAGATGATGATGGTCAGCGCCGCGCCGGCCTGGATGGCCAGCTGCTTGGGATGCCCGTAGAACAGGCCCGCCCCGCTGAAGCCGGCGTTCTTGCCGATGCCGAGGTACTCGATCATGTTCGGGTCGGCCAGACAGCCGGTGAGCAGACCGCCGAACAAGCCGGCGATGCCGTGGGTGTAGACCACGCCGAGGGCATCATCCACCTTGTTGAACGGCCACACGTAGCGCGGTAGATAGGTCCAGGCGACCCAGACGATGGCCGAGCAGACCAAGCCGATGATGATGGCCCCGAGCCCGTTGACGAAACCAGCGGCTGGTGTGATGCCGACCAAACCACAGATCATGCCGTTGAGGCCGCCGAGGAACGTGGGCTTTTTCTCGGAGCTCAGGAACATGTCCATGAGGATCCAGGTCATCATCGCGACGGCCGTAGCCACGTTGGTGTTGACGATCGCGGCCGACGCGTCCGCCCCGGCGAAGTACGGGTCACCACCGTTGAAGCCGTTCCAGCCGAGCCACAAGATTCCTGCGCCGACGGCAACGAACATCAAGTTGTTCGGTATCGCCCGTTCACGGTCGCGGGCGAGGCGAGGACCGATGACAGCGGCCGCGACAAACCCGGAAGTACCGGCGGCGAGGTGGATGACGTAACCACCACTGAAGTCCAGCGCGCCCTTGCCCGCCCAGTAGCCACCGCCCCAGAGCATGAAGGCGTTGACTGCGTAGGCGAACGTGATCCAGAGCGGCACGAAGATCAGCCAAACCTTAAAGCTGATCCGGCCGAGCACGCTGCCGATGAACAGGATCGGCGTGATACCCGCGAACACAAACTGGAAGTAGACCAGCGATGCCTGTGGGAACCTGAATTTCGGCATCAGCCCGTCGAGCAGGGGGACGTCAGCCTGTCCTTGCAACGCGTTGTGGCCGAGCACTGTGCCGGGTATGCCGACGAAGGTGCCGATCCACTTGTGGCCGAAGGCCATCTTGAACGCCCACAGGACCCAGACGATCAGGACCAGGCAGAAGGTGACGAACACCATGAGGACGGTGTTCATGGCCCACTTTTTTTGCACCAGGCCGCCGTACAGGACGGCCAGCGCGGGAATGCTCATCAAACCGACAAGCGTGGCGGCTGTCATCTGCCAGGAGTTGTCCCCGGCATTCAGCCATGTTGCGTATGGAACCACTGCTCTGCGCCTCCAGGGGGGCTACCTTGGAAGGGCCATTCGGGTTTCCAGGGGTCTCCCCCAAGGGTCATACGGACCCACCCCGGCCGCTCCGGTGTCTTTCACGGAACGACTACATATTTCCCATGGGCCGGTTTCCGGCTCATTTCCCGTTTGTTACGCGGCCGGTAACGCATCAGGTCAGCGGCCCGTTCATGTTTCGCCTGTGTGTCGAAACTCCGGACGAGGGTTCCGGAAATGCCCCATAGACCCCATTGCGCCCCACAGCAGATCAGCACTTTCAGGTCCCGGTCGGCAGGGTGAACACTGTTCCAGATCGGGCCCGGGTAGGGCATCGCCGCAGTTCAGAGGCGGATTGGCCCGTCAGCGACCGATAATTTCCGGCTCCGTTGACGCGGTCGCGAGCCGTTAGCGCGGGCCTGCCGGGCCGGCCTGACATGGACCGACCCCGTATGTCACTTTCCCGTAACGGTCGCAGCGTTAGCCCTTGAGGGAGGTATAGGCACAGACGTAACCTTCAGGACACGCCGGAAAGCGCTTACCGCTTACGGCGCAGGGCCCGGCACAGGCGCCGGGTTCGGGGCCCGGCACAGGCGCTGGCCCACGGCTCGGCACAGTCGCCGGGCCGCTGTCCGGAAGGAGCCGACCCGTGGACGCGGAGACGACGGTGAACGCGGACAGCGCCGCGCGCCCCGCCCCTTCCGCGCCCGCCACCCCGGACGCATCGGCGCCGCTGAGCGTGGCCGCCAGTCCAATAGGGGTCAGCCAGGCCCCGACCATCTACGACGTGGCCCGGGCGGCCGGGGTCTCGATCGCGTCGGTCTCGCGGGTGCTGAACGGCCGGCGCAACCCGCGCCCGGAGACCCGGGACAAGGTGCTGCAGGCCGTGGCCGAGCTGGGGTTCGTGCCGGACGACGCGGCCCGGGCCCTGAGCGCCCGGCTGAAGGAAGTCGCCGGCGTGATCATCCGGCTGCCGTGGACGTCGCGGGATCCGGAAGACCTGTTCGCCGACGAAGAGGACAGCCTGCAGTTCCCCGACATGATCAACCGTGGCATCGCCGAGGCGGCGCAGCGGCGCGGGTTCGACATCCTGGTGCGGTCGGTCGAGCTGGATGAGCATGACCCGGGGGGCCGGATCCTCACGCTGGCCCGCAAGAGTGACGGCATCATCCTGCACGACCGGGTCCTGGACGCGGACCAGCTGGAATGGCTGGGCCGACAGGTCCCGGTAGTCACGCTGGCCGCGGAGGCCACTTCACTGACGGCCAACGTGCGCAGCGACAACGCAGCCGGGATGCGGGACCTGGCCGGTCACCTCCTGTACGAGCACGGCTACCGGACGATCAGCTACATCGGCGGTCACATCGACAGCCCGGACAGCATCGCCCGGTTCGACTCCCTGGCCGCAGAGGTCGCGCACGCGGGGGCGACCCTGCTGGACGGCCCGTCGTGGCAAGGGAACTACACCGCGGGGGGCGGCGCGCAGGTGATCAACAGCCTGCTCGACCGGGGAACGCGGATGCCAGACGCGATCGTGTGCGCCAACGACCAGACCGCCATCGGCGTGCTCTACGCCCTGGACCGGCACGGCGTGCGGGTCCCCGAAGACGTGGCGGTCACCGGGTTCGACGACATCCCGGTGGCCCGGCATCTGCAGACCCAGCTGACCACGGTCCGCCAGCGCATCAGGGAACTTGGTGCCACAGCCTTCGAGGTGCTCTATTCGATGATCAACCACGAGACCCCCGCGATGAGAGACGTGGTGCTCCCGACCACGCTGATCCGCCGCCGGAGCTGCGGCTGTGAGGGCGGTGATCCAGCATGATCCCCCTGCTGCGGAAGATCGGCGTGTACGTGATCACGGCCTGGGTGGCCATCACGGTCAACTTCCTGCTCCCCCGGCTGATGCCGGGCAACCCGATCCAGACCATGATCGGCAAGCTCCAGGGCCGGGTCACCCCGCAGATGCAGAAGGCCATCCAGCTCCAGTTTGGGATGGGCCTGCACCAGGGGCTGTGGTCGCAGTACTGGAGCTACTGGGGCCAGCTGTTCCACGGCAACCTGGGTCAGTCGATCACCTTGTCCGCCCCGGTCAGCACGGTGCTGGGCCAGACGCTGCCGTGGACCATCGGACTGCTGGGCGTGTGCACGGTGATCAGTTTCGTGGTCGGCACCCTGCTCGGCATCGCGCTGGGCTGGCGGCGAGGCTCCTGGCTGGACGGGTTGCTGCCGGTGTCCACGTTCTTCCAGGCGGTGCCGTACTTCTTCCTCGGTACCGTGCTGCTGCTGGTGTTCGGCAGCGACCTGCACTGGTTCCCGGTCCTCGGCAACTACCAGCGCGGGCTGACCCCGGGATTCAACTGGGCCTTCATCTCCAGCGTGGTCCGGTACGCCGAGCTGCCCGGCCTGACCATCGTGCTTAGCTCGATCGCGGGCTGGATGCTCGGCATGCGGAACATGATGGTCACGACCATGGACGAGGACTTCGTCCTGGTGGCCCGGGCCAAGGGCCTGCCCACCCGCAAGGTGGTGACCTACGCGGCCCGGAGCGCCATCTTGCCCAGCGTGGCCAATTTCTCGCTGGCCATCGGGATGGTGGTGTCGGGCGCGCTGCTGGTCGAGCTGGTGTTCAACTACCCCGGCGTCGGCAACCTGCTCCTGCAGGCGGTGCTCAACCAGGACTACCCGCTGCTGCAGGGGATCTTCCTGGTCATCACGCTCACCGTGCTGGCCGCCAACCTAATCGCCGACTTCGTCTACGTCGCCCTGGACCCCCGCGTCCGGCAGGAGGCCTGAGGCTCATGACCGTCCACGCCGACGACCTGGCCCCGCTGCCCGCGGGCCAGCTCACCCCCGCCGCTCCGGTCAAGGGCAAGGTGACCCGGGCGATACGGCTGCCGCGCAACCCCAGGGTCATCGCCGGGCTGATCATCATCGTGGCCTTCGCGATCCTGACCCTGGTCGGGCCCTGGGTCGCGCCCTACTCGCCCAACGACAACTCGTTCACGCAGAACCTGCACCCGTCGGCCGCGCACTGGCTCGGCACCAGCAACCTCGGCGCCGACATCTTCTCCCAGCTCCTCAACGGGGCCCGCGCCACCATGGTGGTCGGCTTCATCGCCGGGCTGGTAGCCACCGTCCTGTCGATCATCATCGGCGTCACCGCGGGCTACATCGGCGGCGGCACCGACGAGGGGCTGTCGCTGGCGGCCAACGTGTTCCTGGCCATCCCCGGGCTGCCGCTGCTGATCGTCATCGACAGCTACCTGCCCGCCTCCGGCCGGTCGAACACGCTGCTGATCGGCGTGATCATCGCCATCACCGGCTGGGCCTGGGGCGCCCGGGTGCTACGGGCCCAGACGCTGTCGGTCAAGCGGCGGGACTTCGTCGAGGCAGCCCGGATCATCGGCGAGAGCCGGATCCGGATCATGATCTTCGAGGTGCTGCCGAACCTGGTGGCCATCGTGGCCTCCTCGTTCCTGTTCACCATGCTGTACGCGATCGGCACCTACATCGCGCTGGCCTACCTCGGCGTGACCAGCACCTCGGTGTGGAACTGGGGCACGATGCTGTACTGGGCCCAGAACAGCAACGCCCCGCTGACCGGCGCGTGGTGGTGGTTCGTGCCACCCGGTCTGTGTATCGCCCTGGTCGGCATGGGGCTGGCCCTGGTGAACTTCGGCGTGGACGAGTTCATCAACCCGCGGCTGCGGGCCGCGGGCCTGTCCAAGCGGGGCATGCGCAAGGCCGGATTGCCCCGGCACCCCAAGCTGGGCCTGACCCCGGTGGTCAGGAACCGGCCCACCGCCACGGCTACGGCGACGACCGCGGCCGGTCCCGCGAAGGTGGCCCGGTGAGCGCCGGCCACGCGGTCGCCCCCGTGACCCCGGGCGACGGCGAAATCAGCCGGGCGGCGCACCAGGGCGACCCGGTACTGGAGATCCGCGGGCTGTGCGTGGATTACGGGTGGGGCGAAGACGCCGTGCACGCGGTGGTGGACGCCAACCTGACCCTGCGCCGCGGCCAGGTCCTGGGGCTGGCCGGGGAAAGCGGCAGTGGCAAGTCGACGCTGGCCTACGCGGCCACCCGGCTGCTGCGCGAGCCCGGCGTGATCACCGGCGGCGAGGTGCTGTTCCACTCCTACCCGAACGCCCAGAGCGGCGCGGACGCGCTGGCGGGCACCGCCGACCTGCTGGACCTGAACGAAAGCGACCTGCAGCGGATCCGCTGGTCGGAGATCTCGGTCGTCATGCAGAGCGCGCTGAATGCGCTCAACCCGGTGGCCACCATCGGGCACCAGATCGAAGACGTGCTCAAGGCCCACCGACAGGACCTGAACCGCGCGGGCCGCATCCGGCGGGCCACCGAGCTGCTGGAGATGGTCGGCATCACCGGTGACCGTCTCGGCAGCTATCCGCACGAGCTGTCCGGCGGCATGCGCCAGCGCGCCATGATCGCGATGGGCCTGGCCCTGGAGCCACAGGTCGTGATCATGGACGAGCCCACCACCGCGCTGGACGTGGTGACCCAGCGCGAGATCCTGGAAGAGCTGATCCGGCTGCGGGACGAGCTGGGCTTCGCCGCGCTGTTCATCACCCACGACCTGTCGCTGCTGATTGAGCTGGCCGACGAGATCGCGGTGATGTACGCGGGCCGGCTGGTCGAGCGGGCCGGGTCGGAGTCGCTGTTCCGGGCGCCACGCCACCCCTACACCTACGGGCTGCTCAACTCGTTCCCGCCCATGCACGGGGAGCGGAAGGCGATGACCGGAATCGCCGGGTCCCCGCCGGACCTGCGGTCGGTCCCATCCGGGTGCGCGTTCCACCCGCGCTGCCTGCACGCCATGGACCGGTGCTCGGTGGACGTGCCCGAGCTGGTGCCGCTGACCACCGGGCCGGTGCCGCACGGCCGCAGCCCGCGCGAGGTGGCCTGCTGGCTGCACGACCCGCAGTCGGCGGAGCCGGTACCGGAAGAACTGAATAAGCCCGACCCAGCCGGCCCGGGGGCCCCCGAGGAGGAAAAGGCATGACCGAGACGGTGACGGCCACGTCGGTGCTGGAAGCCCGCAACCTGACCAAGCACTTCCACGTCCGGCGGGGGCTGCGGCCCCGGGCCGCCGTGCACGCGGTGCAGAACGTGTCGCTGACGCTGCCCCGCTCGGCGGTCACCGCGGTGGTGGGCGAGAGCGGGTCCGGCAAGTCGACGCTGGCCCGGATGCTGGCCCGGATCATCACGCCCACCTCCGGTGAGCTACTGCTGGACGGGCAGCAGGTGCCGCTCGGCCAGCGGAAGCGGCAGGAGTACGCGGGGCGGGTCCAGCTGGTCCTGCAGGACCCGTTCGCGTCGCTGAACCCGGTGCACTCGATCCGGTACCACCTGGCCCGGCCCCTGAAGATCCACCACATGACCGACGGGGACCTGGACGGGGCCATGGATCACCTGCTGCGACGGGTGGCCCTGGACCCGCCGGCCCGCTTCATCGACAAGTACCCGCACGAGCTGTCCGGTGGCCAGCGGCAGCGGGTGGCGATCGCCCGGGCGCTGGCCGTGCAGCCGGACGTACTGCTGGCCGACGAACCGGTGTCCATGCTCGACGTGTCGATCCGGCTCGGCGTGCTCAACCTGCTGGCCGATCTACGGGAGAAGTCCCAGCTGGCCATCTTGTACGTCACCCACGACATCGCCTCGGCCCGGTACCTGGCCGACAAGATCGTGGTCATGTACGCAGGTGAGCTGGTGGAGTCGGCTCCGAGCGCGGAGCTGACCGACTCCCCCGCCCACCCGTACACGCAGCTGCTG
>CAXUJF010000136.1:0-3680 GCA_964250865.1 uncultured Streptosporangiaceae bacterium
ACCCACGCCTGGCCGCGGTCGAGGCCGAGCCGCGGACCGGGCCGCCGTACGCGGTCGCCCGGTACTGGCTGGACGGTGACGTCGATCCGGCCCGGGCCCAGTTCACCAGCATCGCCGATGCCGGCCTGCTCGATTCGGTCACGCTGTATCACCGCTTCGAGGCCGGCGCGCGGCAGTGGCACGAGCGCACCGGCGGCTCGGTGGTCGAACTGCACGCCTACGCCTGCCCGTCCGGTGTCAGCGCCGACGTTCTCGGGAGCAAGATGCTGGCCGAACTCCGGGTGCTGTGGCCCGAGGTCTCCGGGCTGAACCCGCTCGACCAGCGCTGCCGGGTCGGGACCGACGCGGCCGGATTCCCGGTGGGCGCCCACGGCACCACGCCGGGCGTGCAGACCGAGGTCCCCGGGCTGACGCTGGCGGGCGACTGGGTGGCGGCCCCGTTTCCCTGCGCGCTGATGGAGCGCGCCGCCGCCACCGGCATCATCGCGGCCAACACCATCCTGGCCGCCCGCGGCTACGGCACGGAGCCGTTGTGGTCCGTACCGCCGCGCGGCATGCTCGCGAGCCGGAGACCGGCCCGCGACGCCGCCGGTTAACAGGCCTCTGATACGACCGGTCACCCGGTTTCCTCGGGCTGAGACGTGTGCATGGGCGGACGCAGGGTAGCGAGCGTGCTCAATCCGGCCCGCAATTCCACGGCTGCCAGCTTCGGGAGAACCCATCATGAAGACCTCTGCGAAAGCGGCGGCCGCAGCCGCTACCGCCGCCGCCAGCATCGGGCTGGCTGTCACCCAGGTCAAGCGCAGCCGGGCCCGCGCCTCCAAGCCGGATGTCGCGGCTGGCCCACAGAACCGGTGGCGGGCCGTGACCGTGAACAAGCCTGCCGCCGAGGTGGCACCGGATGGGCAGATCCCGGAGCCGCTGGCCGCGCTCGGCGACCGTATCGAGGTACGGATCACCCCGGCTCCGGACGGCAAGGGCACCGAGATCGCGGCGCGGCTGGTCTCACCGGAGCCAGCCGGAACCGCGGCTTTGCCTCACCGGCTGGCGGGCCACGATCCGCGACAGGACGTCCGGTCCGCGCTGCGGGAAAGCAAGGCGCTGATCGAAGTGGGCGAGGTGCTGCGGATGGACCCGCG
The DNA here is from genome assembly GCA_964250865.1 of uncultured Streptosporangiaceae bacterium. Lineage (GTDB taxonomy): Bacteria > Actinomycetota > Actinomycetes > Streptosporangiales > Streptosporangiaceae > Bog-532. The sequence goes on from CAXUJF010000136.1 coordinate 1,140, forward strand.
ATCCGCCGGGAAGCGGACATCCACGCCCAGCGGGAAGCTGCTCGATGCCGTCACCAAGCGCGCCCGCGCGGAAGGGATGCTCTGAGATGAGAGCGCTGTGCTGGACCGGGATCAACAAGCTCGCCGTCGAGACCGTGCCCGACCCGCAAATCCTCAACACCGAGGACATGATCGTCAAGGTCAAGCTGACCACGACCTGCGGCTCGGACCTGCACCTACTCGGTGGTTACATCCCGGCGATGCGGGCGGGTGACATCCTCGGCCACGAGTTCATGGGCGAGGTTGCCGAGGTCGGCCCGGCGGTGCGGAACCACAAGGCCGGGGACCGGGTGGTGGTCTGCTCGTTCGTCAGCTGCGGCCGGTGCTGGTACTGCGAGCAGAAACTGTTTTCGCTGTGCGACAACGGCAACCCCAACCCGGCGATCACCGAAGCCCTGTGGGGATACGCCCCCGGCGGCTGTTTCGGTTACTCGCATGCGATGGGCGGCTTCGCGGGCAGTCACGCCGAGTACATCCGGGTGCCGTACGCCGACCAGGGCGCGTTCGCCATACCCGACGACGTCGACGACATGACCGCGCTGTTCGCCTCGGACGCCGCCGCCACCGGCTGGACCGGCGCCGACCAGATCGGCGTGCAGCCCGGCGACGTGGTCGCGGTCTGGGGCGCGGGCGCGGTGGGCCAGATGGCCGCGCGGGCCGCCATTCTCAGGGGCGCGGAGCGGGTGATCGTGATCGACCGGCTGCCGGAGCGGCTGGCCCAGGCGGCGGACATCATCGGCGCGGACACGATCAACTACGCCAGCGACAACGTCGCGGCCGAACTTCGTGAGCGCACCGGGGGCTGCGGCCCGGACATCTGCATCGGGGCCGTCGGCATGGAAGCCGACAGCGCCGGGCTGCAGTACCTCTACGACCAGCTCAAGCAGCAGCTCCGGCTGGAGACCGACCGGGCCATCGCCGTCCGGGACGCGGTTCACGCCTGCCGGAAGGGCGGCGGCGTCTTCGTCCTCGGCGTGTACGGCGGGCTGGTGGACAAGTTCCCGCTGGGCGCGGTGATGAACAAGGGCCTGACCCTGCGCGGCGCCCAGATGCACGGCCAGCGGTACATTCCGGAAATTTTGCAGCTTATGGCGCAGGGCGAGGTGAACACCGCCCATCTGGCCACGCACGTGATGCCGCTGGAGCAGGGCCCGGAGGGATACCGGTTGTTCAAGGAGAAGGAGGACGGCTGCGTCCGGGCCGTGTTCCGCCCGGCCGGCTGACGGCATCGACCGGGTGATGGCTGGCTAGCCTTCGCGGCGGCCCGCGCCCAGGTTGAGGTGGTAGGTCTCACCGCGGTCCAGGTAGCGGAGGCCGGTCGGCAGCGCGGCCCGCTCCGTCAGCCGCTTGAAGTCCGCCAGCGGGGATCGAAAGACGGTGTAGTCGTCGTAGTGGATCGGGATGGCCTCGCGGGGGGCGATGACCCGCAGCGCCTCGATCCCCTGGCGGGCGTCCATGGTCAGCAGGATGCCGGCGATACGGGTACCGCCCAGATGAATGAGGCACAGATCGACGTCGGGGAACCGTCCGGCGATAGCGCTGATGCCCTCATACATGAGGGTGTCACCGGTGATGTAGATCCGTAGCAACCGTTGCCCGGCACGGAAGAAGTCGAGCATGCTGCCCATGACGGGCGGGATGAGGTAACCGAGCGGCCGGGGCGCGTGCTTGCCGGGAACGGAGGTCACCCGGACCTCGGCCTCGCCGCGCGTATAAGACTGCGACTGCCAGGTCGGCAGGGCGACCGGCGACCGGAATCCCTGGCTGCGGAGCTTGCGGGCGGCGTGCGACTCGGTGACGATGGGCAGGTTGTGATCGAGGTCGGGGGCCGCGATCCGGTCGAAATGATCTCCGTGATGGTGAGACAGCACGATGAAGTCGAGGGCCGGCAACTGCCGGATCGACAGGGCGGGTTCAGTCAGCCGCTTGGTACTGAGACCCAGGCCCAGATAGGCGCGATCACCCTGATGCAGGAAATTGGGGTCGGTCAGAATAGTGAACCCAGCGACGTTGATGATCGTGGTGGCGGTGCCGACGAAGGTGATCTGGTCGGCGGCCGCAGCCTGCGTAGGCGGCAGCTCGATCGGCGGCCTTTCGTTCACCGGGTCCACGGGTATCACCTTTGTTTCGGTCAGCGCCTGGCGATTGACCGTCAGCCCACATCAGACGCGGCGGATGGCTCTCATATCTGGCCGGCGGACAGCGGTCAGCGGTTATCTGGCGTGGTACCGGACTGGACGGCGGGTTCCGGGCTCGGTGTTGCCGCCGGACCGCCGATGGAGCGAAGAACGGGCAGCGCCGCGAACGACAACGGCATGAAGGCGAACAAGCTGAAGAAGCGGTAGACGAAGACCCCGGCGATGGCGCCAGCCAGCGGCGCACCGCAGTCCCACAGGCACAGGGCCAGAAAGGTGTCGATGAAACCGGCGCCCCCCCCGGGGGCGGCGCGGCGGGGGGGGCCGTGGCCCCCCGCGGCGGGGGGGGTCCCGCTCGGGGCCCGCC
>CAXUJF010000136.1:3690-11585 GCA_964250865.1 uncultured Streptosporangiaceae bacterium
GCGGGCTATCCACCCGCGGGCGCCGGGGGGGGCGGCGCGGCGGCTGAGGACGTAGCCCACGGCGTCGGCGATGATCACGATCGGGAACAGCAGCTGGAGCCCGAACGCGGCCAGCCCGGCCCACAGGGCGAAGATCTCCCCGGCCCAGAACAGCGTCATGCCGACGAAGGCTGGCGGGCCGCTGCGCCGATCCTTGACCAGCACCCACAGCAGCGCCACGGCGTCCAGGCCAATGCCCAGGTAGCGGCGGAAGCCACGGGCGTCGCGGAACCGGTCCCGGTAGCGGACCACCGCCGGGATGACCAGGGCGGCACCCAGCAGCGGCCCGACCGCCCACGGCCACACGAAATCCAGCGGTGGCGGGTCGGTCTGGCCGATGGCCAGCAGGTAGAACGCTGCTGCGCAGCATCCCACGGCGAGCGGCGCATGCTCCAGGGCGTCCAGGCCCGCGAGCCGGACGTCGGCCTCCCGCTCGTTTAGTCCGCCGGCCAGCATCGCGTACCGGTCGATCGCGCTGCCGCCACGGCCGATGAAGCCGCCGAACCCGGCCAGCACCACCGCGACCCACTGTCGCCGGCTCAGCGATACGCCGTCGGCGCCCCCGGACGCGAGGCCGCACCAGGCCAGCAGATAGCCGGCCAGTGCGGCCAGCACCCCGCCCACGCTGGCCAGCAGCCAGGGCCAGCGGACGCTGGCCAGCGTGTGCCACATGCTGGTGTAACCAGGGATAGCAGCCAGCCCCACGGCCGCGCCGACGTAGAGCAGCACGGCCAGGGCGGTGAGCGCGATCAGTTGCCCGGTCCGGGTCGACGGAGTCAGCCGCCACCGCCGCATCGGCGTTACCCTCCCACCTGCACAAGGCGGACGCGATTACTTGCTGACAGCCTTGCTCACCTCGTTCGGGCCGTCGTACTCCTGGTCGGGGATGCCGTGCAGCGCGTCGAGGACATCGCTGTCGGCCTGGTTGCCGCGCGCGTGCTCGATGAGCTGTTCCCTGGTGGCCGGGTAGCTGATGCCGCCGAGGGACTTCTGCACCTTGATGAATTCGGCCTGCGCCATCTGTAGTCCTCCCTGTCGTGACAGGCCCGGCGGCTTCCCACCGGCGGCGACCGCAAACAGCCGCTCGGCATCCGGCTCGGTACGGCTACCGCTGGCCGGTGCCGATCTCGACCACGAGGGGGCTGAGCGGGGGCAGTTCGAGGTCGATGGTCAGCACGCCGTCGGCCAGGGCCGCGGGTGCCCCCGCCACCTCGGGCGCCGCACCGAGCGGCAGCTGGGCCGAGGTGATGCTGACCGTCCGCCGGACGCTGGTCGCGGTGAGGTTGAACGCGGCCAGCACCGCGCTGCCCTCGCCGTCGCCGTCCAGGACGTGCAGGTGGGTGACGGGGTCGATGCCGACGAAGCGGCCGCGGGCGAACCAGGGCTGCAGCGCCCGGTACCGGCGCATCGCTTCGGCCAGGCGGGGCCACTGCTCGTCACCTTCGGCCAGGCCGCCGATGCCGAGGTGACGGCAGCATGAGGCATACCACCAGAAGGCGAGCATGGCCGGGCTGTCGTGCGCGCTGTTGATGTGAAGGTAGAGCGGGATGTCATAGGCCAGGTTGTACTCATAGAGCGACCGGGCCCGGCCGCTCAGCAGGTCGGTGTAGGGGTCCCACATGTACTCGAAGCCCCACAGCTCGTCGTGGGCGCCGGGCGATCCGTGCTGGTAGTACAGCGGCAGTCCGCCGCCGATGCGGTCGTGGGCCTCGATGGTGAGGCGAGGGAACTCCGACTTGACCGCCCGGACGACGGTCATGATGCCCTCGGCGTGCTCCTCCCGGGTGAGCGGGACGCGGTGACCGTGCTGGCTGGACCAGCAGGGCCGGTAGTTGACGAAGTCGAACATGAAGAACGAGACCCCGGCTCGGGCCAGCCGGAGCAGCCGCTCCGTCTTCTGCCGCTGCCAGACCGGTGAGGCCGGGCACACGAAGCCCCCGGCGTACGGCGTGGCATCGATCCACAGGTCAATCTCGCCGTCGGGCCGCCGCCGGTAGATCTCCGGGTCTTCCCCGGACGACTTCGTGTGGATCATGAGATGCAGGGCCAGCGCCAGCCCGTACTCGTCGTGCAGGCGCCGGATGAAGTCCTCGATCGGCCCCAGCCGCTCGGTGTCCCAAACGGAGCTGCCCTCGAACAGGTCCCAGCCCGGGTCGAAGTAGAACGTCTGGGCCCCCGCCGCCTGGGCCCGGGCCGCCTCCTCGAACAGCTCGGCGGGCTCCTGCAGCGGCGCGTTCGAGCCGCAGCGCCACCCGAGGCGGTACAGCTCGTTCCAGTGCACCTGGGGGTCGTAGCCGGCCGGCGTGACGTGGCCCCGCTCCCGGAGGAGCTGCTTGTAGCGGGCGTAACCGGCCTGCCAGTCCCCGTCGTAGGCCACGATGGCCGACGTACCGAAGCTGAGCCGCTGGCGGGGGCCGAGTTCGGCGGCGTGCTCCGGGAAGCCATCGCGGACCCCGGCCCCGCTGTGCCGCAGGCAGAGGTTGCGGTCGCTGTGGAGCTGGTCCAGCTGAAGCGAGGCCACCTGGCCGGCCGGGCGACGCGCGACCACGTGCTCGCCATCGGCGATGCTGAACTCGGCGTGCTCCTGTGAGTACTTGGCCACCAGGAAGCCGCCGTCCTCCTCGGCCCACAGCCAGGCCTCCGAGCTCCGGTCCGGGAGGCTGTCGCGTCCCGGCCACTCCGACGGGAACAGGTCACGGGCGCGGTAGCCCGAGAGCAGGTGGTCGACATCCTGGGCGCGGAAGCGGCGCAGCGGGACGGGGACCAGCTCGGCCCGCTCGCACTGGGGCCGCCAGGCCCATCGTCCGCGGTCGAACAGCGTCTTGCGGAAGCCGAAGCGGACGTCGTCCAGCCGGAGATGGTCCTGGCCGGCGTGGTTCGACAGCGTGATCTGCTCGATGACCTGGCCCGACGCGGCCAGCGTGATCCGATGCTCGAGCCGGATCCCGGTCGGGCCCCGGGCGCCGAAGTCCAGCCCGCCGAGAAGGGACAACGTGGCCCCGGAGTCCTCGTGGTGCTCGATCGACCAGCCGAGTGCGCGCACCCCGCGGCAGGAGACCGGGCCGCCGTGGAAGCCGGAGTCGGTCACGCCAGTCACCGTCAGGCGGTAGCAGTAGCTCTCGTCGGCGACGACGCGGCCGGAAGCCAGGTGCACGAGCTCGTACGGGTCAAGCTGCGGGCCACAGTCGACCCGCAACCTCCAGTGCGGGCTGGTGACGGTCAGCTCAGTGCCGCCCGCAGCGTTGTCGACCTCGTTCACCTGCACTGATTCCGGTGGCACCCAGGCTCCCTTCCCGCGGTCAGCTGATTGTCGCTCCAAAAATTGTTGACTGTCAACGATTATCTGACGCCACAGACGGGCCCGGAGCCGCCGCCGCTCGGGGGCGGCCCCGCCTCCCCCGTTTCTGACCTGTAGGTATGCCAGGGTTGACGGGTGACGTCGGTCAAACAGAGAAGGTTCGGCGGGCGCATGCGCCCGTCTTCAGATGGCTTGCGGGTCAGCTACGCCCTGCTCGCCGGGGCTGTCACGGCGTCGGTGGCCTGGCTGACCATGCCGGTCGTGGGGTCGATCCTGCTGGGCTGGGACGTGGCCGTCGTGCTCTACCTGGTCTGGACCTGGGCCTCGGTGTGGCGGCTGGATCCCGGCGCCACCGCGCAGCTGGCCAAGCGCGAAGACCCCAGCACGCCCGTCTCCGAACTGGTCATCCTGAGCGCGGGCATAGCCGTGCTGGCCGCGGTCGGTTTCGCGCTGGTCAAGGCCGGCCAGACCAGCGGCGGCCTGAAGGCCTACCTGGTCACGATCGGCGTGCTCAGCGTGGTGCTGTCCTGGAGCGTGGTCCACACGGTGTTCGCGCTGCGCTACGCCCGTACCTACTACACCGAACCGGTCGGCGGCATCCAGTTCAACGAGGCAGAACCGCCGAACTACACCGACTTCGCCTACTACTCCTTCACCATCGGCATGACGTTTCAGGTCTCCGACACCAACATCACGTTGCGGGCGATCCGGCGGATCACCCTGCACCACGCCCTGCTGTCCTACCTGTTCGGCTCGGTACTGCTCGGGCTCGTGATCAACGTGGTGGCCACCCTTTTGAAATAACGGGGCCGGCCGCCACATCGCGGAGACGTGGTGTTTCCGGCTGATTTCCGGCTTGTCCCATTTGTGCGGCGGCACCGATTTCGCGCGCTCACGACCGTGCCCACCTGGTCTAATGCTCTTCATGATCTTTCGCCTCCGCGGCAGGCTGATCCTCGGGTCGGCGGTGGGCGGCGCGCTGGCGCTGTCCGTGGCGGCCTGCGGCTCGAGCGGCAACGCCACCAGTTCGGCCGCCGGCGGTTCGGCCTCCCCTACCGGGGCCGGCACGGCGAGTGCTGGTCAGTCCCCGGCTACGGCCGCGGGCGGCAATCCGGCGCACGCGGGTTCGATCGATGTCTGCTCGCTGCTGAGCCCGGCGGACGCCAGCGCCGTGGCCAAGCAGTTCAAGCTGGCCGCAGATCCCTCGGCCACGTACAAGCTGATGACGGTGAAGCAGCCGCCGCCCACCACGGCGTACCCCACGTCGGCCTGCCAGTTCACCATCGCCCAGGTCACCCCGGACAACACCGGCAGCGAGGCGATCGTGACGGTGGGGGTCCAGCCCGCCAAGTACCTGGACAGGACCGGGACCAAGATCAACGGGCTGGGTGACGAGGCCTACGACGAGGGCGAGTACGTCGAGGTCCGGGTGGGCGATGTCGTCCTGCAGTCGAACAACAACCAGGGCGCCAGCAAAGACTTCATCAACGCCCTCTACCGGGCCATGATCCCCCACGTGAAGTTAGCTGCGGCCTAGGTGCCGGCGTACGTGAGCACGGCCAGCACCCGGCGGTGGCCGGTGCTGGCGGCCGGCCGGTCGAGCTTGGCGAAGGCCCGTCCAGCAACGGCATCGTGGCCGCGGCCCTGGCCCGGCCAGGGCTGAGCTGAGCCAGGCTTTCCTGACCTTTCGGGCATTCTTCTCCCGGCATCGACCAAGCCGGAAAGCGTCTGGAACCGAATGCCCAGGCGTGAGCGAAAACGACGGCGAAGCGGCCGGCTCAGTTCCCGGTGACCCTGGACACCTGAACAAGCTCATTGACGCCGTGGCCCGCCGGGAACGCGGCGCCTTCGAGCAGGTCTTCACGGAGCTGACCAGTCCGGTCTACCGGCTGGCCCTGACCGTGCTCCGCGACCCGGCCCAGGCCGAGGAAGTGGCCCAGGAGGTCCTGACCGAGATCTGGCGCACCGCCAGCCGATTCGACCCGGGCAAGAGCAGCGCCGTGGCCTGGTCCCTGATGATCGCCCGGCGCCGCGCCATCGACCGCGTCCGCTCCATCGCCACCGACGCCGACCGGGAACGAAGGACCGCCACCGCGGCCGTGTCGTGGGACCAGGTCAGTGAGACGGTGGAGGACGGGCTCGACCGCGAGCAGGTCCGCCAGAGCCTGGGTGCCCTGAGCGACCCGCAGCGGCAGGCGATCCTGCTCGTAGTCGACGCCGGTTACAGCTTCGCCGAAGCCGCCCTGATCCTGGATGTCCCGATCGGGACGGTCAAGAGCCGGGTCCGGGCGGCGAAGATCAATCTCCGCCGCAGCATGGGCGCGGACCCATGAAGACTCCGGCCTTGGAGCCGCTGCTAAAAAGTTATCCAGCCGGTCAATCCAGGTCGTGCTCTGCTCCGAATACTAACGACTGGGTTGTTCTGAGAACCGCCGTCTGGAGCTCGCGGCGGAGGCTGCTACTTTCTGATACCTTCCGATTACGCTCCGTACCTGGCTTCCCCAGGCGGCCGGCCCAGTCGAATGTTCCCTCCGCACGGGCCCGTCCGGTGTATCGGCATCGGCAGCGGCCCTGCGGGCTGTTGCATCGCGACTGAAGGAATCGTTCATGACCCACGAAGACCCAGAAATCAGCCTGTCCGAACCAGCGGTGAAAGCACGTATGTCCCGCCGTGGCCTGCTGCGCAGTGCGGGCGGCATCGGCATCGCCGGCGTGGCGGCCGGCATGCTCATCGACACCACCGCCGGCGCGGCCTCCGCCGCGACCGCCAGTGACGCATCCGACAGTGACGTGGCTGCGGTCAGCACTCCGCTGGTGGCGCACGTGCACGACGCCAAGACCGGCGAAGTGGACCTCTTCACCGGGGAGCAGCACGTGCGCGTGCACAACCCGGCGCTGGCCCGCGCCCTGGCGCAGGCCGCGACCACCGGCCGCTGATCATCCGCGCCAGGGACTCCCGCCGGGACTCCCCGCGCTGCGGCCGCTCGCTGCGGCCCGCTCATTTCATCCAGACGAACATATGAGGTCCAGGCAATGTCATCGCACAAGGAAGCGCCGGGCATCGTCAACGATGCCGCGGCTGACAACACCGATGTGTACGCGTTCGTGTCCCCGGACGATCCGAGCACGGTCACGCTGATCGCGAACTTCGTCCCGCTGGAAGACCCCGACGGCGGACCCAACTTCTTCGAGTTCGGCGACGACGTGCTCTACAAGATCCACGTCAGCAACTCGGGCACCGCGCGGCCGGATATCACCTACGAGTTCCGCTTCCACACCGAGATCCGGAACGAGAACACGTTCCTGTACAACACCGGGCCGATCACGTCGCTCGACAGCCCGAGCTGGAACCGGCGTCAGTTCTACTCGGCGGTCCGGGTGGACAGGAGCGGCCAGCACACCCTGGTGTCCAACGCCCCGTGCCCGCCGTGCAACATCGGCCCCGGCTCCACCCCGAACTACGCCGCGCTGGCGACGGCGGCGGTGATCAAGCTCCGCGGGGGCGGCCAGGTGTTCGCCGGGCAGCGCGCCGAGGGCTTCTACGTCGACCTCGGGGCCATCTTCGACCTCGGGGACCTGCGGCCGTTCCAGCAGCTGAACGCGTTCAACAAGATGCCGGCGGCGCCGGGCCGCAACTCCACCAAGGAAAAGAACATCCATTCCATCGTCCTGCAGGTGCCGAAGAGCCAGCTCTCGGCCAAGCACGACAACTGGAAGGACTCCCGGGCCACGATCGGCGTCTGGGCCAGCGCGAGCCGCCAGAAGACGCGGCTGTACAACACGCCCAAGGCCGGGGAAGTGACCAACGTCGGCCCGTTCACGCAGGTCTCCCGTCAGGCCAACCCCCTGTTCAACGAGGTCCTCAACCCGCTGGGCAAGAAGGACCTGTTCAACGCCACGCAGCCGCACAACGACCGTCAGTTCGCCCAGGGGGTGGCCCACCCGGAGCTGTCGGCGCTGCTGCCCGTGCTCTACCCGGGCGTGTTCCCGCACCTGTTGGCGCTCAACAACTCGGGCAAGCCCCGCGCCGACCTGGAGGCGATCCTGCTCACCGGCATCCCGGCCGGCGTCGTGCCCAACTTCCAGAACTACACCGGCCCAACCCAGGCCGACATGCTGCGGCTGAACCTGGCCATCCCGCCGACCACCAGTTCGCCGTCCAACCTCGGGCTGATCGGCGGCGACCCGGCCGGCTACCCGAACGGGCGCCGCGTGTTCGACGACGTCACCACGATCGAGCTCCGGGCGCTGGCCGGGGCGACGTACTCGCTGATCGACAAGACCTACGTCCCCGACGCGGCCGCCGGGGCCATCACCCCGGGCCTGACGTCCTCCAACACCGACGTCACGGCGGAGAACACCGAGCACTACCTGCCCGGCTTCCCCTACCTGGGCGTCCCGCACGCCGGCTACGACGTCCCGCTGGACAACACCCCGGCCAAGGTCAGCAGCTACTAGCTCACCGCCCCGATTAACGGGGCTACGCCCGCGATCGTCTCCGGGTGCCCGCGGCCGCCCAGCCTGCGGGCGCCCGGAGACGACGTAACAGGACGCGCAG
>CAXUJF010000136.1:11595-12069 GCA_964250865.1 uncultured Streptosporangiaceae bacterium
GGGGGCGCGCCCCGGGTGGGGGGGGGGGGGCCGCGGGCGCCCCGGGGGGGGGGGGCCCCCGCCCACGACGTAACAGGACGCGAAGCTTCAGGACAGGGGAACGATGACCGAGCGATCAGCTCATGCCAGCCAGGCGGCGGTGGTGCTCGACATCGGCGGGGACGTCGGCGCGCTGGTGCTGTACACCGGGGCCGAGGACGACGAGGCCGAGATCGACATCAGTCCCGGTACCGACCCAGCCGCGCCCCGTAGCCACAACCAGGTCCACCCCCGGCGCGCCCCGGCCGGCGTCGTCTACAGCGCGGTCTACCCCGCGCTGGCCGCGGGCGAGTACACCCTCTGGCGCGATGAGCACACCCCGGAAGCCACGATCACCATCCGCGGCGGGCAGATCACCGAGCACCGGCTGTCCGCTCCGCTCGGTCCCCGGCACCACGCCCACCCGCACGACGGTCACGCCCACCCGCACGACGG
>CAXUJF010000137.1:0-12056 GCA_964250865.1 uncultured Streptosporangiaceae bacterium
CTCGTCGCGGCCCTGAGCCCCTGGCCCCCCCGGGGCGCCCGGCCGCTCCCCCGAGTCGACGTCCAGCCGGAGGTCGGAGGTCACCAGCTGCGCGGCCCGCGCGGGGTCGGCGAACCCGAGCCGCACCAGCCGGCCGACCAGGGTCGTTCGCCGCGTCCCGCTCACCGAGGTGCCGCCCACTGTGCCCACGCCTTGACCGTAATACGTGGGCCTGGCGGTGTGGTAGGCAGGAAGCATGACCGACCTCATCCCCCGCAGCGTCCTGTTCGGCAACCCGGAGCGGACGTCCCCGCGGCTGTCCCCCGACGGCAGCCGGATGGCCTGGATCGCCCCGCACGACGGGGTGCTGAACGTCTGGATCGCGCCGCTGCGCGCGGACCCGGGTCAGGACGATGCCGTGGACTGGGCGGCGGCGCAGGTCGTCACCGACGACCGGGACCGCGGCATCCGCATGTTCACCTGGGCCCACGACGCCCGGCACCTGCTGTACATCCAGGACACCGGCGGGGACGAGAACTGGCGGCTTCACGACGTCAACCTGGAGACCATGCAGCGGCGGGACCTGACGCCGTTTAAGGACGTGCAGGTCCAGCTGATCGCCGGGAACAAGAAGTTCCCCGCCGAGCTCCTGGTCGGTCTCAACCGGGACAACCCGCAGCTGCACGACGTCTACCGGCTGGACCTGCTCACCGGCGACCTGACCCTGGTGGAGAAGAACCCCGGGTTCGCGGGCTGGGTGGCCGACGAGGAGCTGGCGGTGCGGGGCGCGTTCGCGCCGCTGCCGGACGGCAGCATGAACCTGATGGTCCGCGACCAGGCCGGGACCGAGTGGCGGGAACTGCTGTCGATCCCGGCCGACGACGTGACGACCACCGACGTGGTGAGCTTCAGCGAGGACGGCCAGAGCCTGCTCGTGATCACCCCGCTCGACGCCAACACCAGCCGGCTGCTCCGGGTGGACGTGGCCACCAAGGCCATCGAGGTACTGGCCGAGGACCCGGAAGCCGACGTGGACGGCGTGGTGCTGCACCCGGACACGCTGGAGCCGCAGATCGTCACCGTGGTCAAGGACCGCACCGAGTTCATCGTGCTGGACCCCGCGATCGAGGCTGACCTCAAGGCGGTCCGGGCGCTGCACCCCGGCGACCCGTCGATCAGCGGCCGCGAGCATGCCAACTCACCGTGGCTGGCCGCGTTCACCAACGACGCCGGGCCGGTCGCGTACTACGTGTACGACCCGGCGGCGCACACCGGCCGGTTCCTGTTCGACGCCCGGCCGGAGCTGAACCGCTACCAGCTGGCGGCCATGGAGCCGTTCAGCTTCACCTCGCGGGACGGCCTGACCATCCACGGCTACGCCACGTTCCCGCCCGGCGTCGACCGGCGGGACCTGCCCGCGGTGCTCGACGTGCACGGCGGGCCGCAGGTCCGCGACGAGTGGGGCTGGAACCCCGAGGCGCAGTGGCTGGCCAACCGCGGTTACCTGTGTGTCCAGGTCAACTACCGCGGCTCCACCGGGTACGGCAAGGACTTCGTGACCGCCGGCGACCACGAGTGGGGCGCCAAGATGCACGACGACCTGATCGACGCGGTGGACTACATCGTCGGCCAGGGCTGGGCCGCCCGGGACAACGTGGCCATCTACGGTGGCTCGTACGGCGGCTACGCGGCCCTGGTCGGGGCGGCGTTCACCCCGGACGTGTTCCGCTGCGCGGTGGACATCGTCGGGCCGTCGAACCTCAAGACGCTGCTGGAGACGATCCCGCCGTACTGGGCTCCGATGATCGCCCAGCTCTACAAGCGGGTCGGCAACCCGGAGACCGAGGCGGACTTCCTGTGGTCCCGCTCACCGCTGTCCCGGGCGGGTGACATCCGCATCCCGCTGCTCATCGCGCAGGGCGCCAACGACCCGCGGGTCAAGCAGGCCGAGTCGGAGCAGATCGTCGCCGCGCTGAAGGACGCCGGCATCGACTACGAGTACCTGCTGTTCCCGGACGAGGGCCACGGCTTCGCCAAGCCGGAGAACCGGCTGGAGTTCTACGCCGCGGCCGAGCGCTTCCTAGCCCGCTACCTGGGCGGCCGGTTCGAAGAGTAGCCCCGCTGCGCTGGGCGGTTTCGGCGCTTCTGGTCGATTCGCGGGGCTACCTACTGGTTGCTACCCTGCAATTGCATTTCGCAAAGTGCGTATGGGCAACAGCTCTTTTCGCATCTACGAAAATGCATGATTGAACGATTCAGCTTGATTCCATCGGGCAAAATTCAAGGTGATGAGCGAGATGGCTGCCGCCAGTCCCCCGTTCCATCACCGACCGCAGCAGCGGCCGATGACGAGTTCGTGGGCGCTGCGGACACACCTGGAGCTCGGTGCCCTGCAGGGTGCCGTGCCGTGCGCGCGACTGCACGCGAGGCACATCCTGTGGGAGTGGAACCTCTGCAACCTCGACGAATCGGTCGAGCTGATCGTGTCGGAACTGGTTACCAACGCCGTGCAGGCTTCGGCCGGCCTGAGCAGCCAGCTGCCCGGTTACGAGCACGAGAGCCTGGGCCTGCCCACGGTCTGGATGTGGCTGACGTCCGACGGTCGCCAGGTCATGGTCGAAGTGGGCGACAGCAGCCCCCGCACCCCGGTCAGCAGCAACACCGAGCTCGACGTCGAAGGAGGCCGCGGCCTCCTGCTGGTCGATACGGTCAGCGAGGACTGGGGCTATTACTTCCCGGCCGACGAAGACGACGGCCAGCGCAAGAACATCCAGAAGATCGTCTGGGCCGTTATCGGGCGCTAGCCGTCGGCCGGGGCGCTCACCGCCTGCCGGGCCCATTCGCCGTCGGTCCCGGCCGTGGTGTGGGTGAGGCCGAACACCTGGATGGCCTGGTCGAGGTCGGCCCCCACAAGCCGCGCACGAAACAGCGCCGAGCATCGCAAGGACGAGCGCGAAAGACACATACCGGGGGCGCATAGCTGGGGAACGTAACACCGAACCCTGGGCGCTACGTGGCAGGATTCCGAGAGACTTCCTCAGTTTGATACGAAGCGAATGGGCTTGGCCGCTGCTTATTTCAGGAGATACCTAGGCAGTTAAATACGCCGCAGGACGGAGACGACTTTGCCGATAATTTTGGCCTCATCACCAAGAATGGGCGAGTAGCGCGGATTGTGCGGGATGAGCCACACGTGCCCGTCGACCCGCTTGAACGTCTTGACCGTGGCCTCGGCCTCTTCCGTGCCCTGACCCTCGAACGTGGCCGCGACGATGTCACCGTTGTCCGCGTCCTCCTGACGGCGGACGACCACCCAGTCTCCATCGGTGATGGCGGCGTCGATCATGGAGTCGCCCCGGACCTGGAGGATGAGATGCTCACCCTCGCCGACCAGCTGCTTGGGCAGCGGGAACGTGTCCTCGATCACCTGCTTGGCCAGGATCGGGCCACCAGCGGCGATATGACCGACCCAGGGCACGTAGGCCGGCTCCTGGGACGGGATGTCGAACGCGGGGACGGCTGGGACGAACACGTCGGGCGGGTCGGGCGGCAGCAACTCCACCGTCCGCGGGCGCCCCCGGTCCCGGTGCAGGTACCCCTTCTCCTGCAGGGCCTTGAGGTGGTACGCGACGCTGGACGTGCTCCGCAGGCCCACCGCGTCCCCGATCTCACGGATCGACGGCGGGTAGCCGCGCCGGGCCACCCCCGCGCGGACAACCTGGAGCACCTGCTCTTCACGGTTGCTCAGCATGGTTCCCCCTGCCATGGTGCCCCCTAGACGGTCGCCATCTAGAACGAACAATATCATCGCCGAGTCAGGCTACTCAATACTTTGTTCGAATGATGAAAATCCCGGATAACGTCGGCGGGAGCTGCGAGGCAGGCGGCCAGGCGGGGGCGGCCGGGGGCGAAGCCCGGCCATCTGATAGTTGTTCGGGGTCGATGGCCGATGGGACGGAGGGGCTATGACCGAGCTGAGCGTGCCGAGCCAGCTTCCGGCGGGAGCGACGCCGGAGGGGGACGGGATCGCCGTGGGCGACGGGCCGATCCGGGTGGATCTCTACATCGATTTCCTGTGCCCGTTCTGCCAGCGGTTCGAGCTGAGCGCCGCCGACACCCTGGCCGCGCTGATCTCCGAGCACCGGGCCATGGTGGTCTACCACCCGATGAACTTCCTCGACGAGGCGTCGACGACCAGGTACTCGACCCGGGCGTCGGCCGCGTCCGGGTGCGCCTCGGACGGCGGGCGGTTCGTGGAGTTCACGCACCAGCTGTTCGTCAGCCAGCCACCGGAGGGCGGCGCCGGCCTCAGCGACTCCGAGATCGCCGAGATCGCGGTGTCCGCCGGGGTCGATCAGGCCGCGTTCTCCTCGTGCGCGGGCGAAGGCCGCTATCACGAGTGGTCCACGTTCGTGACCGCCAGCGCGGCCCAGGCCGGCGTCGAGGGCACCCCGACCGTCCTGGTCCAGGGGGCCGACGTCGAGCCGGACACCGACAGCCTGGCCGCGGCCGTGCAGCAGGCCCAGGACAAGCTCTAGGCGCCGAACCAGGTCAGGCCGCCCTGATCCGAGGCAAAGGCCGAACTTGTCTCATTCGTTCTCTTGAATGATTCGCCTTTACCTGGATAGGTTGGGGCACATGCCCGCACCGGAGGTTCCGACGCCCGCCGATGAGCTGCGCCAGTCTGGCCTGCGGGTGACGGCGGCCCGCGTGGCCCTGCTCGAAACCGTCCGGGGTGGCGACCATCTCGGCGTCGAGGCGCTCGCCGCCCTGGTGCGCGCTCGCCTGGGTCACATCTCCCTGCAGGCCGTGTACGAGGCGCTGCACGCGCTCACCGCGGCCGGTCTCGTCCGCCGCATCGAACCGCCCGGTAGCCCGGCCCGGTTCGAGGGGCGGGTCGGAGACAACCACCACCATCTCGTGTGCCGTTCGTGCGGCGCGGTCGCCGACGTCGACTGCGCGGTCGGCCACGCACCCTGCCTCACCGCATCCGACGACCACGGCTTCACGATCGACGAGGCCCAGGTCATCTTCTGGGGCCTGTGCCCCAACTGCTCGACCGCCCGCAGTTCCTGAGATCGCCAGGAAGGCCAGAGATCTTCTAGGAAGGATTGCCATGTCCGAGAACCATGATCCGATCATTGCCGACGGTGAAACCCCTGAGGTTGCAGAGGAGACCGCGGGCGCGAGCGCCGAGGGATGCCCGGTCGCGGGGCACGGCCGCGTTGAACCCCCGTTGGGCGACGCCAACCGCGAGTGGTGGCCGAACCGCCTCAACCTGAAGATTCTGGCCAAGAACCCGCCCGCCACCGACCCGTTCCACGGCGAGCTCGACTACCGCGCCGAGTTTCAGACCCTGGACCTGGCCGCCGTGAAGGCCGACATCGCGGCGGTGATGACCGACTCCAAGGAGTGGTGGCCGGCCGACTTCGGCAGCTACGCGGGGTTGTTCATCCGGATGGCGTGGCACGCCGCGGGCACCTACCGCCTCACCGACGGTCGCGGCGGGGCCGGAGCCGGCCAGCAGCGCTTCGCGCCGCTGAACAGCTGGCCCGACAACGTCAGCCTGGACAAGTCCCGGCGGCTGCTGTGGCCGGTCAAGAAGAAGTACGGCAAGAAGCTGTCCTGGGCCGACCTGATCGTGCTGGCCGGCAACGTGGCCCTGGAATCGGGCGGCTTCGACACCTTCGGCTTCGGTGGTGGCCGGGTGGACGTCTACGAGCCGGACGCCGACGTGTACTGGGGCCCGGAGACCGAGTGGCTCGGCACCGAGCGCTGGGACGACGCCGAGGACAACCTGCAGCAGCCGCTCGGGGCCGACACGATGGGCCTCATCTACGTCAACCCCGAGGGCCCGAACGCCAGCGGCGACTTCCTCGCCGCGGCCCGCCACATCCGCGAGACGTTCGGCCGGATGGCCATGAACGACGAGGAGACCGTAGCGCTGATCGCCGGCGGTCACACCTTCGGCAAGACCCACGGCGCGGGCCCGGCGGAGAACGTCGGCCCCGACCCTGAGGCCGCACCGCTCGAGGACCAGGGCTTCGGCTGGAAGTCGACCTACGGCACCGGTAAGGGCGCGGACACCATCACCAGCGGGATCGAGGTCACCTGGACCTACCACCCGCTCCAGTGGGACAACGAGTATTTCCACATCCTGTTCGGCTACGAGTGGGAGCAGTTCCTGTCCCCGGCCGGGGCCAAGCAGTGGCGGCCCAAGGACAACGGCGGCGCCGGCCTGGTGCCCGAGGCGTACGGCGACGGCAAGCGCGAGCCGCGGATGCTGACCACCGACCTGTCGCTGCGCTACGATCCGATCTACGAGCCGATTTCCCGCCGGTTCGCCGGCGACCAGGCTGCCTTCTCCGACGCGTTCGCGCGGGCCTGGTTCAAGCTGACCCACCGCGACATGGGCCCGAAGGTCCTTTACCTCGGCCCCGAAGTCCCGTCTGAGGAACTGATCTGGCAGGACCCGGTGCCGGCCGTCGACCACGAGCTGGTCGACGCCGAGGACGTCGCCGGCCTGAAGCGGGAGATCCTCTCCTCCGGCCTGGCCGTCTCGCAGCTGGTCTCCATCGGGTGGGCATCGGCCTCGACGTTCCGCGGCAGCGACAAGCGCGGCGGCGCCAACGGCGCGCGGATCCGGCTGGAGCCGCAGAGCGGCTGGGAGGTCAACAACCCCGACCAACTGGCCTCGGTGCTGCGCACCCTGGAAGGCATCCAGCAGTCGTTCAACTCCACCGCGACCGGTGGCAAGAAGATCTCGCTGGCCGACCTGATCATCCTGGCGGGCAACGCCGGGGTGGAGAAGGCCGCGGCGGACGCGGGCGTCACGGTCGAGGTGCCGTTCACCCCGGGCCGTACCGACGCTACGGCCGAGCAGACCGACGCCGAGTCGTTCAGCTACCTGGAGCCGAAGGCGGACGGGTTCCGCAACTACCTGGGCAAGGGCCTGCGGCTCCCGGCCGAGTACCAGCTCATCGACCGGGCCAACCTGCTCACGCTGACCGCGCCGGAGACGACGGTCCTGGTCGGCGGCCTGCGGGTGCTGGGCGCCAACTACGACGGGTCGAACCTCGGCGTGCTCACCGACCACCCGGGCACGCTGACCAACGACTTCTTCGTCAACCTGCTCGACTACGACACCACCTGGACGCCGACGTCGGAGGATGCCGCCCTGTTCGAGGCGCGCACCGCTGACGGCACGGTCAAGTGGACCGGCAGCCGGGTCGACCTGGTCTTCGGGTCGAACTCCGAGCTCCGGGCCATCGCCGAGGTCTACGCCGAGGACGACGCCAAGAAGAAGTTCATCAACGACTTCGTGGCCGCCTGGACCAAGGTCACGAACCTTGACCGGTTCGACGTGCGGTAGTCAGCCTGTTTCCCGGCGTCCCGGCCGGCCCCGCGTGGGGCTGGCCGGGGTGCTTTTCAGCCAGCCAGGAGGCTGGTTGCAGAGCAGGGACCGCACGGCTGGTAGCTTGCCGATCATGTCTGTGCCATGGCCCACGCTGTCCTATCCGCAGTGGCAAGCGACGTGCGACACGCTGCACGCGCATACCCAGGTGCTCGGCAAGCTGGCGGCGAAGCTGGCCCCGCCCGAGCCGCAGCTGCAGCACGCGGCGCTGCGGCTGACCACGCGCGGCTGGGAGACGCTGCCGCTGCCCGCACCCAACCGGTCGGGGTCACTGTCCATCCGGCTGGACCTGCACACGCACGAGGCGGTGGCCGAGCACAGCGACGGGCGCACCGAGCGCGTCCCGCTGACGCCGAACCGCCCGGTGGGCGACGTTACCCAAGACGTGCTGGCCGCAGTGCGCGGGCTGGGGGGCGAGGTGGACTTCGACCCCACCCCGCAGGAAGTGCCGTGGACGGTTCCGCTCGACGCCGACGACGAGCACGCCCGCTACGACGTAGGCCAGGTCGCGGACTACTTCGCCGCCGCGACACAGGCCGCGCTGGTGCTGGCCGAGTACCGGGCGCCGTTCCGCGGCCGTTCGACACCGGTGAACGCGTGGTGGGGGTCGTTCGACCTGGCCGTCAGCCTGTTCTCCGGCCGGCCTGCGGAGCCACCGTCGCAGGACTTCATCATGCGCAACGCGATGGACGCCCAGGAGGTGGCCGTCGGCTGGTGGCCAGGCGATCCCCGGCACGGCCAGGCCGGGTTCTACGCCTACGCGCACCCGGCCGTGGATAACTTCTCCCAGGCCACGCTGGCCTCCGACGCCGCGCACTGGGACGCGGACCTGGGTGAGTTCGTCCTGAAGTGGGACGACGTGCGCATGGCCGAGGACCCGCACGCGGCGGCGGTGGACTTCGCGCGGTCGGCGTTCCAGCACGCGTGCCGGGTGTGTGCCTGGGACCCGGCCCTGGCCGCCACCGCGAGCGGCACTCCCCCGCCCATCCGCTAGCCGCCGACGAGCAGGTCGATCGCAATGGCCAGGCGTTCCAGGAAAGCCGCGCGCGTGCTGACCTGCTGCTTGATCCCGATGGAGGCGCTGATCAGAGTCTGGGCGACTGCGGCGGACCGGAGTGAGCTGACCTGGTCCGGCGACTCGGCCAGCGCAGCGTGGACGAACGCGGCGAATCGCCGCGGATACTCGGCGACGATGGGCCCGAGCAGGTCCGGGTACTCCTCGGCCATCGAGTGCACCTCGCGGCTCATCGCGCCGATGTAGCGGCCGCTCCACTGGTCGAACGCGCCGAGGAGCCGGTCACCCAGAGGCTGGCCCGGGTCGGCTAGCACCTCGCTGGCCGCGGCCAGGCTGCGGTCCAGGGCCTGCGTGACCGCGGCGGTGAACAGTTCCTGCTTGGAGCCGAACAGCAGGTAGAGGCCAGGGCGCGAGATGGCGGCGGCGCCGGCGACGTCCTCCATCGACGTCTTCCGGTAGCCATAGCGCGCGAACGTGTCGAGCGCCGCGTCAAGCACGGATTCGCGCCGGCCGCGGTCGGCGGTACGCGCGCCAGAAGTGCCGGTCTCAGTGCCAGTGACCTCCATGCCTGCACTGTAGTCGCGACTGAATTAATTTTACAAAAGTCGTATAAATTGTAAAGCAAGTGCGGATCCGGCATCCGGCCGCTCCGCCGACGGCCGTCCGGAGGAAGAGCATGATCCAACGTCCGCTCATCACCACGCGTTTCGACGGTTTGAGCACCGCTGATGAGGTGATCGCCGATGCTGACCTGCGCGGTCTCCGGGCGGTGGTCACGGGGGCGTCTTCCGGGATCGGGGCCGAGACGGCCCGGGTACTCGTGACGGCGGGAGCCGAGGTCACCCTTGCGGTGCGCGACACCCAGGCCGGCGCACTCGTGGCCGACCGCATCGCCGCCTCAGCCGGGTTGCACCGGCCTGCCGTGGCGGCCATCGACCTGGCCTCCCCGGGCAGCGTGGCCCGTTTCTCGCAGGATTGGGACGGGCCGCTGCACCTGCTGATCAACAACGCTGGCCTGATTACCGCCGACCTGGAGCGCACCAGGGAGAGCTGGGAGCTCCAGTTCGCGACCAACCATCTGGGCCACTTCGCGCTGGCCTGGGCGCTGCATGGCGCCCTGGCTCAGGGCGCCCAGGAACGGGGGACCGCCCGGATCGTGTCGCTGAGTTCCACCGCGCATATGCGCGCGCCGGTCGACTTCGACGACATCCACTTTGCACGCCGGCCCTATGACCCGCAGCTCGCCTACGCCCAATCGAAAACTGCGAACTCGCTGTTCGCGGTCGAGGCGACCAGGCAGTGGGCCCCGGAGCACATCGTGGCCAACGCCGTGAATCCCGGCGGGATCAAGACCGGGCTGCAACGGAACTTCTCGCAGCGGCAGCGGGAATCGCTCGACGCCGCGGAAACCGCCGGCGTCTTTACCTACAAGACCGTCGGCCAAGGTGCGGCAACCACCCTGGTAGCGGCGACGGCTCCAGAGTTCGAACGAACCGGTGGGCATTACCTCGACGACTGCCGCGAGGCCTACACCGTGCCCGACGACGCGGAGCTGGCCGCCCACCCCCACGGCGTCAAGGAATGGGCGCTCGACCCGGAGGCGGCCCGCGAACTCTGGTCGGTCTCGCTGGCGACGCTCGGCCTGTGAGACCGGCCTCGGCCAGCTCCTGCTGACCGCGGCAACGTCGTTCTGACAGCAGATGCTGTCGTACATATGATGCCGGTATGCCTCGGTGGGAAGGGGACGCGGCCGGCCGTCTGGAGCGCGCTGCCCTGGAGTTGTTCGACGAGCGCGGTTTCGACCGCACCACGGTGGCGCAAATCGCCCAGCGCGCCTCGCTGAACGAGCGGTCGTTCTACCGCTACTTCAGCGACAAGCGGGAGGTCCTGTTCGGCGGCGCGGACGAGCTCGAGCGCCACCTGGCGCAGACGCTCCGGGATATGGCCGCCGGGCCCGGGCCGCTGGACGCGCTGCTGGTCGCGGTCGGGGACGCGGAGCAGGTTTTCCGGCCCAAGGAGCTACTGCGGATCCGGGAACGGGTCATCAACGCCAATCCCGAGCTACGCGAGCGCGAGCTGATCAAGATGGACGCCATCTTCGCCACGCTGGTGACGATCTTGCAGGAGCGTGGCGCGGACGAGACCACGGCGCGTGTCGCGACCGAGCTCGCCATCGCGATCTGGCGCGACGCCGCCGATCGCTGGGGGCACAGCGACGACTCGACCTTTGCCGCTGAGGTGTTCGACACGGCGCGGGACTTCCGTCAGGTCGCGGCGGGCGATCGCGCCGGACCGGTCGGCGATCGCGCGGAACTGGCCGCCGATCGTACGGGCACGGAAAGTGCGACCGCCGCCGGATCCGGGCGGTATCAGGATTAGTTCTGCGGCAGCAGGACGAGCTTGCCGCGGGCGTGGCCGCTCTGGCTGACGTCGAGGGCTGTGCGCCAGTCCTCCAGCGGGAAGGTCTGGGCGATCGGGATGGTGAACTGACCGTCCGCGGCGCGCTGGGCGAACTCGCCGAGCACGTCCGTGCGCCGCGTCCGGTCCTCGTGGAAGCTGTCGCGGACCCCGAGCTCGGCGGCGGCCTCGGCGTCGCTGATGGTCAGGACACGGCGCGGGTCGCCGCCGGCCGCCTTGACCAGCTCGGGCAGCACGCCGCTGGGCGGCGCGGTGTCCAGCACCAGGTCCACTGGCCCCCCGGCGGCTTCGGTGACCCGTTCGGCCAGCCCGTCGCCGTAGGGCGTCACCGTCGCGCCCAGCGCCCGCAGCCGCCCGGCGTAGGTGTCACCGGCGGTGGCGATCACGCGGGCGCCCTGCAGCAGGCCCATCTGAACGGCGGCGAACCCGACCGTCGTCCCCGCCCCGGAGACCAGCAACGTGTGCCCGGCCGATACCCCGAGGCACTCCAGGTGCCAGAAGGCCGTGTCGACCGCCATCGGCAGCGCGGCCGCCTGCACGAGGTCGAGTCCGGCCGGGACCGGGGTCCAGCGATCCATGATCGCCTGGTCCGATGCGCCGGCACTCGTGCACCCGGCGAAGTCAACCGTGCCCAGGACCAGATCGCCGACGGTGACATCCGTCGCGCCCTCGCCGTTCGCCGTCACGGTCCCGGACACCTCCAGGCCGATGCCGCGGGGCAGGTTGCCCGCGAACAGGCCCCGGCACAGCGCCCAGTCGGCCGGGTTCAGGCCGCAGGCGTGCACGGTGACGCCAATGCGGCCGGGGCCGGGCTCCGGCACGTCCGCCTGATCCAGGCGCAGGACATCGGCCGGCTCGCCGTAGTCGTGGAAACGGACCGTCCTGACGAGCTCGTGATCGGCCATGGCACATCTCCAGGTAATGACGTCAGATGCTGTCATAGCCAGGCTAGCAAATGATGACAGCATCTGCTGTCATAGGAGCACGAGGCGGGAACTGGGCTGCTACCGGGGTGATGTGGCGAGCCAGCGTTCGACGCTGCGGACGTAGGCCGGGACCAGTTCGGCCTGGGGGCGGTAGTGCAGGACCAGGTCGGCGGCTTGGGCGGGGTCGTGGCCGCGGAGGCGGAGGACCGCGTAGGCCACCATGACCGAGCGGTGCATGCCGGCCGTGCAGTGGATGAGCACGGCGGCTTGCGGCTGCTCGTCCAGGGCGCGGGCGGCGCAGCGG
>CAXUJF010000138.1:0-11974 GCA_964250865.1 uncultured Streptosporangiaceae bacterium
AACCCCACCGATGCACCGCAGCCCCTCCACCCGGGCGGCACGGCTCCGGCTGGCAAGCAGGCTGGGCGCAAACCAGGGCGGAGTCCGAGTCGCCACCCCGACAGCAGTTGCGGCCACGGCCACGGCTGACCTGGGCCCGGCGCGTCCTGCAGTGGCGCCTTCGGTGCCGGCGCAGTCGAGCCAGGCGGAGCTGAACTGGTGCCGGAAGCGGCGAGCAGCGGGAACACGATGCGCGCGCCTACGTCCCCAACAAGGCGCTCGACGACGGCCGCAGGTGGGTGGGCCCTGATCAACCGCGTGCGCAGGTGCGGCCGACGTTGACACAGCCCCGAACTGGTGACGACGTCAGCTACCCGCAGGTAGGCGGGCTAGCGATGTCACGATCCGGGTAGTGATATCGGTGGGCCAGGGGAAGGCGGCGGTGACGGCGCGTTGATGGGCCAGGCCGTGCAGGCCGAGCCAGAGGGCGATGGCGTCCGCGTGCGGGTCGG
Source organism: uncultured Streptosporangiaceae bacterium (assembly GCA_964250865.1). Classification (GTDB taxonomy): domain Bacteria; phylum Actinomycetota; class Actinomycetes; order Streptosporangiales; family Streptosporangiaceae; genus Bog-532. The sequence goes on from CAXUJF010000138.1 coordinate 492, forward strand.
TGCTCGTGGAGCGGCCGGCGGCAACGCAGGCCTCCATGATGGTCATGAGCACGGCGAGGGCGTCCTGGCCGAGCGCGGCGACCTGGTCGCGGCAGACGGCAGAGGTGTCGATGGCCTCGGCTGCGATCCACAGCCCTCCGAACATCAGGCGGTAGTGCTGTGGTCGGGCCGCCGCGAAGTCCAGATAGGCGGTGCACACCGCGTGCAGCCGTTCCACCGGGTCAGCGTGACTGACGAGACTGCCGGCGCTGGCGGCATCGCTGGCCGCGGCCTGGAGCTGGCCGCGCAGTTCCTCGAAGGACTCCTGGACGAGCGCCAGCAGCAGGGCTTGGCGGCCGGGGAAGTGGCTGTAGATGGAGGGCGCGGAGATTCCTACCCGTCGGGCCACGGCCCGCAGGGTGACGCCTTCGTCGTTGCCGGTTTCGTCCAGTAGGGCGCGGGCGGCGGTGAGGATGTCGGCGCGCAGTTCGGCGCCCTGGCCGCGGGGGTTGCGTTCTCGTGCGTGTTTTGCTGCGCGGGGCGCCGGACCCGTCGGCTGCCGGGTGGTTCTTGTGCTTATGGTGGTCACCTCGGGGTCCGGTGCGGGCTTCACGGGATGATCACGACCTTACCCGTGACGGTGTGGGACTCGGCCAGCGTCATGGCTTCGCGGGCCCGGGCCAGGGGCAGGCGGGCGGCGACCTGCGCGGTGAGGACCCCGGCATGGAGCAGGTCCATAACAGAGGTCATGTCGGTGCGGGTGCGGGCGCGGAAAGCAGCCGGATGCCGCCGGTGACCGGACCACACGTTGTAGAACGAGGCATTCTTGCCGTTGGGCGCCGTGTTCCACCAGAGCAGTTGCGCCAGGGTGGCGATGAATGCCGGCACGATCGATTTGGATCCGGCGACTCGCGCGGTGATGGCGTAGCTGACCAGGGTGCCGCCGGGGGCCAGCAGCCGCCAGGAGCGGGTCAGGCTGTCTCCGCCGATGTGGTCGAAGGCCGCGTCGACACCGCCTGGTGCGAGTGCCCGTACCTGCGCGGCCAGGTTCGGGGCGGTGTAGTCAACCGGTATGGCGCCCAGCGCGCGGAGCGCGTCGTGGTGGCGGGCTGACGCGGTGCCGATGACGCGGACGCCGGCGTGGCGGGCGAGCTGCACCAGGGTGGTGCCGACGCCGCCGTTGGCGCCGTGGACCAGAATGGTCTGGCCGGCCTGGATGTGCGCCTTGCGGTGCAGCATCTGCCAGGCGGTGATGCCGTTAACGACCAACGTTTCGACCTCGGCCGGGTCAAGGTCGGCGGGAACGGGCACCAGGTCGGCCGCCGGCAGCAGCACGTGGCTGGCCCAGCCTCCGGTCTTGGTCAGCGCCGCGACCCGCTGCCCGGTCAGCGCCGGATCAGTGCCCGGGCCGGTGGCGGTGACCCTGCCGACGAGGTCGTAGCCGGGCACGAACGGGAACCTCGGCTGACCGGGGTAGCGCCCGCGGCGCATGGCCTGCTCGGCCATCGACACGCCGCTTGCCTCGACCGCGATCAGGACCTCGCCGGCGGCGGGCGCCGTGAGTTCCCGGTTGCGTATCTGCAAGCCAGCAGGCTCGACGACACCGGGAAGGACGACCTCCGTGGCCGTCACGTGATAGGCGCTCATGATTTCTCCTAATAGCGAGTGGGGTGGTTGAAGAGCTGACGATGGGGTGTGGCGGGACGGGCGCGCTGTGCCCGCGGGCGTCAGGCGCTGACCTGCAGCTGGGTGAGCAGCAGCAGGGTGTCGGAGTTGACCCAGTACTCGGCGATCTGTCCGCGCTCGACGCGCAGGAGGTCAGTGCCGGTGAAGTTGACCGGCGTGCCGACGGGCGCGCGGGCGCCGGGGATGCCGCCGGCGTAGGTGCCTTCAGCCAGCCAGCGCACCGCCAGGTAATCGCCATCGACCAGCGGGCCGACCTGAACGCTGAAGTTCAGGTCCGGGACAGCGAGGCGGGTCTGCGCGATCCAGGCCGCCAGCGCCTGCGGGCTGTCGACCGCGCCGCCGTCGCCGCCGTCCATCATCGCGGCGTGCAGCTGAAAGCGCGGCGCGATGAGCGCCTCGACCCGGGTGTCGTCGCCGTTCCAGAGCCTCAGCCACGATTCCAGCAGGCCGCTGGCCGCAGTGGCGTCGAGCACCGGCGCGGCCGCAGGCACTGCCGGGGAGCCGCCCGGCGCGGCCGTCCCGGTCGGCGCGGCCTGCGGGGTTCGCGGTGTAGCAGACCGAGGGGCGATGGGAGTGGTCATGGGGTCCTCCTGCAGTCGGGGTGACCGTCTCTCGATCACCTAACACCGTAACTATACACCGTTAGGCGATTGGAGGCACCGGTCCCACGCGGGCACACCGCCGCATGACCGGGAGCCGCGTCCCAGCAGGCAAGCCACCCCTTCCGGGAGCAGGCCGGCCAATCGGGTGGGCTGGGCCGATTGCGTGGCGACGGACGTGGCGTAAATGGCCGTCTGCCGTCTGGTGATCGACCGTGCTGCGTCGTCCGGGCCAATCCGTGAGGGAGCTTTACCAGGATCAGCCTGTGCGGAGCGAACCGATTGCTCCCTCGGGCCGCCGAGGAGCGTCTGAACGAGACGGATCGTCGTGTCGCGTTGCAGTACGGTCCGTGAAACTGTCGTGTGTCAACGACAACATCGTGGCGGGGTGCCGGCAGGCCGGCGGAGTCATTCCTCCGGCAGGTGCTGGGGAACATGCACGGGGCTGAGCTGAACCCGGGTAGACGGCGATCAGGAACAGGCATGCGCCCTCGCTGGCGTTGCCGGGCCTAGCCAGCTGGTCTATAGCGCGGCGGCGCCGTTCGATGTCGCTGCGCGACACGGCCAGTCAGGTCTGGGTGGCGGTGGCGCACGGGGCTGTCGGCCTCGAGGGCGGCCCCCAAGCGCAGGATGGTCGCCTCGTCGTACCAGCGGGAGACGAGTTGAACGCCGATCGGCAGGTTCCCGCCGCTGGTCCCGAAGGGCAGCGATAGCGCGGGCAGGCCCGTGAGGTTGAAGGGAACGGTCGCGCGCATGATGCCGCGCGCCGAGACGGTCACGTCCCCGATCCGGAACTTCGACTGTGCATGCCTCGGCGCAGGAATGGGGCACACGGGGCAAAGGAGAGCGTCGTAATGCTCGAAATATCCGGCAAACATCGATTCATCGCATCGACTTGCCGCTGGGCGTCGATGTAGTCGGCCAGCGTCACCTCCGGCGAGGTGATGGTTCGCTGGGTAACGGGATGCACCTCGGATTCACGGCCCGCCACAGCGAGCCGGAAGTACGGCACGATCTCAGCGCCGAACAGCATCGCACTTAGCGCGATCCCGTCGAAGGTCTTCAGCCCGTCAAGCGGGGCGGGCGATACCGTCAGCCCAGCGCCTTCAATGCGTCGGCAGCGGCCATGGCAGTGGCCGTCACCTCAGGATCGACCGGACCGAAGGCGGGGCCGGCCGCCCAGCCCACTCGCAACCCGGCCAGGTCAGCGGGCTCGCCGACGAGTGGCGAATGCCGAACGTTGCCGTCAACGCCGTCGGGTCCGGCGAGAATCGTGAACGCGGTCACGACATCCCGCACGCTGCGTGCCATCGGGCCGACGTGCCAGTACCGGCCGGGAACCTCGGGCCAGTGCCACGTGATCGGTATCCGCCCCCTGGTCGCTTTCAGGGCGACGATGCCCGTGTCGTGGGCAGGCCCCCGCAACGAAATGGCGATATCGCTGCCCAGACCGAGCGGCGACATACCCGCGGCGATCGCGGCCGACTCGCCGCTGCTCGACCCGCCCGGGGTGCGCTCGCCGTCCCAGGGGTTGCGCGTTTTGCCGACGAGCAAGTTGTCGGTCTCGGTCCAATAGGAAAACTCTGGGAGGTTCGTCTTGGCCAGGGCTATCCCGCCGGCCGCCCGGATCCGGGCCACCGTGGTTGCATCCGCCGCCGCGACCTGATGCGCGAACAGCACCGAGCCGCGCGTGGTCACCACACCCGCAACGTCCAACGCGTCCTTGACAGTGAACGGCACGCCGTGCAGAGGGCTCACCGCCGCGTCGGCGGCCACGGCTCGTCTGCGGCGCGCCGCCGCGAGCGCATGATCGGCGAGCACCGTCACGACCGCGTTAATCCCTGGGTTCACAGCCTCAATGCGCTTAGGTGAGCCTGGACCACCTCCACCGCAGATACCAACCGAGCGTCGACCATGGCTGCCAGATCGGTCGCGTCCAAGTAATAGAGCTCTGGGGTTGCCCCGCTCACGTTTATTGTGTTTGACGCATGGGTCTAGTCCACCCGCGCCCGCGCCGGGGGCCGGAGCTGGCTGGACACGCTCATCGGCGGCAGGGTGGAACGGCACGAAGGCTCCTGGCATCGCGCTGGATTCGATACCCATGCGACTACCAGGAGCCTCATTGCATCACCTCAGCGACACGCCGCGTTCTGCCGCAGAACATCCAGATCTGCCCGGCCCACGGCAAGCAGGTTCTCAAGCAGGCTCTCCGCGGCTGGTACCGGCGAGCTGCCCTGGTGCGGGGACAGGGCACCCGGATGGTGCGATGACGCCGCCCATCGGCTGCCCGTGCCCCGGAGGTTCCCCCGGGGAATGATGGCGCTCGTTAGGCGGCAGCCTTCTGATCGGTGGTGTTGTCCTTGACGAATCGGGCGGCCCGGTCGAGGGCGGCATCGCCTTCGTCGAGGAGGGCGGCGAATGCCTGGAAGACGTGCGGGACGCCGGGGGTGATGTCCAGGATGACGGCCACGTCGTCGGCTGCGGCTTTCGCGGCGAGGCGGGTGGCGTCGTCGAGGAGCACCTCATGTGAGCCGGCCTGGATCAGCAGCGGAGGCAATCCGGACAGGTCGGCGAAGATGGGGCTGATCAGGGGGTCGGCCGGGTCGGTGCCGGCCAGGTAGTCCGCGGCCCGGGTGCGGATGGCCTGGGCGCGGATGGCCGGGTCGGCGTGCGCTTTGCCGGCGTAGCTGCTGCCGGTCACGGTGAGGTCGGTCATCGGAGAGAGCAGCAGGGCCGCCGCGGGCATTATCAGGCTCTCGGCCTTGCCGGCGATGAGGAGCTCGATGGCAAGGTTGCCGCCGGCCGACTCGCCCGACACGACAACGCGATCGGCGTCGGCCTGCTCGAGCAGGGCACGGTAGGCGGCCGTGACGTCCTGGAGCGCGGCGGGGTACGGATGCTCGGGCGCGAGCCGGTAATCGACCGACACGGCGCGCATACCCGTCTTGCGGGCCAGGCTGGACGCCAGTCCCACAGATCCCGCCGCGGAACCGAGCGCGAAGCCGCCGCCGTGAATGTGGAAGATGGTGCCGCGCGGCTCGACGTCCGCGATGTCGATGAAGATCACGGGGATACCGCCCAGGACTCCGGGCGTCGTGCGGACGTCGGCCGGCAGGGGCTGCGAGGTGAGCATCTGCTCGAGGAGGGGGCGCTGGGCGGCGATGTCCCCGCCGAGATCGAACGGGGCGTTGCGGAGGATCTGGTCGATCATGTCGCGCTGCTGGGCGGTCATTGCCGTTCCTTTCATCGTGGCGGGCCCGGGGCGGGTACCCCGGTAGCCGGGCCGCGTACAAGATTTAGATTACCACTAATATAATTAATGTAAAGCTAGTTAGCTCTATGCTAGATTGTGTGAGTGGCCAAGGACAGGAGACGACGTGACTGATCTGCGGCAGGTATTCGATGACCTGGTGAGGTTCGAGACGATCCTGTGGGGCGCGGTCGACGGGCGGCTGCAGGAGGAGTGCGGCGTCGGTCTCGCGAGCCTGAACGGCATGCTCGTCATCGACGCGACACCGCTGTGCCGGGTCCAAGACATCGCCCGGGCGGTCGCGATCACCGTGGGGGGCGCCAGCCAGGCCGTCGATCGCCTCGAATCCGCCGGGCTATGCGCCCGCCGGGCCAACCCCTCGGACCGGCGCTCATCGATCGTGGAGCTGACCCCCGAAGGCGTAGAACTCCTGGGCATCGCCGCCCCCGTCTTCGACCGCGAACTTGACCGCCTGGTCCGGGCTCCGCTGCCCGATACCGCCCTCACGCATCTGGCCGATGCCCTCAGCACGCTCCGCCGGTTCGCGGCCACCCAGGCACCCAGCCCTGCGGCTGGCGGGGCCTCGAAGCGGAGCTAAGGTCGGTTCGGCAGCGGTCGACGTCGTCGTGGCCAATGCCGCTCAGCAGGTGACCGGACCGCAGGCACCCACGGCGGACGGATTTGACCCAACCATCGAGGTCAACCACCTCTCGCAGCTGGCACTCGTTGACGGCCTCCTCGCCCACGAGCCGCCACGCGGCGGATCATCTTTGTGGGTTCTGCATCTCATGAACCGTCAGCGACGTCTCTCGCCGATCCGATCGGCACGGACTTTCAAGCGATGCTGGCCGGCGGGCCGTCCGATAAGCAGGCTGGGGCGCGCGCCTACACGACGCCAGCTCGCAGACGCCGTACTCGCCAGATCACGGCAAGTGCTCGCCGCGACCGAACAGTAGCTTCCTGAAGACGACAATTGAGCTCGGCGAACCAGTGCTGACCAGGTTCAGCCATGACGAGCTGGTGGGGCCAGGGTCCGCTGCCGGCAGCCCAGCTGGGGACCATTCAGGTATCAGGGCCTTAGCGTCTTGACGGCGCGAGCGCGCCACTGATCGATGCGCCGGCGGAAGTCCTCGGCCGGGTCGACGGTCCACAGGAACGCGGAGCCGACGCCTTCGACGACGATCGCGTGGGCGGTGGCCTCGGCGTCGAGCTCGCTGCTGATACTGCCGTCGCGCTGCCCTTTGCGCAGGGCCTCGAGCGTGTCGCTGCGCAGCCGGCTGACCCAGCTGGCGGCGCGATCGGCCATGCCGGACCCCTTGCCCGCTGCCTGGAACTCGACGGCGAACAACATCCGCAGGAGCGCTGGGTTCTCGTCGGCCAGCCGTCCCATCGTGTCGATGCGGGCGAGCACGTGCTCCATGCCTGTCGCTGATTCGGGCAGCGGGACGGTGAGCGGCCCCTCGTACGCAGACCGGATCACGGCATCGACGAGCTGCTCCTTCGAGCCGAAGCGCGCGCGCACCATGGCGCGGCTGTAGCCGGCGCGGCGCCCGATCTCGGCGGCAGTCGCGGCGTCGTAACCGCCCTGAGCGATCAGCTCCGCCGCCGCCTGGAAGAGCCGCCGGGTCGATTCCTCAACACGTTCATGCTGCGTGCGGCGGGGTTGGGGCACCGGGCGGATCCTCACTTCGGCAAAGTTATTTTCCATCGACAACTAAGTGTGCATATAGTACTTGACGTGGCGGCGGCGCTGCGCTCCGGCGAGGCCGCCGCCCGCGGAGCCGCCCTTGCGAGACGCGATGGCCACCCGTTGCCCGACATCAGTTCCAGCGAAGGAGCAGCCGTGAGCGCCTCAGTAGTCCAAGCCTTCTACGACGCGATGAGGTCGATGGACCCGGCCGCGCTAGCCGCGTCGTTCACCGACGACGTCGTCATCGCCGAACCCCCGTCGCTGCCATACGGCGGGACGACCACGAGCCGCGACGCGTTCTTCGAGACGGTCAACGGCTACACGAGCCAGCGGGCGTCGTTCCGGCTCGAAACGTCAGAGGTGCTCGGGGACGGCGACCGGCTCGCCGGCCACTTCACCGCGACGTTCACCGCCCACGGCAGCGGCGAGACCTTCTTGCTGAACCAGACCGAGCTGTACGAGGTGACGGACGGCGCGATCAGCAAGGTAGAGGTCTTCCAATACGACACGCCCGCGCTGATCGAGTTCTTCGCCAGGAACGGGCCGACCTCTTAAAGCCCCTCCTCGACCACCAGCATGGCTCTGCTTAAGGCCCCCGGTCGGCCGCACGTGGGGACACCGCGGCCGGACGCCGGTCGTCAAGGTGACCGGCGGGAGCAACAAGAGGGTGTCGCTGGCAGCGCTGATCGCGGTGAAGGAGGGCAGCGGCCGCGGCTGATCTTCCGCGTCCTGGGGCAGCGGCGCCCCGGCGGCAAGCGCCAGTTGGCCAGTGTCGAGCCGGTGTTCGTGGTGGGCGACGACTTGGAGGTTCGCGATCCGCAGGCCTTGCCTTCCATGCCCTGCCAGACCATCTCCGTCTCTTCGAGTTCGCTGCGCGGAGACTGCGAGAGCACGTACCCGTTGAGCTTGACACCCCTGTCTAACCCGGGGGCCGATCAGGGCCACTCGACGCTGAGTATCACGGTGCGCTGCTCTGCGTCGGACTTGATGAGGCTGTCGATTAAACGAGACAGGCGCACTGCGTCCTCAAATCCGGGTGTGATTGTGACCCCTGACGCTATGTCGTCTCGAAGCCGGGCGTAGATGTGGGCCACGTTGATGACCGAGGCGGGCAGATCACCGCCTATCGTGACCGGCACGATGACCGGCTTTCCGTCTCGCCGTAGTTGCATGCCACCGGCCTGCGCGCAGCACGTGATCACGTCTCGTCGCGGACGCCTGCACGACCGCATCGATGACGTGCCGGCCGAGCAGGGCCTCCACAGCTTGTTCCTCCTGCACGCCGGGCCAGGCACCACCCAGACCCAGATCATGATCGACGCCGCCGCTCCGCCGGGGTGCACCGGATCGTGCTGCTTTCCTCCATCGGCGCCCGCCTCAGGCCGCTGCCCACGATGGGCGTGACATTCGCCGCCCGCGAGGATCTGCTCCGCGAGTCGGGACTGGACGTCACCTATCTGCGGCCAAACGTCCTCATGTCGAACGCGCTTTCGTGGGCCGACGGGATCCGCGCCGAGAACCGCGTCATTGACCCGACCGGTCCGGGCTGCCAGCCTGTCGTCGATACCGACGACATTGCGCGGGTCGCCGCACTCGTACTCACCGAGGACGGCCACTCCGGACATGGTTACATCCTCAACGGGCCCGAGGCCCTCACCTCCCGCGAGCAGGTCGAGATCCTTTCCGATGTCCTCGGGCACACCATCGACTTCGTCGACGTCACACCCGAGCAACTCGCGCAGGACAGCATCGAGCACGACACCCGGGTCCAGCGCCGAAGCCATGCAGAACCTCAACGAGCTGCTCCGTGCGGGCCGAGCCGGAGTGATGGCCGACGACATCGAGAACCTCACCGGCGCCGCAGGCACCGCCAGCAGCGATCACGAATCGTGATGGCGCTCTTCCGGCGGGCTCCGGACACGGCCGATATAAACCAGCTACACCTTTGCCAGCCATGGTCCAGGTGGCCGTCAGCCGTGGCCAGGCGACCCCGGCCATAGTGGTCTAGACCCGTAGGCGTTGGCGTTTGCTTTATGTTTGCTCGGATGTCGCGGTACGGGCCGGTAGCAAGCGGCATTACGCGGTACTCGGTTTCTCAGGTCGTCGCACAACTTGGCAGGTCACAGCATGTCCCGGCACCATCTGGCACGGCTGAACCGACAGAGCAGCAAACTCTAATCTGCTGGTTTGAACTCGCGACCGGGTTCGCGGCCCGAGGCATACGCCGGCTAAACGCGCACCTGCGCTCAGCCGCGAATCTCAAGCCACTTACGGCCGCTCGCAGACCTGGTCCGTGACTCGTCCGTGGACACGGCGTTCCGTCCGTGGCTCGTCCGCGGGAGGCGGCTCTCCGTCCGTGGCTCGTCCGCGGGAGGCGGCTCTCCGTCCGTGGCCGTCCGTGGAAGCCGACGGTTACACCGACCGCGCTGAGCCCCGGACGCCGTCCGCTATACGTCCGTGAACAGCGCAACATAGGGGTCTACAGCGACCCAGGGTGACACATCACGGGGCCAAGAAGAAACGGCCCGCATAGCCGCGTTGACGCAGCTAACGGGCCGTTTCCGCAGAGTGTGGCAGGTAATGGATTCGAACCATTGAAGGCGTAGCCGACGGTTTTACAGACCGCTCCCTTTGGCCGCTCGGGCAACCTGCCAGAAGACCACCGAACCCTCGGTGGCACAGATGAGGATAGCGGACGTTGCGGCTTGCGCGAACTCGGACGGGCAAGCAGGTCCGGGCGAGGGGGAAGCAGGTCAGAGCGAGCGGGCCAGCCGGTCCGGGCGGGTGTCGATGTGACGGAGGCTGGGCGGGCGTCTAGCCTTGTCCCTGGCTTCAGACGACCATGGCCGCCCGGGAGTAGTGAGATGCCTGCAGACTCTTCATTCGACATCGTGTCCAAGCTCGACCGGCAGGAGGTCGACAACGCGCTGAACCAGGCGGGCAAGGAGATCAGCACCCGCTTCGATTTCCGTAACGTCGGCGCGTCGATCGCCTGGTCCGGGGAGCAGGGGGTGGAGATCCGGGCCAACAGCGAGGAGCGGGCCGCCGCGGTCCTCGACGTGTTCAAGGACAAGCTGGTCCGGCGCGGGGTCTCGCTCAAGGTGCTGGACGCCAGCGAGCCCAAGCTGTCCGGCAAGGAGTACCGGCTGGCGATCAGCCTCAAGGAAGGCATCAGCCAGGACGACGCCAAGAAGCTGGGCAAGATCATCCGGGATGAAGGCCCGAAGGGCATCAAGGCCCAGGTCCAAGGCGAGGAGCTGCGGGTCTCGTCCAAGAAGAAGGACGACCTGCAGCAGGTGATCGCTCTACTGAAGGGCAAGGAGTTCGACTTCGCCCTCCAGTTCGTCAACTACCGCTGAACGGGCCAGAGCAGGCCGTCAGCGCAGGCCGTCAGCGCAGGCCGTCAGCGCAGGCCGTCAGAGCAGGCCGTCAGCGCAGGCCGTCAGAGCGGGCCCAGGACCGTGTGCAGGTCGGCGTCGAGTTCGAGCGCCGAGAGGGGGCCCAGCAGCTGGCGCTCCTCGTACCGGAAGTGTGACTCCATGATCGCGGCCAGGCCGTCGAGCCGGAGCGACGGCGCCGCCGGCGGAGCGTCCGACCTGATGGCCCGATCGAACTGCGTCAGCAGCGACGCGATCAGCTCATGGTCCTGCCGCAGCTTGTCGATCGTGGGCCGCAGCGCCGGGTAGTGCGCGGACAGCTGGGGGAACAGGGCGGCGTCCTCGCTGCCGTGGTGCCCGCCGGCCACGTACCCCGGCGGGAAGTGGGTGTCGTAGTCCACGCCGGCGTTGACCATGCGCAACGAGATGGAGCGCCAGTCCACCGTGTAACCGCGCTACCACCGGGGCGAAGGCGCCAACGTACCGGTTCATAGACGCTCAGCGGGGATAGCCGGCCAAGGCTTCCAGGCGGAAGACGCGCTCGGTGGTCGGGGGGTGGGTCGCGAACAGGCGGGTCAGCCCCTCGCCGGTGAACGGGTTCACGATCATCAGCGGACTGGCCGACACATGCGGGCCGGTCAGGGCCAGCGGCAGCTCGACCGTGCGGGCCTCGATCTTCCGCAGCGCCCGGGCCAGGGCCAGCGGGTCCCCGGCCAGGCTGGCGCCCACGGCATCGGCCCGGTACTCGCGGCCCCGGCTGAGCGAGAGCTGGAGCACCGCCGCGGCGACCGGGCCCAGCATCGGCATGGCCAGCCGGTTGGCCCGCCGCCGCCGGGCCGGCCCGGGCTCGGCCGCCGCCCCGCGGAAGTTCCGCCGGGTGGCGGGCGGCGCCCGCCCGGCCG
>CAXUJF010000139.1:0-11722 GCA_964250865.1 uncultured Streptosporangiaceae bacterium
TGGTTGCTGTCGGCGTTGGCGTGGGAGTGGTTGCGGTCGGCGTCGGTGTGGGAGTGGTCGCGGTCGGCGTGGGCGTCGGCGGCGGTGTCGTCGTGCAGCCAGGCACGCTGATCCTGTCGTTGATGAGGGTCACGGCCCCGTTACGGGCCAGCGCGCGTCCGAAAATGGTGTCGCCGCTCAGCACCGAGATCGACGTCAGGGCGAGGATGGTCCCCTGGAAGGTCGTACCTGAATTGAGCGTCGCGGAACTGCCCACTTGCCAGAAGACGTTGCAGGCTTGGGCACCGTTGGTCAGGAAGATATGGGTGCCTGTGTCAGTCGTCAGCGTGGAGGCGGGGGCCTGAAAGATGAAGACCGCATTGGGGTCGTTGTGTGCGTTCAGGATGAGCGCCCCGCCAACCTCCAGCGACGACGAGGCCTGATACACACCGGGCGCAAGTGTCTGGCCGGCGCCGATGAAACTGCTGGCCGATGCCGTCTTCACCCGCCCGGCGGCATCGTTGTACGCCGTGGTCAAGTCAGCTTGAGCGTTATTCGCGACGCCATCAGCCACATGAATGGTGCCGCCGGTCACGATGCCGGGAGGAAAACCGGTCACCGCAGAGCCGGGGCTCACGCCAAGATCCCCGCTGATCAGGCTGGGGCCGGTGTTGGTGACCGTGGATCCGGCCAGAACCGCGAAACTGCCAGCCGTTCCGAGGCCCACCGGGGCGACTGCGGCGGCTGCGGATTGAATGGTGAGGAACAAAGCTATGGCAACGGCGGCTACCGGGCCTGCGGCCAACCAAAAGTAGCCGACGCGCCGGCGCCGGACATAGTTGCCAATATCCGTCATGTGCGACCCTTTCTGAATTCTTCTTCCGGGAAGCAGAGGCCGTTGAGGGTTGCAATGCTCTGGCCCGCCTCGCGCAGCAGAAAGAAAATTGCAGGTGCCCCGACTCGTTCATCGGGCCATCCCGGGGTCTAGGGGCTCTACTGCATCCATTCGTACGCTACACGCATTTTGGGTGAGCGCGAGCCCGTCGGGTCCGTAAATTATTTTCTGGTCAATAAGAGATGTTATGCGGGTTATAAGTATAGAAATTCGTGACAAACTATCTCTATTTTCACAGACCCTTGCCGTGTTACGGTCCAAGACATAACCACAGCCCGGCAGTGACTAGGTCTTGACCAGCCGTGTATCCGATATGGCCACGGCCGCGCGCTCGCAAAAGCAGCTAAATGCGATGTGCCAGCTTCGCGTTTGCCTTTCCCTGGAGGCGTTTCAATGCGTGACCATTATCGATTTAGCTGCCCCCGCCGTCCTGCCGCGGGACAAGCAAAGACCACCCTGCTGGCGATCACGCTGGCCATCGCTGTCCTGACCGTAGGCTGCAGCACAGCCGCACCGAAAGCCGCTGCCCCGCCGCAGGCGACCGGGCCGCCGCAGGCCACCGGCCTGCCGCGCGCGAATGCACCGTCGTCGGCCACCGGGCGTTCCTCAGCGACCTTGCCGCCCGGGGCTACCGTGGCGCCGCAGGCCGCTACGCGGTCCCATCCGCTGCAGTCCCCGAACGTCTCCGCGGCACAGATAGCGCGATTGCCGGTGGCCACCACCTACGCGACAACGCCCACGGCGCCGCAAGATCCAGCCCCGTTCGAGGCGGAAACAGGCACGGTGCTGCATCCCACCGCGACACGGTTGATCTACACCCGTCCGGGCGGCCCGGCAGCGGCGACCCTGCCCACCACCGAACTCGGGAGCCCGACCTGGGTCCCGGTCGTACAGTCCCAGCCAGGATGGGACCGGATCCTGCTGCCGACCCGGCCGAACCGGTCGACCGGCTGGATCTACCTCGGTGGCGGCGGCCTGCGAACTGCCTACACCGCCTACCGGATCGAAGTCAGCCTCAGCACCTACCGGCTGACCATCCTGGACGCCGGCCGCAGCCTGGGCACCTGGACGGTAGCCGACGGCGCCCCAGGTACCCCCACCCCGGCCGGCCGTACCTTCCTGCTCGCGTCGCTGGCCCCACAGCACCCGACCTACAGCCCGCTGATCCTTCCGCTCGGCGCCCACTCGAACACCCTGACCACCTACGGCGGTGGCCCCGGGACCGTCGGGCTGCACGGCTGGCCAGACCCGGCCGTCTTCGGTCACGCGGCCAGCCACGGTTGCGTCCGGGTCCCCACCGGCGCACTGCAGGCACTGTCCCGGATCCCCCTCGGAAGCCCCGTCATGATCACCAGCTAGCGGGAAACTCCCGCACCGGCGGCAGCCACCCCAACCGGGCGGGCGGAAAGGCCCCTCCCGTCGCGGAGGACGCCTCTGACCTACACATTTGGTAGCGGGGTCAGGACTTGAACCTGCGGCCTCTGAGTTATGAGCAGGACGATGGACGTCTCCCCGTCTCTGGCGTTTCGGCGCATCTCGGTGGTGCACGGCCACGACTGACGGCCATTCACCTGCTGTTTTGACTAATTGCAGGATGGTAAACACTTACTGTCGCAACGGGCGGTACCCCGCTGTACCGGGGCCATGGGACCTGGTGCTGACCGATGTGGAGATGCCCGGCATGGCCGGCCTTCAGCTGCTTGAAGCGCTGAGGCAAGTGGCTCCGGCGCTACCTGTCGCCGTCATCACGGCACATGCCGCGGCCGGCCCGGTCACGGATACCCTGCGCAAGGACGCCGACGAATTCCTGGAAAAGCCGGTACGGCCCGATCGGCTGATCGCGGTCGCGACCGCGCTGATCAGCAAGGCACGCGGAGAGCAGGTCAGGCGCCGCGAGCGGGACGCGGGCCTTCGGACTGAGCGTCCCTGATCGCCTCCCACTGACCTGCCCACATGTTCGATCGATGACTTAGGAATGCCGTCATCGCGCCACCGCGCGAAGTAGCGGGCTCCACGTGTCCCGGCCGGGACACCTGGAGCCCGCTTTACTTTTTGCCATTTATTGGCGGGCCATCATGAATGTCACGTGCCCGCCCTCGTGCAACCAGGGTGCAACCGCCGGCAAACCGCGTCGCTACCCTCCCGCAGCACACTGAGCTCATACGACAGGAAAGCAGCAAAAACGCTAGGTCACCAATGTTTCAGAGAGAAATAAATTTTGAATAGGACCATAACCGCGATCACGGCTGGCGCCACTATCACGCTTGCTGCCCTCCTCATCCCGGCCCTCGGCGCCAGCGCCAGCACGCACCAGTCCGCCCACGAGCTAGTCCCCGCAAAGGTCACCAGCACTTCCCCCGTCACCGTCGTCCACAACGCGGCCGGCGAGCAGTACTCCTGGGCCACCGGATTCGATAGCGGCTCGGTCGGGCCGAGCTGGATGCAGGAAAACTTCCTCATCCAGAGCCAGCAGCTCAAGGACCGCACCGGCTCTATTGAGGACAACCATTCCCTGACCGAGACCTTCGTCCGGGACGCAGCCGGCAACGCCTTCGAGTTCGGCGTCAGCTCCGACGCAATGAACGCGACGACGCAGCCGACGCTCTTCACGACTGCCTGGACGGCCGGGAACTTCAACGGCTACGAAGCCGGCTTCGTATCATCAACTTCGGTCAAGCCCGGCTCGTTTCACCCGCCGGTCGGCACCAGTCCTGAGTTTGGCTACTGGGTCACCGGCGGGAACGTCTGGTTCACTTACGGCGGCAAATACTTCGGCTACATCCCCGAGTCATACTGGCCGGGCGGCTTCGGTGCCGTAACCGGGACGCAGACCTACGGCGAAGTCTTCAACAACTCGCCGGGCGGGTCCACGGCCCCGACGATGACCGGGCGCGTCAGTAACTACCAGACCGATACCGGCAGCCATCTCACCGCCTTCAGCATCAGCTCCCCGTACCGGATCACGAGCGCCAGCGGAACCGGCTTCACCTTCGGCAGCTAGCCGAACAGAGCGGACCCCAGCCAGAAACGGCCGGGGCCCGCTTCACTTTCTGGGCTCTATCAGCAGTTCATCATTACTGCCAAGCTCGCCCGGCCCCCCGCAACCAGCGCGCAACCGCACGCAAACCGCGCCGCCCGGCCAGGAATAGGGCTCGCCGGAACCCGGTTTAGCGGCTCGGGCAACTGCCGCGTGGCTGGCCCGGGATGGGGCGGACTCCCCTGCTGACCTGGAAAGGACTGTCGCATGCGAGCGCTGCAGTTTACGGTTTACGGAGGTCCCGAGGTCCTCGCATGGCAAGACGCTCCTGTTCCGCACGCGGGGCCGGGGCAGATCCGGATCGCGGTGCGGGCGGCCAGCGTCAACCCGATCGACTGGAAACTGCTGGCCGGGGACATGGCTGGTGGCCAGCCCCTGACTGGTGCGAGGTATCCCGGATACGACGCCGCCGGCGTGGTGGACGAGGTCGGTGAGGAGGTCACGGGGGTCTCCATCGGTGATGATGTGTTCGGCAACGGCCAGGACACTCAGGCTGAGTACGCCGTGCTGGACGCCTGGACGGCCAAGCCGCCGTCCATCGACTGGGCGGTGGCAGCTGCGGCCGCCGTGGCCGGCGAAACTAGTGAACGCGGTCTTCGCCTGCTCGGGGTCAAGGCCGGTGACACGCTCTTCGTCGACGGTGGCGCGGGCGGCGTGGGAGCGGTCGCCGTGCAGATGGCGCTGACCCGCGGGGCGACGGTGATCGCCTCCGCAAGCGAGGCCAACCAAGGCTACCTGCGGGAGATCAGGGCGATCCCCGTGCTGTACGGCGAGGGCGTGGCCGCCCGCGTCCGGGCCGCTGCCGACGAGCCGGTCGACGCCGTGTTCGACGTTGCCGGCAAGACCACGGTCGAGGAGCTGATCAGCCTGGTATCCGAGCCGTCCCAGGTACTGTCCATCGCCAACTTCGCAGCCGGCCAGGCCGGAGCCCGGGTAACTGGTGGCGGCGCGGACAGCAGGCCCATGCAGGCGCTGGCAGAGGTCGCTGAGCTGCTGGCACAGAACAAGCTCGTGATCAAGGTGCAGACGTACCCGTTCGACCGCGCCGCCGAGGCCTACCGCATCAGCCGAGGCGGTCACATCCGGGGAAAGCTCGTCTTGATCCCCTGACCGCGGCGAGGTCGCCGCGGGTAAGCCCGCCACGAAAGTAATCCTCAGTCTCCGCACGATCTGAACGGCACGAAGCAGGCCAGCATCCGTCAGGATGACGCGCGCCGACGAGGACGTTTCCATCCTCGCTCAGAACGTTCACTTCCGGGGTGCTGGCGGGCTCGCGCCGTCGAACGTTAAGACATGCGTGGTGACGGGCCCGGCAGGGCCATGCAGAGAACCCATGACCATCGGTGCCCTGGTTTGTTTCGGGAAGCGGCCATCTGTAGTAGCATACTGAGTATAGTTATCCGTATTATGCTGACACGGTTCTGCTAGCCGGCCGGGTGCGCCGGAGGGCGGGCGAGCCGGGGCGGCGTCCCGGTCCAGGGGTCGTGGCCGGAACTGTGGCCGAGAGGAGAAGCAGGCGCATGAGCACGCTGGGACTACAGCGGTTGACCAGGGCCTGTGGCCAGGGCACGGGGTGCCGTGGGCTGCGGCTGCTGGCGGTAACGATGGCCGTGGCGGGCCTGATGGCCGTGGGGTGCACGACCGGATCGCGGGATGGCAGGGCCACCACGGCCCCATCAGCCACCGCGGCCCCACCAGCTGCCAAGGCCGGCGCGGCGGACCAATGCGACCCGGGGACGACCTGCTATACCCCGGCCCAGCTTCAGGTGGCCTACGGCATCAAGCCACTCCTGGACCGCGGTATCGACGGCCGGGGCGAGACCGTGGTGCTGCCAGAGCTCGCGGAAATGCAGCCGGACCCGCCCTCGGTCACTGACCTGCGCCAGGACATGGCGGCCTTCGACGGCCTGTTTCACCTTCCGGCCGCGCGGATGCGGGTCGTGGCCGCCCTCGCCGGCGCCAGCTCTCCCTGGCTGGCCTTCGGGGAGGAAGTGCTGGACGCGGAAGTGGTGCACGCAGTCGCCCCGGACGCCACCCTCGTCATCCTCCTGCTCCCGTCAGCATCCCTGGACAACACTCCGAACGCGGTAGCCGCCGCCGTCGCCGAGCTCCGGCTGGGCCCCACCCTCGGGAGCGTCATGTCGATCAGCGCTGCGGGACAGATCGGCGGCGAGCACTGCGTAAGCCATGCGCAGGCCGGCAGCGTGAACGCGGCGCTCCAGGCGGCTACGGGCCGTGGCATGACGGTCGTCGCCGCCTCGGGTGATATAGGAGCGGCGGCCTATCAATGTGATCTCTACTCGGCCCTGACCGGCACTGCGCCCACCGCCCCAGCCAAGGGGGTCCTCCTGCTGGCCTCCGATCCGCTGGTTCTCTCCTCCGGGGGCACTAGCCTGACCGCCAGCCATGCCACCGGCGCCTGGAACAGCGAAACGGCGTGGGGCCTGGCGTCCGGAAGCCCCGGGAACCAGGGCGGGTCCTTTCAGGCCGCCGGTGGCGGGTTCAGCCAATTGTTCGCCCGGCCCGTCTATCAGGCTGGCCTCCCTGGAACCAGCACTACCCGGGGGGTTCCCGATGTATCCGCCGATGCCAGCGACCGCACGGGCGTGGCGGTCGTCTTCCGCAGCGGAACCGGGGACACGGTCCAGAGCCACGGCGGGACCAGCGCCAGCGCCCCGATCTGGGCCGCGCTGATCGCGCTGGCCGACCAGTACGCGGGGCATCACCTCGGCTTTGTCAACCCGGCGATCTACCAGATCGCCCACAGCCCCCACTACCACCAAGCCTTCCACGACATCACCACGGGAAACAACACCGTGCGATTCCCGCCCACGACGATCACCGGCTACCAGGCCGCACCCGGCTGGGATCCGGTTACTGGCTGGGGCAGCCCCAACGCCCAGGTCCTCATCCCCCTGCTCGCCCGCTACGCCAGCCCTTGAGCCCCGCATCACAGTGACTGCCGCCAGCTGTACTCCTCCCAACCACGGCAGCGGCAGCGGCGCCGTTCGTGGCCAACCAGCTCGGAGCCGGGGCCCGGATCGAGGACGCCATCAGCGTCGGCTCGTTCGCTGCAGTGATCGCGGCGGCCGTCCTCGGCGCGCTGTTCATCACCGCCGAGTACCGGCGCGGCCTGACCGCGTCACCCTGGCCGCCTCCCCGCGCCGCGGCCGGGTCCTGGCCGCGAAGGCCATCGTGATCGGCGTGGTTACGTTCGCCGCCGGGCTCACCGGAATCGCCATCGTGCTCCCGGTCGGCCTGAGCAGGCTCCGCGGCAGAAACAACCAGATCCTGCCCGTGATGGCGCTCACCGAACTTCGGGTCATCGCTGGAGCTGCCGCACTCATCGCCGTCGCGGCCGTCCTGGCTCTGGCCATCGGCGCGGTTCTGCGCCGCGGCGCGATCGCGGTCACGGTCGTGATCGTCGGGATCGTGCTGCCTTATCTGCTCGCGATCACGGCCCTGGCCGTCGGCGCCGCGGACTGGGTGCTGCGGCTCACTCCGGCCGCCGCCATCGCCGTCGATCAGAGCGCCCCGGCATACCCGCAGGTCACCGCGGCCTACACGCCGATGTCCGGCTACTTCCCGCTTGCGCCGTGGGCCGGCTTCGCGGTGCTGTGCGGCTGGACCGTAGCCGCGCTGGCGCTTGCTGCCTTCCTGCTGCATCGGAGGGACGCATGAGCCGCGCCCTCCATGCGGAGTGGACGAAACGGCGGGCGGCACCGGCGGGCTGCTGCTGGCCGTCGTCATCCTCACCGCGGCCGTCGGCGCAGGCGTAGCGGGGTCGGTGACCTGCCATGTGCCAACGGGTGCGGCCTGGATCCCGCGAAGGTCTCCCTCACCGGGGTCTATCTCGGGCAGGCTGCGGCCCTCGGCTCCGCGCTGTACCTGGCCCTGGTCGGGCTGCTCGCCCTCGGTGTCGCCACCGCCGTGCGGGATAGCGCCGCGGCGATCGGGATCGTGCTCGGGCTGCTGTTCCTGTTCCCGCTCCTGATCGCCATCAGCACCGGAGCCTGGCGACGGCACCTGGAACAGATCGCCCCGATGCCCGCGGGTCTGGACATCCAGGCCACGGTGAACATCCGCGCCCTGCCGCTCACCCCCTGGCAGGGCCTCGGCGTACTCGCCGCCTGGGCCACCGGCGCACTCATCCTCGGCGGCCTGGCACTCCGGCTCCGCGACGCCAGCGCGCCACTACAGATGCGGCCCGGGTCCACCTGCGGCCTCTGGGCTACGCACCCAGCGATGCTGATTCGAGCGTCTCTCAACCACCGTGCTGTCTCAGGACAGCGTGGCTTGTCTCAGCCACCAGCCAACTGAGCGAGAGAGGCCAGGCTTGGATACGCTCTCCCGTGCACAAGCCACAAGAAGAAGACCTCTCCCGGAACCGGAAGAGGCCTCTGACTTGCGTAAATGGTAGCGGGGGTAGGATTTGCACGCTTGCCACGCCCATCGTGGTCGGCAGGCCCATGTCAACGAGGTCGACCTCAGGTCAGGCTGCTTCGGTGCCGGGTTCGGCGAAGGCAAGCCGCTGGTCACCAAAGTCGGCGATGATCTCCAAACGGCCACCGAGGGCTTCGACGTAGGCCGCCAGGGTGCGCAGCTCGGTGGTGCCTGGCTTGGCGTGCTCTATGGCGGACACGCGCCCCTGGGTGATGCCCATCCGGGCAGCGACCTCGGCCTGGGTGACGCCCAAGCGGCGACGCATCTCGGCGAGCCGGAAAGCGCGTTGCTCGGCGCGCAGCTGCTCCATTCCCGCGGCGATAGCAGCCTTGTCGGCAGGATCAGGATAGAACTCGGCGAGGAACTCATCCCGGGTGTAGTGGTGGAACTCGCTGCTGCTCATCGGATGTCCTCTTGTTTCAGGTAGTCCTCGTAGCGCTGCTCGGCCAGCGGGATCGCCCTGCGGTACCAGGCCTCCCACTTGCCAGCCTTGTCTCCGCCTACCAGTAAGACTGCATTCCGCCGGGGATCGAAGACATACAGGATGCGGATCTCGCTGCGTCCAGCGAAGCCAGGTCGCAGTTCTTTGAGGTTGCTCAGCCGGGAGTGGTGAACGCGGTCGGCGAGCGGGCGGCCCAACTCTGGCCCGGCTTCGATCAGCATGCCGATGGCCTGGCCGACCTGGATCGCGCTGGCCCGGTCACGCTTGCGCAAGTCGTGCAGCCACTCCCGAACCTCCGGCGCCATGACCAGGGCATAGGGCACGTCAGCTGCCTTTCCGCTACGGTATTAATACGCTCACATGATATCACGCAGACGTGATATCAGACGATTTACGAACCCGATCGGTTGTCCGTGCTGGCGCTTGAAGTGAGGCCGACCTTGCGAGGATCCGGAAACCCAAGATTGGCGTAACCGGGCGCGCGCTTGGCGAGCATGGCGGCGAGGACGCCAGTCCGCTCATCGAGATAGTCATGAACTTCAGCCGTCGTCTTATTCTCATGCGAGCGCAGGATCCGGCCCACGTACTGAGTCAGGCTGCCTTTATTGGCAACCGGTGCGGCGAGGAACAAGGTATCCAGGGCGGGGCAGTCGAAGCCTTCGCCCGCGTATGAACCAGTCGCCACGACAAGGAGCGGCGGGCCGCCGGCCTGCGACTGCAGGCGGCCCATTGCCGCCGCTCGGTTCTTAGCACCCATCCCGCCACGGAGAATTACCGGGTCACGCCCGGCTTGGCGCAGCAGGTCAGCGAACTTTTCCAGATGACTCGTCCGGTTGGTGAGGATCAAGCAGTTACGGTCCTCATTGAGTGCGGCGACGACGCCTGCGATGACTTGGCGGGCGCGCTGGTCATCAGCGGCCAGGTGCCGGCCGGTAGATGGACGTCATGCCGCTAGGGCGGGAAAGATCAGCATCGCCGTCCTATCGGTACGCAGTCGGGTGAACGTTGCGGGCGTTCTGGGCGTGCCCCTGGACTGCCTGGCTCGTGCGGGAGCTTCACCCGCTTTCAATCAGGCCTTCGGTTGACATGGCGGTCAACTTGGACCCCCGGAGGGGCCGGGCTGGCCGCTTGCAGCTGACGCGGCGGCCGTGAGCGATGCGGAGGCGTGG
Organism: uncultured Streptosporangiaceae bacterium; assembly: GCA_964250865.1. Taxonomy (GTDB): domain Bacteria; phylum Actinomycetota; class Actinomycetes; order Streptosporangiales; family Streptosporangiaceae; genus Bog-532. The sequence goes on from CAXUJF010000139.1 coordinate 9,966, forward strand.
TGCACCCACTGCAAGCTGGCACGGTGGACGGCCAGGCCGTGTTCGAGTGCCAAGGCGGGATGACGGGCGCCTAGGGGGGCGCCTTGCGCGAATGTCTCCATGGTGGTGATGAACGCGTCGAGGGCGTGGCCAAGATCGCGCAGGAAGGCCAGCGTCTCATCGGTGGTGAATTCCGGTTCGGCCATCGCGAACCGCATCAGGTGCATGCCGAGGTCTCTGCCGACCGTGGCTGGGTCCACAGGCTGGCGAAGCCAGCGGCTGTGGGCTTGACGGCCACCCTCGGTGGCGAAGTAGCGGCGTTGCTCGCGGTTGCCGGATGACACCGCCAGCTCTGAGCGCAGCAGCCCGCGGTTCTCCAGGCGGCGCAAGGCGGGATACAGAGCACCAGAACTGGGCTCATAGACGATGGCAGGAGTGGTTGCGAAGAACCGCTTGAGGTCATACCCCGACCGCGGCGAGCCCACCACCAAGCCGATGAGAATGTGCTCGAAGTCAGTCAGCCTGCGAAACTCGGCCAAGTAGTCCTCCCCATAGGTCGAAACGACTGATATGGTAACGCCGAGCAGAGACCACCGGCGAGAAGCGACACGCGGGCCTCCTGGTCAGCCAACGCCATGCGGCACAAGAGGAGCGACCGGAGATGAATGCTCTTGACTACATCCTCGATGCGGTCCTGCTGGCGACCATCTTCCTGCAGTTCAGGGGCCGACGGCTCACTGTCCGCTACCTGGTCCTGCCCGTCGCGATCGTCGTGTACTTCCTGTTCGCGTACCTCAAGGGCGTCCCGACTGCCGGCAACGACCTGTACCTCATCGCTGGTGGCGTGGCGCTCGGCCTCATCTTCGGAGTGGGCGCTGGAGCGTTCACCCGCGTCTATCCCGGTGAGAAAGGCATCTACGCGAAAGCTGGCCTGTTGGCCGCGACGTTCTGGGCCGCCGGGGTTGTGCTGCGCACTGCGTTCAGCGTGTACGCCAGCGACGGCGGAGCATCAGCCGACCGGGTCATCGGCCGGGTGATGCACTCCTGGCATATCACCAGTTCCAGCGCCATCGTGGCCTGCCTGCTGCTCATGGTCCTGGTGGAGGTCGGGTCACGGCAGTTCATTGTGGGCGCCCGTTACTTCGGCCTGCGCAGCCGCGCCACCTCGCCGACGCCTTCCTGGCCGCTCACGTCAGTCGACGGCGCTGCGGCACCAAAGCTCGGCCCGGAGTAGCACCTTCTAGCGCTGTCCCGGCTTACAACCAGCACCTGCCGTCCTACGTCAAGAGGGACGCCCTGCGGCCGCACCAGATCCGCCGATGCGCGGCGTTGAGGGGGCCCTTCATGATCATCTATGGTGATCATGAAAGGACGTTCTGCTCGTTTCCAGGCGCTGTGCAGCGGCGGCACCTGATGCTGGCCGTGCCGACGGCGCCGTGAGTGGCCGAGGGCGTGGGCTCGGCATCAACTTCACGGTGGCGCGGGTCCGTAGCTGGCGTTAGCCGCCGACCAGCTCGATGATGCCGAGGGCCAGGCGGTGGCTGATCTCCTCGCGCAGATCCGGCTCGGGTTGCTGGCTCAGCCGAGTCGAGCTTGACCCGGTATCTCCGTTGTCGCCGGTCCTCTGGACTACAAGCATGCCGGACGTGAGCCGGCCGGGGCGTTTCAGCGATGCCCGCAGCGTGCCGCGGGAGGTGGTGACGGTTGCCTCGCCGCTGGACAGGAGCTGGCCGGCCGTCTGCTCGGCCCGTGCGGTCACCCAGTCCTCGATCCCGCCC
>CAXUJF010000140.1:0-11675 GCA_964250865.1 uncultured Streptosporangiaceae bacterium
GGCGCGCGGGCCGTCGAGGCGGTGGCCCGCGCGTATCTCGGCTTCGCCGACGAGCACCCGGCCCTGTACGAAGCCATGTTCCAGTTGCCGATCGACGCCCGGTTCGCCCAGGATGACGTGGAGGAGGAGCTGCACTCCGGCTTCGACGCACTGGCCGCTGCCCTGGGCGACGCCGCCAGCGGGAGCACCACCGAGGTCTTCTGGAGCGCCCTGCACGGCATGACCCTGCTCGAACAGGGCGGCCGGATGCGCCCCGTCCACCGCCGCCAGCGCATCGCCGAACTAGCCGCCCGCTTCGCCGCCCCGGCGTAGCCGAGCGCCCGAGGAGCCCGGGCCTGCGGCGCGCGCGGGGTCGTCGTTGACCACCTGCCCTCCGATCCGCGTCATCGTCGGACCGACCCCTAAGTGCAGATCAAGCCGGTTTGAGCATTACTCGGGAGCCCGCGATGCGTCAAGGAGGGACCAGGACGGCGTTGGGCTGGCCGCCGCACGGGCGGACGCCTGGCCGGTCAGTGAGCGGTCCCCCTCCTCGTACGTCGTGTGCAGGACAATTTCGGCCACTCGCCACGTCCCGTCGAGCCGGCGCAGGGTGAGGAAGTAGCGGCCGGCGACCAGCCACGTCGATACGCCCAGGTGGTGATAAGCGCGAACGTTGCAGGCCACGGTCGCGTCGTCCCCGGTCTGCTCGATAGCCAGCGGGCCGAGCAGATGCTGAGTGCCGTCGAAACCCGGCAGCAGCCCTTGCCAGCGCGTGACCAGGGCGTCGGCCGTCAGCCGCTCCGGCGCGCCGCCGAAGAGGGAGGTGTAGTCGGAGCTGACCTCGTCGGTCAGCCCAGCCCGGACCGCTGTCCAGGCCCGATCGTCGACGGCGTGGAAGAACCGTACGACGTCATCGGCTGCGCTCATCGGGCACCCGCCAGCGTCGAGCGGAAGTGCTCGTCGACCGCGTCCAGCGCGAAACCGACCGCGGCGGGCTGGTCATAGTAATCGGTCTGCTCGCCCTCGCCCCACACCACAGCGGGCCTGCCGGGCATCGCCGCGGCCACCGACCGTACGTGATCGGGGAACACGCAGCCGTCACTGTGCACGAAGACGGTGGGCGTGCGGACCGCCGCCGCCGGGGCGAGCCCGTCGAAGGTCAGCCAGTGCGCCCAGGTCAACTCGGTCATCTCGTTGCGCCACTCCGGGATGGCCCCCCGCGTGGGGCTGGCGTAGTAATCCATCTCGATGAACATGCCCGCCCGGTCGTCGCCGGGCGCGTAGGCCGGGACGGTGCCGAGTTCGCGGTGCGCGGTGAAACGGCGGGCGGCGGCGTCGGCCCGGGCCAGCCGCGCCGCGACGCCGTCGCGGCCGCCGTAGAACGTGGCCACCGACCTCGTGTCGTGAAACCACCCGGCGACCGACGCGAATGATGCCACCGGCGCGCCTTCCGCCAGCGCGGCCAGCGCGTACTGGGCGCTGGCGCACACCGCGAGCAGGCCCGGGCCACCGGGTGCGGTGGCCGACAGGCTCCGGGTGAATCGCACGATCGCGCCGAGGTCGGCGATCTTGCGAGCGGGGATCTCGGTCTGGCGCAGCACGCCACCGCTTTCACCGAATCCGGCGTAGTCGAAGGTGATCGCCTGGTAGCCGCGGCGGGCGAGGGCGGTGGCATAGTGATCGGCCATTTGTTCCTTGACCGTCAGCCACGAGCCGACCACGATCACCGTAGGCCGCGGCTCGGCCAGGTCGCCGTCGGGGCGGTGAACGCGGACCGAGATCGGATCACCGGCGCTGGTCAGCACAGTGCTGGTCACCACAGTGCTGGTCACCAGAGTGGAGAACATGGGCATGAACCCACTGTGCCAACGGCCGTCCCGGGCCGGTCAGGTCGGATCTTGCGCAGTTTCCCGCGACCGCAGCGCGGACGGTGGCCAGCCGTGATGGCGGCGGAAGACCCGGCGGAAGTGGCTGAGGTTGGTAAAGCCGACTGACGCCGCGATCTCGTCGACCGGACGGGTGGTGGCCGACACCATCAGCCGGGCCCGGTCCATCCGCCGGGCGGTGACGAAGGCGTGCGGGGTCAGCCCGGTGGTGACGCGGAAACAGCGATGGAAGTGGTACGGACTGAGACGGGCCACGGCGGCCAGGTCGGCCAGGTCGAGCGGGCTACCGAGACGCGTTTCGACCAGTTCGGCGATCCGGTCGACGGTGGCCGCGTCGAGCCGGCCGGCCCGGGCCCGGCGGTCCGGTTCGGGTAGTCCGGCGTACCTTTCGAGCAGGTGGTCCACCAGCCGGTGGGCCAGCGTACTGGCGGCGACGTCGGTGAGCCCGGTGGCGTGCGCGCGGCGGAAGGCCGAACCGATGGCCAGCACGGTGCCGTCCTGGACCCCGATGCACGGGATGACATCTCCGGTCCCGGCCCGGGCGGCCACGACCCCTGTCACCAGTGCCGGGTCCGGGTACATCTCCAGCGCCTCGACCGGCTCGTCCACCCGCAGCCAGGTCACCGGGTCCGGGCCCGAAACGATGGTCACGCCGGGGGCGTGGTCGGCCTCGACCGTACGGCCTGCCGTCTCGTAGACCAGCCGCCGGTGCCCGCCAAACGCGATCCCGACCTGGCCAACGCCGGTCGTGGTCGGCCTGCGGTGAACGGGTATCCAGGCGTGCTCCGTACGCAGGCCCGGCCAGACCCGCGCACTGGACGCTGCCGCCGGCGAACGACTGGTCATCCCTTCCGATCGTAGTTCAGCCGGTCCGGGACCACCGCGATGATCACCGGCATCTGTTCCTGCCGCTGCGGCTGGTGGATGGCACCGGCGCTCCGGGCCGCGCTGGCCGTTCTGCCCGAGCGGCCCTAGGCCTGCAGTCCGCGGAGCAGGATGCCGAGACCAGCGGCAAAGCGCTTATCGCGGTCCGCGTCCCAGGCGTGCGGGCCGTGGGCGGCCAGGGCGGGGAAGCGGTCCGCGGGCAGTGCGCGGAGGAAGGCTTCCAGCTGCTGCCGCGTCGCGGTGTCGCGGAGGCGCTGCTCGGCCGGTGAGCTGGGGTCGGCGAGCGCGAAGCCGAGCGTGTAGTCGTAGATGAGGCGGAAGGCCAGGGCGGCCTCGGGGCCGGACAACCCAGCGGTGAGCAGCGGGGCGAGGAAAGCCTCGGCCAGGGCCAGCGAGCCCGGGCTGAGCGGATCGCGGGTCTTGAGCAGGGCGGCTACGCCGGGGTGGTGCTCCAGGGCGGCCCGGAGACGATGGGCGAGCGTGGCAACCTGTGCGGTCCAGGGCTGGGTGGGGTCGGCGCGGCAGTCGACCTCGGCCAGCACGGCGTCGAGGACGAGGTCGTACAGCTGTTCCTTGCTGCGGACGTGACGATACAAGGCACCGGGAACTACGCCGAGACGGGCCGCCAGCGCTCGCATGCTGAGGGCCTGCGCACCATCGGTGCTGATGACCGCGAGCGCCTCGGCGACGACGCGGTCACGGGTGAGCGTACGGCGGCCGCGCTCCGCGTCGCCGGGCCGGTTGAACCACAGCGCACCCGCGTCGGTAGCTGTGTCTGGCGCCTGCTCTGTCACGCTGCCTCCGTCCCGGGTCACCGGTTGACTGTGTACGGCGTTCACTTTAGTATGAACACCGTACCCGGAATTGAATAGTGTTCACCTGAGCGGTGTTCTCCGGGGCGGCCGGGCTACTGGCCTGGCCAGAGGCGAGAGAGAACGTCATGCTGAGTACGACCGGACGTGAGGCGGCAAGCGGCTCGGCCCAACCTGCCCGGCTGGAGCTGAAGCCGGATCAGCACGGTCCCACGGTGCTGGATGGTGGCTGGTGGCCCCGGTCCGAGGACCCGGCCACGGAGCTGCCGGACCTGATCCGCGCCCTGGACGAACGGCACGGCCGGACCAGGCGGATCATGCTCGGCGCGGCCGACTGGACCGCGAGCCGGCCCCGGCAGCTGGTCTTCGGCGCCCCGGAGAACGGCCGCGTCGTGCACCTCGGCTGGTTCGACACCCAGCCCGCCGGCCTGCTGACCGCATTCTCCGCCACCGGTCAGCAAACCGACCTGCTCACCGTCCCACCGGACACCGGCGAGCCGGAGGCCCGGAAGGCCATGGACCAGGCCGCCGAGGCAGGCAACCAGATTCACGCCCCCGCCCTCCTGGCCAGCATCACTGCGTCAGCCCCCGGCCTAGTCCAGGACCCAGCCTCAGCGCCAGCCCCCGCCCCAGCCGAGCTGGCCGGGTCAGCCACCTCGTGATCAGCGCCACCGTCGCGGCCCGTGGCCAGGACGCAGCGCCGCCCGCTGACCGGGCTATCGTCCGGCTGGGCGGTGCTCTTGATACCGCCGCCGCTCCGGCGCTGCGGGATCGGCTGCTCGGCATCCTTCATCACGGCACCAGGCTGCTCATCCTCGACCTGTCACGCGTTCTCCAGTGCGATCTGGCCGGGCTGAACGTGCTGATCAGCACCCAGCGCCGAGCCCGGTTGCTCGGCATCACCGTGTGCCTGGCCGCCCCGAGCAGCCAGGTCGCAAACCTCCTGCGATCGACCGGCGCGGACCGCCGTTTCAGCATGTACCCGGACCTGTCCAGCGCGCTCGCCGGAACGATCTGAGGTCAGGTCGCCGGCCTCAGGTGCGGGGCCCAGTCGGCGAAGGGATCTGATGCCTGGCCGCCCCCGGTCGCCGCCAGCCCGTAGGCGAGGGCGTCGGGGATCCGCATCCGGGCCCCCTCCGCCACGGTCGCGGTGAACGAGGCCGGACTGAGCGCGGCGGTGACCGCGGCTCGCTGAGCCTGGCTTATGGACCGCATCCCGGGCCAGACGGCCGCGCCCACGATCTGAAGGGCGTAGCCAGACGCTCCGATCAGCCGGGCGGACACCCCGGGCTTTCCCTGACTGAGGGCCAGGCCGGCCAGACCGGACAGGCAGTAGGCGGATCGGGCCGGCCCGCTCGCTTCGGCCCGGCGCCCCGACCTCACTACCGGCGTTCGCGACGGCGTAGGCCCCTTGAATTCGTGCACAATTTTATGTGGCGTAATGATCTACGTCATAATTTCCTATGCGGGGGAAACGGGCGTAGTGTGAAGACTGTTGCTCCGGACCCTGGCAGGTGCATCACAAATGTGTGATGTCGCGGCGAAAAGGCTCCGTGAGCCCGAGGAAAATTCCTCCTGCTGAAATTCCCCGCGCAGCTCGTTAACCGTGCCGGTCAGCCGTCCCGCTGGCCAAGAAGGCCATTCAGAGCGTCGTCGCTCGCTGCGCCGTAATTTACCGGGACCTTATTTTGCCTGCGTTTTTCGCACAATATGGTCCGGTCTCAAAATAGAGGTTCGTATGAAAGTCCTGATTATTGTCTTGGTCATCGTCGTGGTGCTGGCCCTCATCGGGCTAGCCACGGCGGTGCGGATCGTCAAGCAGTACGAGGAAGGCGTGCTGTTCCGGTTCGGCCGGGTGCAGGGGCCACGGGCCCCGGGGCTCCGGCTGATCATCCCGTTCGCCGATGTGCTGCGGCGGGTGTCGCTGCGGATCGTGACCATGCCGATCCAGTCCCAGGGCATCATTACCCGTGACAACGTCAGCGTCGACGTGTCCGCGGTCGCCTATTTCCGGGTCGTCGATGCGGTCAAGTCGGTGGTGGCGATCGAGGACGTGAACTCGGCGATCGACCAGATCGCGCAGACCACGCTGCGGAAGGTCGTGGGCCAGCACAGCCTGGACCAGACCTTGTCGGAGACCGACAAGATCAATCTGGACATCCGCAAGATCCTGGATGTCTCCACCGTGGAGTGGGGCGTCGAGGTCACGCTGGTCGAGCTGAAGGACATCCAGCTCCCGGACACCATGAAACGCGCGATGGCCAAGCAGGCCGAAGCTGAGCGGGAGAAGCGCGCGAAGATCATCAATGCCGAAGGCGAGTCGCTGGCCGCCGCCGCTCTGGGCGAGGCGTCCGACACGATGATGGCCCACCCGCTGGCCCTGCAGCTGCGTAACCTGCAGAGCCTGGTCGAGATCGGTGTGGACAAGAACACCACCGTGGTCTTCCCGGCCCCGCTGATGACCACCATCGCCGAACTCGGTTCCTTCCTGGCCGGCGAAAAGGCCGCCGCGACCGCCGCTCTCCCCGCGCTCCCGGCCGCCAACCCGGTCAAGGCCCCCGCCGACCCAGCCAAGGCCCCAGTCACGACCGCCAACGGAACCACTCCCAACGGAACCACTCCCAGTGGAACTGCCGGGTCCAGCTGATCTACCTGGCTGGCCCGCCCGGGAACCGCCGGACGGGCCGGCCAGTCACCGCAGTACCCGTTCCACCAGGGAGAATCGTTTTGAGACGCAGAACCTTTGACATCTTGATGGCCGCAGCCGGCTTGTTCCTGGCCGTCACGCTGATTGCCGCCGGGGGCCTGCTGACCTGGGCCCACAGCTTCATCGGTAACGAAGTCCACACCCAGCTGGCCGCCGAGAAGGTCTACTTCCCGGCCAGCAACAGCCCGGCGATCAAGGCCCCCGAGTTCGCGGCGATGCACCAGTACGCCGGGCAGCAGCTGACCACCGGCGCCCAGGCCGAGGTCTACGCCGATCACTTCATCGCCAACCACCTCAAAGCCATCGGTGGCGGCAAGACCTACGCCCAGCTGTCCGCCGAATCGATAGCCCAGCCGGCCAACGCCAAACTGGCCGCCCAGGTCAATACGGTGTTCAAGGGTGAGACCCTGCGTGGCCTGCTGCTGAACGCGTACGCCTTCGGCACCATGGGCACGATCGCCGGGATCGCTGCGATCGCCGCGTACATTGCCGGCCTCGTCATGCTCATCCTCGGCGCCCTCGGCCTCATGCACGCCCGTCGTGCCTCCTCCGCCACCGACATCCTCGGCGGCCAGCCCGATCACGCATCAGGGCCGGGCACCGCACCGCTGCAACCGACCAACTCCAGCGGAAACGGCCTGGTCACCACGGCACCTGGCCGCTCACCGAGCCAGACCCCATAACCGCGGTTAATTCCTGCCGCTGGGTCGGGACATCTACCTGTCCTGACAGGAAGGTGTCCCGATGGTCAACATCGATCTGAGCACCGTCGTACGGGATGGTCACGCCGTCGTCGGGCTGCGCGGAGAGCTTGACCTCTCAGACGCCGGGAGCGTCACGGCGGCGCTCGCAAACGTGGTGGCCTACTGCCCGGATGTCATCATCGACCTGGCCGACCTGGAATTCATCGACTGTTCCAGCCTGTGGACCCTGGTGGCGGCAGGCGAACAGGCCAGGCGGGCAGGCGGTGACCTGCTGCTGGCGGCGCCGCAGCAGCTGATACTGCGGGTTCTCGCCCTGACCGGCCTGGCCGATGTCTTCTCCGTCCACGCCAGCGTGGAACAGGCGGACCTGGCCTACGCCCGTCACCGTCCGGTGTGACGCCGGATGGTGACGGGCGAGCGGACGGCAAAGGTGTGGGGGTGTATCACCGCTGCCCACGACGGTGACGGCCCGGTTTCTGTGGCGGCTCTGTGCCGGGCCGCCGTCCGGTGCCTGGGAGTTGACGGCGCGAGCGTGATAGCGACGAGCGGCCTGCTGGTGCGTGAGCCGCTGGGCGCCTCCGATGGACTGAGTGCCCAGCTGGAGGAGCTGCAGTTCACGACCGGCGATGGGCCCGGGGTGGAAGATTTTGCGTTCGGCATGCCGGTGCTGATCCCGGACCTGGAGTCGGCGGTGGCGCGCTGGCCGGTTTTTGTGCCGGCGGCGGTCGCGGCGGGCGCACAGGCCCTGTTCGCCGTTCCGCTGCAGGCCGGGGCGATTCAGGTGGGAGTGCTCTCGATGTACCGGTCGCAGCCTGGCTCGCTGACCGTCGCCCAGCTGGCCGATGCGCTGGTCCTGGCCGACATCACACTGCACATAGTGCTGGATGCCGCGGCAGGCATCAGCGCGTCGCCGGATTACCGGCCGCTGGACGGCCTGTCCGATCGGCGCGCTGAGGTGCATCAGGCGGCCGGGATGATCTCCGTGCAGCTGGGGGTGGACCTCGGCGAGGCACTCGTCCGGCTGCGGGCGCACGCCTTTGCTGGTGGCGCTTCGCTGGCTGACGTGGCCGACGACGTAGTGAACCGCAGGTTGCGCCTGGACCCGGATCGCGGTTCCGGGCTGGAAGCGTGACATCGCCCTGGCCAGCCAAGGACGGTGGCGCACGCCCCGGTAATTCCCGAGGACTACTGTGGCGAATATGGCGGCGACGGTAGATGAGCGCATGGCGCAGGTGTTCGTGGAGCTGGCGGATACGCTGGTCGCCGGGTTCGACCTGATGGATTTCCTGCACACGCTGACCGAGCGGTGCGTGGAGCTGCTCGAGGTGGACGCGGCCGGCCTGCTGCTGGCCGACAGCGGGGGTGTCCTGCGGCTGGTGGCGGCGTCGACCGGGCAGGCCAAGGTCGTGGAGCTGTTCCAGATCCAGAACGACGAGGGCCCGTGCGTGGACTGTTACCGCACCGGCCAGGTCGTCGCCATCGGCGACATCCGGTCGGACCCGGCCACGGCCCGCTGGCCGCAGTTCGCCGCCGCCGCCGCGGAGATGGGCTTCGCCGGCGTCCACGCCATCCCGATGCGGCTACGTGCTCAGATCATCGGGACGCTGAACCTGTTCCGCAGCGCCCCGGATGGGCTGAATCCGGCGGTCGCGGTGGCCGGCCGGGCGCTGGTCGATGTGGCCACGATCGGAATCCTGCAGGAACGCGCGATCCATCAGCAAGAGGTCGTCGCCGGGCAGTTGCAGGTGGCGCTGAACAGCCGCGTCATCATCGAGCAGGCCAAGGGCATTCTCGCGGAGCGGCTCCGGACCACCCCCGATGAGGCCTTCCTGCTCCTGCGCCGCTACGCCCGGGACCATAATCGTCCGCTGACCGAGCTGGCGGGCGACGTTATCCGCGGGACCGCCAGCGTCGCCTCCCATAGCTAGCAGCAGCTAGCCGCCGCCGGAACGGCAACGGGCGGCGAGGCGGGCCGGGTCGGGCCAGTGCACGGCGGTGACCCAGCCGAAACGCTCGAAGCAGCGGATGACGGCAGCTGACAGGTCGACCTGGTGGGGGCCGGTGCCGTGCCGGGCGCAGCTGGGGTCGGAGTGATGACCGTTGTGCCAGCTTTCGCCGAACGAGACCAGCGCCAGCGGCCACAGGTTGGTGGCGCGGTCGTGGCAGCGGGTTTTGTACGGGCGGGTGCCGATGACGTGGCAGAGCGAGTTGACCGACCAGGTGACGTGCTGCAGCAGGGCGACGCGGGCCAGGCCGGCCCACAGGAAGGCACCCAGGGCACCGTGCCAGCCGCCGATCAGCCAGCCCGCCGCGGCCGGCAGCGCCAGCGAAGCGGCGCACAGGGCGGGGAAGGCCGTGGCGACGGCCCGCATGGCCGGGTCGGCGATCATGTCGGGGGCGTACCGGGCCGGCGGCGTCGGATCATCGCGCAGCAGCCAGCCGACGTGAGCGTGGGCGAGGCCGCGGAGCTGGGCGCCCACGCTGGTGCCGTACCGGTAGGGAGAGTGCGGATCGCCGGGCCGGTCGGTGAAGGCATGGTGGCGGCGGTGGATGGCGACCCAGCCGATCACGTCCCCCTGGAAGGTCATCGATCCGGCGACGGCCAGCGCTATCCGCAGCGGCCTGGACGCGGTGAACGCACGGTGGGTCAGCAGCCGGTGGAACCCGACGGTCACCCCGAGCCCGGTCAGCGCGTAGAAGCCGGCCGCCAGGAGAACGTCGGCCAGCCCCAGCCCGTGGCCCCACGTCAGCCACACGGCCGCGGCCAGGCCGGCGAACGGTACGACCACAAACGCGGTAGTTACCCCGACCCGGACCCGGCCCGCGGCGGTGGTGACCGGCTGCCCGCTGTCGGGGAAGGATGTCGTGCCGTCGTAGGGCGCGGAACGCTGGACCGGCGGGACGGCGGCGATGCCCATGACCCACTCCTCAGGCAGTAAAGAATTGACGTGTGGGCAGCCGGTCCTGCGCGAAAAGCCGCACGGCGGGAGAACAATTCTCCCGGGGCTGTTGTCTTTTCTGGGCCGTGGCGCCGTCCGGCGCCTGACCCGGAACATTAAGAAACTCCGTCTTGTGCCGGTTCCGTCAATTTTACAGAGCGGCGGCCAAGGTCCGGAGCTACCTTCAACTTACGTCCCGGCAGCCGAAATGTCCACTGGCCGCCGGGACGAAAAGTCGATGAGGGATAACATAAAAGCGTTCTGGATCGTAATTACCGGGCTCGTCGTCTTTATCTTTTATTGCTCCGACGGGGTCCCGGCGTTGGTCACCACAGGCTTCGGTACGGCGCTGGGGATGGCGGCCTCGCGGCTCAGTTGTTCGAGCCGGCGGCGTGACGGCAGCATGAGGATCGCGAGGATCGCGCCCAGTCCGAGCAGCGCGGCCGAGATTGTGAAGGCCAGGGTGTAGCCGTGAGTGGCCGCGATCGCGGGCGCCTTCGGGCCGGCGTGATGGGCGAGCAGGTAGCTGGTCGTCGCGCTGCCCGCGATGGTGCTGAGGATGGATACGCCGATGGACCCGCCGACCTGCTGCATCGTGTTGACCAGCGCCGAGGCGACGCCCGAGTCCTCGCGCGGCACGCCGGCGGTGGCGGTGTTGATGGCCGGGGCGAAGATCATGCCGAACCCCAGGCCCATGGCCACCAGGGCGGGCAGGATGTCCGCGGCGTAGCCGGAGGTCACCGTGAGCTGGGCCAGATAGGCCGTTCCGCCCGCGCCCAGCAGCATGCCCACCGCGATCAGGACGCGCGCCCCGACCCGGGGCAGCAGCACCACGCTGGACAGCGTGGAGGCGACCAGGATGCCGGCCACCAGCGGCAGGAAGAGCAGTCCGGTGGTCAGCGGGCTGTACGCCTTGACCTGCTGCATGTAGTAGGTCAGGAACAGGAAGATGCCGAAGATCGCGATTCCGGTGATGCCGACGGCGACGTACGAGCCGCCCCGCGTGCGGTCGAGGATGACGCGGAGCGGCAGCAGGGGGTGGCTGACCCGCCGCTCGGCCACGACGAACCCGACGAGCAGGACCGCGCCGAGGGCCAGGGAACCGAGGGTCAGGGTGGCGGTCCAGCTGGCCGTGTCGGCGTGGGAGAACCCGAAGACGATCAGGAACAGCCCCGCGCAGGCGAGGACCGCCCCGGGCCAGTCCATCCGGGGCCGGGTGGCCGGCCGGCTGGTGTGGATCCAGGCCAGGGCGCCGGCCACGGCGAGGGCGGCGAAGATCAGGTTGACGTACAGGGTGTAGCGCCAGGACAGGTACTGGGTGAGCAGGCCGCCCAGGATCAGGCCGACCGCGCCCCCGCCGACCGCGACCGACCCGAACACGGCGAAGGCCTGGCCCCGCTCGCGCGGGTCCCGGAAGGTGCTGACCAGGGTGCCGAGGGCGGCCGGGGCGAGGATGGCGCCGAACGCGCCCTGCAGGGCCCGGGCCGCGACCAGCATCAGGAACGAGACGGCGGCACCGCCGATGGCCGAGGCGACGGCGAATCCGATCAGGCCGGTGATGAAGACCCACTTGCGGCTGAACATGTCACCCAGGCGGCCACCCACCAGGAGCAGGCTGCCGAAGGCCAGGGCGTACGCCGTCACCACCCACTGCCGGTCACTGTTGGCGAAGCCCAGCGCGTGCTGGGCCGACGGCAGGGCGATGTTCACGATGGTCGAGTCCAGCACCACCATGAGCTGGGCCACCGCCACCACGACCAGGA